>CACJZM010000001.1:0-12500 GCA_902597895.1 uncultured Pelagibacteraceae bacterium
AATAAAAAAAATTAAAATGAATATAAAAAATTATAAAAAACTGACTCAAAAATGTTATAAAATAGTTTCTAGCCCTCTACAAACACATGATCTTGCGGGGAGGTTTTTATTATCTGAAAAATTTAAAGAAGAAAAATGCAAAGTATTTTTTTCAGCAGACGGGGTAGATGAGCTTCTAGGAGGTCAGCAAGTTTATCTTAAAACTTTTCTTAAAAAATATGATTTTTCTAATAATATGTCTCCTTACTCTTCAATACAAAACAATAAATTATTATTAAGAGGAAAAGACAATTTCTTAAAAGATTATTTAGATAAAAAATGGCAAGAAACGTTAAAACACTATAGTTTCATAAAATCCAAAAGAGAGAGAAATATACAAGCTTCTCTATTTTTAGATTATTTTATTCAATCGATTAATGTTGCTAACAGGTCAAATGATCTTATTTGTTGTGAAAATTCGGTTGAGCCAAGAAATGTATACATTCAAAAAAATATTCTAAAAATAATTTTAAATTTACCATTAAGATATAAGATTAATGAAAAAGTAAGTGATATAAGATTTAGACAAAAATATATTCTTAAAAAAGTTTTTTCAAAATATTTAAACAAAAAAAATATTTTGCCAAAAACAGGTTTTTCTGGTTTTCCAAATGAATTAAAAGATAAAAATTATGGGAAATCTAAAATATTAAATAAAATTTTAAAAAAAAGTCCAATAAAACATACGAGAGCTCTTGAGTGGAAAATTATAAATTTAGAACAATTTTTAAAACAATTCTTTTAATATTATTATAATCGGTTATAAAATAGCATGACTTTTGAGAATTTAGGTAAAAAACCATTTGTTGTTGCTGAAATTGGTCATAACCATCAAGGAAATTTTGATCAGGCATTAGAATTAATTAAAGAAGCAAAAAACTGTGGTGTAGATGCAGTAAAATTTCAAAAAAGAGATAATAAAGCTTTATATACAAAAGCTTTTTATAATAGTGTTTATGATCACGAGAACAGTTTTGGCGAAGTATACGGAACACATAGAGAATTTCTAGAATTTGATTTTGAACAATTTAAAGATTTGAAGGCTTTTTCAGATGAGATTAAAATAGGTTTTTTTGCTACACCATTTGACAAACCTAGTGTTGATTTATTAGCAAAGCTAGAATTGCCTGCTTACAAAATTGCATCTGCGGATTTGACTAATACACCACTTCAAAAAGAGATTGCAAAACTAAATAAGCCAGTTTTTTTAAGTACAGGTGGCGGAAGTTTAGATGATGTAAAAAGAGCAGTTGATAACATATCAAAAATTAATGATAAATTAATTGTAATGCACTGCACAGCATCATATCCTGCAAGCATAAAAGATATGAATCTTTCAGTTATAAGTGTTTTTAAAAAAGAGTTTAAAAAATTCGGAATAGGTTTATCTGACCATGAAAATGGTATTGATGCTGGTCCAATTGCTTATATGCTGGGAGCAAGATATTTTGAAAAACATTTTACTTTAAATAGATCAAATAAAGGAACTGATCATTCGTTTTCTTTGGAACCACAAGGTCTAAGTAGATTTGTGAGAAATATAAGAAGAATAAAAGATATGATGGGATCTGAAAATAAAAAACTTCTAAAAAGTGAAGAAAAACCACTTTTTAAAATGAAAAAATCAATTGTTATAAAAAAAGATCTAAAAGCTGGTCATTTACTAAAATATGAAGATTTATCATTTAAATCTCCTGGAGGTGGTTTAGAACCATATATGTATGAAAAATTAATTGGAAAGAAACTTTTAAAAGATCACGAAACTGATGAATTAATACTTTTTGAAAATATTAAATGATTAAAGTAAAAAAAAAAGTTGGAGTAATATTTCCTAAAAAAAAAAGTGTTGGTCGTAGAGAATGGGGAAATGAAATATTGTTAGCTCTAATTCCAAAAGTTTTGTCCTTAAAATTACTTCATATCAAGAAAGGCAATAAAGGTGGCTTACAATATCACCGTAAAAAAAATGAATGTGGTTACTTAATTTCTGGAAAACTTAAAGTTAGATTTGATAATGGAAAAGGTAAATTAATTAATAAAATTTTAAAAAAAGGAGATGCTTTTCATTTTCAGCCATATTCTATACATCAAGAAGAAGCAATTACCGATTGTAAAATAATTGAAGCATCTACACCACATTTTAATGACAGAGTTAGAGTCGAAAAAAATTATGGTATTAAGAAGATAAAAGGGTTGGGTTCTACCAAATTATCTCAGATTATATTAAAATAAGCCAAACTTATGACAGATTTGATTAAATATATAAAAATTTTTAGAAATTTTTTAATAGGAAATAGACTTTCCAATTTAAAAAATTTACAAAAAAATTCAAAAAAAAAAATTAACAAAAAAATTTTAATTCCTATTTCAACTGGTGGTCTTCAATCAATTCTTACTTTTGAAAGTTTAATAGGTAATATTTTAGAAAGCGAAGGTTGTGAAGTAGATTTTTTATTATGTGATGAAATTTTACCAGCTTGTGTAATGGCAACAATATTTCATATTCAAGAAGAAAAATTTAATAAACATGGATCAAAAAAAATTTGTAGTTTTTGTTTTTTAAGAGCTAAAAATTATATCAAAAGCTTCAATGGTAACGTTATAAAATTTTCTGACTTAATATCACAAAAAGAGTTAGAAGAAATTAATGATTTGAATTTCGATAATTATACATTTGAAAAATTAAAAAAAATTTCTATAGATGAAATACCAGTAGGTGAACATGCTAATTCTGGAACCATTAGATATTTTACCGGAACAAATTTTGAAGATTACAAAAATTCTAAATCTATACTTATAAAATACTTAAAATCAGCAATAATTACTAAGAAAGTATGTGAAAATTTATTTAGCAAAAAAAAATATGACGAGATTTTTATTAATCACGGCATATATGTACCACAAGGCGTAGTATTGGATTGTGCAAAGAAAAACAAAATTGGCTCTTCTACTTGGTGTTATGGTTATAGAACAAACTCTGTTTGGATTACTAGAAACGACACATACCACAAGGCATTACTCCATGAAGAAGAAAATAAATGGAATAATTTTAATTTCACTAGAAATTTAGAAGAAAAACTTGATAAATATTTACAATCAAGATGGCATGGCTCAGAAGACTGGGAGTTTAATTTTGAAAATCCAATTTTTGATGCTGATAGTTATTTTGCAAAAAAAGGCATTTCAAATGACAAGCCAATAGTAGCTCTTGCAACTAATATGTTGTGGGATGCGCAAGTATATTTTCCAACCAATTTTTTTTCAGATATGTTGGAATGGCTTTTTTTCACTATTGATTATTTTAAAGAAAGACCGGACATTCAACTTGTAATAAGAATTCATCCTGCCGAAGCAAGCAAAACCAAGCCATCAAAACAAAGAGTAGAAGATTCGATTATACAGAGGTATAAAAAAATTCCAAAAAATATATTTTTAATAAGACCAGAAGATAATTTCAGCACCTATGCACTTTTGCAAAAGTCCAATTGTTTGATAGTATATGCATCAAAAATCGCAACAGAGTCAGCAGCATCTGGTATTCCAACTATAGTTTGTGGAGAGAGCTTTATAAGTCACAAGTTAATTACTAACGATATATATTCTAAAGAAGAATACTTAAATGAATTAAATAAAATTCCATTAAAAAAAAATTCAATGAATGATGATCAAGTAAAAAGAGCAAAAAAATACGCATATTATTTTTGGTTTAGACGAACTATCCCTATCAATTCATTTTATGAAAAAAAAAATAAAAATCCAAATGTCGGTATCAAAAATAATTATTTAGAGCTTTATAATAAAAAGCTTGACCCAGGTTTAAATATGGTAATTAACTCACTAATTGAGGGTAAAGACTATATTTTTGAAGATGAAAAATATTAATTTTCTTAATTCTAAATGTACAATAAAGCAAAAATTTATTGATTTGATATAAGAATATTTTAAAAGATTAGTTTAAATGAAAAAAATTTTAATAACAGGAGGTTCTGGTTTTATTGGAACAAGCCTATTAAAAATACTTCTAAAAAACAATTATAAAATAAATTGTCTTGATCTAAAAAAACCAAATATTACAGATAAAAAACTTAATTTCTTTAAAGGAAGTGTTTCTGATAAAAAAATCCTAAATAAATCAATTATAGGATGCCAAATTGTAATTCATTTAGCAGCTAAATTAGGTGTTAAGTTAACTGATGAAAATAAATTAGATTGTTTAGATGTAAATATAACTGGCACAAGAAATATTTTAAAAGCATCTGTAAAAAATAAAATTAAAAAATTTATTTTTTGCTCATCTTCCGAAGTTTATGGTGAGCAAAAGTTATTTCCTATCAGTGAAAAAGCAGAACTAAAATGTAAATCAGTCTATGGAATAAGTAAAATTATTGGAGAAGAATATGTTAAAGGTTTTTATCAAAAATATAAATTAAAATATAATATTGTAAGATTTTTTAATGTATATGGCTTAGGTCAAAAAGATAATTTTGTGATGTCAAAATTTAAAAAACAAATTAGATCAGGCAAATCTTTGACAGTTTTTGGAAATGGAAATCAAATAAGATCTTTTTGCAATGTTAGTGATGCGGCAAAAGGATTAATTAAAGTTATGGAAAAAGGAAAACCAAACGAAACATATAATATTGGCAATAATAACGAACCAATTTCAATTATAAATTTAGCTAAAAAATTCATAAAAATATCAGATAAAAAAATCAAAATTAAAAAGATTCCACATCATAAAAGTGATAGAAGCAAAAGTAGAGAAATTTTTGAAAGATATCCTGATTTAAAAAGAGTATATAATCACACAAAATATCGACCTAAAAAAGATCTTGATGAAGGAATAAAGGAATTAATTAACCTAGAATAAATAATCAATGAGCCAAAATATAGTTGCTATAATTGAAGCAAGATTAAATTCAGTCAGACTTCCAGGAAAAGTTTTAAAAAAAATTAATGGTATACCAGCAATAGAATGTTTATTTAAAAGAATAAGTAAATCAAAATATTTAGACAATATAGTAGTTGCAACTTCTAAAAATAAAAAAAATTTACCTTTAATAGAATTTTTAAAAAAGAAAAATATAAATTTATATATAGGCGAAGATCAGAATGTTTTAAAAAGATTTTTTGATGCCGCAAATACTTACAATGCGAGCATTGTAGTAAGGATAACAGGAGACAGTGTTATACTTGATTATAGACTTTTAGATAAAATGATAAAAAAGTTCATAGAAAAAAAAGTTGACTTTTTATGTAACACACAACCAATGACCTATCCTGATGGACAAGATATTGAAATTTTTTCTTTTCAAACATTAAAAAAAACATATAAAAATGCCAAGTTAAAGTATGAGAAAGAGCATGTTACACCATATATAATTAAAAATAAAAAATTTAAAAAATATAATTATGAAAATAAAATTGATTATTCAAAATTTAGATGGTCACTTGATGAATTAGAAGATTTAAAGGTAATTAGATTAATTTATGCAGAATTTAAACCAAATATTTATTTTAGTTGGGAAGATGCTATAAAAAAAGTTTTAAAGAAGAAAAAATTAGCTTCAAATAATAGTATATTAAGAAACGAAGGTGCTAGAATGACCAAAACGCAAAAACTTTGGAGAAGAGCAAAGAGTTTAATTCCTGGTGGGAACATGATTTTATCTAAAAGACCAGAATTATTTCATCCTGATTTATGGCCTGCCTATTTTAACAAAGCTAAGGGATGTGAGATCTGGGATTTGGATGGAAAAAAATATACCGATGTATCACTTATGGGAGTTGGATCTAATATACTCGGTTATGCAAACTCAGAAGTTGATAATGCAGTTAAATCAGCTATTTCAAAAAGTAATATCACTACTTTGAATTGTCCAGAAGAAGTTGAGTTGTGTGAGAGACTTGTGGCTATGCATCCCTGGTCTGATATGGCTAGGCTTGCGAGAACTGGCGGGGAAGCAAGCGCAATAGCAGTTAGAATTGCAAGAGCAGCTAGTGGGAAAAGTAAAATTGCTTTTTGTGGTTATCATGGTTGGCATGATTGGTACCTGTCTGCGAACTTAAAAAGCACAGATGGGTTAAAACCTCATTTGATGCCAGGCTTAGATCCTGCTGGGGTTCCTAAAAGTTTAAAAAATACTGCAATACCTTTTAATTATAATAATTTTCATGAATTAGAAAAAATAGTGAGAGAACACGATATTGGAACAATTAAAATGGAAGTATCAAGAAATCAAAAACCAGAAAATAATTTTTTAAAAAAAGTAAGAGATTTGTGTAATAAAAAAAAAATAATTTTAATATTTGATGAATGTTCCTCTGGTTTTAGACAAAGCTTTGGAGGTCTTCATAAAATCTATGGGGTTGATCCAGATATGGCTTGGTTTGGTAAAGCTTTAGGAAATGGATATGGGATCACAGCTATAATTGGAAAGAGAGAAATTATGGATTATGCGCAAAGTAGTTTTATAAGTAGCACGTTTTGGAGTGAAAGATCTGGACCAGTTGCTGCAAATAAAACATTAGATATTATGGAAAAAACTAAATCATGGGAAACTATTACTGAAATAGGAAGTGAAGTTCAAAAAAAATGGAAGTTTCTAGCAAAAAAAAACAACATTAACATTCAGTTAAATGGAATTCCAGCACTCTCTACATTTAGTATAGTTTCTAATGATTGGCTTAAATACAAAACATTTATAACACAAGAAATGCTGAAAAAAGGCTATTTGGCTACTAATGCAATATTTGTTTCTGTAAAACATAATACAAAAATTCTGAAAAATTATTTTGAGATCTTAGATCAATTATTTTATCAAATATCAGAATTTGAAACAGGCAAAAAATCTGTAGATGAAAAACTAAAAGGTGTTATTTGTCATTCTGGTTTTAAAAGATTGAATTAAAATTTATGAAAAAAAAATTAAATGTAGGTATCATAGGCTTAGGATATGTTGGTTTACCTTTGTTATTACTTATAAATAAAAAATTTAATGTTTTTGGTTTTGATAAAGACATAAATAGGATTAAGTTATTAAAAAAAGGAATATCTTATAATTCTGATATAAAAAATTCAGAATTAAAAAGATTAAGATCAAATACTTTTTATAGCAATATTAACTATAATAAAATTTCTATTTGTGATTATATTATTATATGTTTGCCATCTCCTCTGAAAAAAAATTGTCCTGATATGAGTCATATTGAAAATTGTTTTATTGAAATATATAAATATCTTAGAAAAAACCAGACAATAATTTTAGAAAGTAGTGTTTATACTGGAGCTACCAAAGATATTTTTGAAAAAAAAATAAATAAAAAATTTAAATTAGGAAAAAACTTTTTCTTGTGCTATTCCCCTGAAAGAATAGATCCAGGCAAAAGAAATATTGAAAATCAAACTGCATATAAAAATATTACCAAACTTATATCTGGTCATTCAAATAAATGTTTAAAAAAAATAAAATTCTTATACGGAAAAGTATTTAATAGCATCTATGAATGTGACTCATTAGAAATTGCAGAAACAGCTAAATTACTTGAAAATATATATAGGTCAGTGAATATTGGTCTTGTTAATGAGATGAAAATATTAACTCATAAATTAAACTTAAATATTCATAAAATAATAGATGCAGCAGCCTCAAAACCTTTTGGTTTTACAAAATTTTTACCAGGACCTGGTGTTGGGGGACACTGCATACCAATTGACCCAATATTCATGAGTTGGTTAGCAAAAAAAAATAAAAGTGAGACAAAGTTTATAAATCTTAGTGTCCAAGCAAATAAAAATGTTACTTATTGGATAACAAAAAACATTTTACAAAGATTAAAAAAAACAGATAAAATACTTGTATTAGGTTTAACTTATAAAAAAGACATAAATGATTTGAGAGAGTCTCCTTCTCTTAAAATTTTCAAGAAATTAATTGTAAAAAAATATAATATAAATTACAAAGATCCTTATATTAAAAATATAAATGTAAATGGTAAAATCTATTATTCAACTTCTACAAATAACTATAACAAATTTGATGCTATTTTATTACTTACAGATCACTCTGATTTTAATTATAAAAAAATTTTAAAAGAAGGAAAATTGATATTTGATACAAGAGGTAAGTATAAAAAATTAAATTCCTCTAAAATTTATCATCTATAGTTGGTATTTATATGAAAAAAATTAATCATAAACTCCATGTTAATAAAATTAAAAAACAAGGATATACAGTAATTAAAAATTTTTTATCCACTACTGAATTATCTTTGATTAAAAAAAAAGTTAAAAAAATAGAAAAACAAAAAAATACTGTAAAAACAGGAAATAACATTTGGCACCTACATAACTATGATAGGATTTTTACAAAAATTATCTGTAAAAAAGAAGTCCAAAAAATTTTGATGCCGTTATTGAATGATCCTTTTTATAAAACTATTAATTTAAAACTTCCAAATTATATTTTGGGAGAATCCATGATTATTGATGAAAAAGGCTTTATGAATTTACATTTGGATTCATACATACCTAGTTCTTCAAGCAAACTTTATATGGCTAATGTTCTTTTTTTATTAGATGACAGAACTAGAGATAATGCTTGCACAATATTAGTTAAAAAAACACATCGCAAGGATAGTTACCCGGATAGAAATAAAAAAAACTATAACTATCTATATCTGGAGGGCAAAAAAGGGGATTTAATTATCTATGATAGTAGGATTTGGCACGGAAGATGTGAAGCTAAAATAAATACTCCAAATAGAACTTTGGTCTACATTGTGCAGTCATGGTTTATTAAACAAAGATTTGATTATATTCATCTTTTACCAAACAGAATATATACAAAGCTAAATAATTTAGAAAAACAATTTCTTGGATTTTGTTCAATCCCACCAAAAGACAATAAAAAAGTAATATCTCTTAGACAAGGTTATGAAGTTTTGAAAAATAAAAAGAATTAATAATTACTTTAATATTTTAAATATTTTTTTATAATATTTGTTTTTATGGTTTTTTAAAAACTTCAAATAAATATCCGCAAAATTTTCTTTCGGAAGTTTGCTTATTCTTCTCTTCATATTTTTTAAATTATCCCAATAATGTCCTCGCCTTTTTATTATTTTCTCATAATCCTCATAATGACAAGAAGAAATATAAGATGGGGGCAATTTTTTTTTATACATATAATTATCATTTGTTATTGTGATAAATTTGTATCCTAATAATTCCATTCTTTGTCTCCAAAGTTTCAAAACTACTTTACCATCACCAGTAATTTTTTTTATACCCAAATTTTTAAAAGCATACTCAGTTATTTTTGCTACAGCTTCTAGAGCAGCATAAGGAGCTAAATGAGGCTCAATACTAGTATCAGTGATTAATGCTAATTCACAAGAATTGTTAGTTCTATTAATATTGGATAGTGAAATTATACCCTTATAAATGTTACTTTTTGTAGAAATTATTAACATAAATCTTTTTTTTCTTTCAGATAAAAAAAACTTTACTTGTTTCGCTGGGGTATTTTTTTGTCTTTTAGGTATATCGTCAAGGTGTTTGGTAATTATTTTATTATTTAACCAAGAATACCAATTAGATTTTTTTGCAAATTCAAGAGTTGGTTTGGATAGATTAATCGTTTCACCTTTAATAAATATTTTTAATTTTTTCATTAATAAAAAGACTTTATTTCCACTTTAAAATACAGCATGCTGCTGACAAACCCACTCCGAAACCTACAAGCATTAAATTATTATTTTTTTTTAACATTTTATTTTTAATTAATTCCTCCAATACTATTGGTATAGATGCTGAAGTAGTATTTCCAATTTTATCATAATTTATATGAAATTTATTACTTGGTATTTTTAATTCTAATTTCAATTTATCCAAAACTAGTTTGCTAGCTTGATGAAATATAAAATGATCAATATCTTTAATCTTAAGATTATTTTTTTTTAGTAAATTATTGATAAGATTTGGAATTGTTTTTGTAGTAAAAAGAAAAACGCCAGAACCATTCATTTTAATATAATTATTTTTTTCAATTAGATCATTTGCTCCAGATCCATCAGTAAAAAAATTAAATACAGGGGAAATATTTGATGAATGAGCACTTACAATACAAGATGATGCGGAATCACTAAAAATAGTTCTACAGGTTCGATCATTATTTTCTAAAAATTTAGTATATGTATCAGAGCAAATTAACAAAGTATTTCTGGTAATATTTGAAGAAAAGAAGGAGTGTAATGTAGCCAAAGCATAAATAAACCCCGAACAACCTAAGTTAATGTCTAAAGTAAATACATTTTTATTAAGTTTTAATTTTTCTTGAAGCACACATGAAACAGAAGGGAGTTTATTTTTTGCTGTTTGTGTAACAACAACTATAGAATCAATTTTTTTTTTATTAAATTTTTTTAAAGTTTTGGAAGATGATTTGTAGGATAATTCTAAAACATCTTCATTCTCATTTGATTCATAAATATAGTTAATTCCAGTTTTTTTTTTAACCTCAGCCATATTCCAATGAGGGTTTTTTTTCATAAAGCTAGAGCAAGATATTTTTTTAGACCCCATAACGTGAGATAAATTGCGGATAGTAAGGTTGTTCATTTATTACTTGAAAAGCTTCTTTTTTTTTAGAACTTTTATTATTTTTTTAACAGAATAAGCTGTAGATATTTCCTGTATTTTTAAAACTTTACCTTTAGTTTTTTTATCTAACTCAGAAAGTATAGAAAGTTGTGCCAAGGAGTCCCAGGATTCGATGTTTTCTGATCCTGAATTTATATTAATTTTTTTTTTGCTAACTTTAAGAACTTTACTGATAACACTTATAATAGTATCTTTTGACAACAACATAATATTATTTATTATATTAATTAAAATTACTAGTCAATTGACTAATTATTATTCGAGTTAAATTATTAAAAATTTAAAATATACATTAATTAACTGATGCTATATATAAAAGCACATGTCTGAACAAATTCATATAATAATAGTTGGTGGTGGATCTAATATTGCCAGAAATGTTTTTATAAAAAAAAAAGATTACAAAATTAATGCATTTTCAAAATTTTCTGATTTGAAATCAATAAAAGAATACAAAACTCATCGTTATACAAAAATAGAGACTATCACCAAATTTATTTCTAAAATTAAAAGTAAAAAAATTGTATTATTATTCATGGAAAGTTTATCGATATCAAATTTAATCATCAATAAAACTGATAAAGAGTTATTAAAAGAAGTTGATACAAATTTAATTAATCCTCACAAAATTATAAAAAAAGTATTACCAATAATGATCAAAAACGATTGGGGCAGGATAATTTTTTCAGGCTCTTCAAGAGCTTTAAAGGGTGATACAGGAATATCAGGTTATTCTATTAGTAAGTATGCTCTTGTTGGTTATTCTAAAGTTTTATCTAAAGAATATGCAAGATTTGGAATAACAACAAATTATCTTAGTCTGGGTATATTTGAAAGTAAACTATCTAATAGTTTGAAAAAAAGTACGAAAAAAAATTTAATAAAAAATACAGATACTGGATCTATAGGAGATTTTCAATCTGTTTATAATGCAATAAATTTTATAATAAAATCTAAATATGTGTCTGGCGCAATAATTCCTGTAAATGGTGGATTTAGTTAAATCATAAATGAAAAACTATGAATTAAAAAAAATTCAAATAGATCAAAATGAAAATCTTAATTTATATCTTAATAAAAAAGTTTTCGCTCCAAACTTAACTACATTCCTTTTAATAAAAGCATCTAAAAAATTAATAAAAAAGAAAAATAAAGTTTTGGAACTTGGATGTGGTTCAGGGATTATATCTAATTATCTTTATAAAAAAAAATTTATAGAAAAAATTTATGCTTCAGATATTTCAAATTCTGCCATTGATTGTTCAATTTTTAATGCTATTCAAAATAAAGCTAAATATGAAATTAAAAAATCCAAACTTTTTGATAATTGGAAAGACTATAAATTTGACATCATAATTAATGATATTTCAGCTATTACAAGTAAATTAAACCCAATATCTGGCTGGTATGATTATGCACCTAACGATAGTGGGTCTGATGGGATTAAGTTTACTATAAAAATTTTAAATGAATTTAAAAAGTATACAAATAAAAATGGAAAAATGATTATTCCCATTATTGGTTTAGCTAATAAAAAAAAGATTTTATCTTTCATGAAAAAAAAATCGATAAAGTTTAAAAAAATGTATTCACAAGATTGGCCTTTACCAAAGCAATTTTATAGACACAAAAAACTTTTATTAAATTTGAAAAAAAAAAATATAATTAAATTTGAAGAAAAGTTTGGTTTTTTAACTACGAAAACTGAAATTTATTGCTGTTATTAATGGTTAGATAGAATGATTGCTAAAGCAAAATTAGAATACCAAATATTATATCATTGAAAATTTTTTTCAGT
>CACJZM010000001.1:15000-369213 GCA_902597895.1 uncultured Pelagibacteraceae bacterium
CGCTTTCGCTCGCCACTACTAACGGAATCTCAATTGATTTCTTTTCCTCTGGTTACTTAGATGTTTCAGTTCTCCAGGTTGTCTCTTTAAACTTATTAATTCAGTTTAAAGTACCACATAAAGTGGTGGGTTTCCCCATTCGGAAATTTACGGATCAAAACTTGCATACAGTTCCCCGCAACTTATCGCAGTATACCACGTCCTTCTTCGGCTTTCAGTGCCAAGGCATCCGCCACACGCCCTTAAACGCTTGATTTATGCACAGAAAAAAATTCTGTGTTGAATCAAATTTTGTTGGAATGTTCATCTATTTGAACATTCATGATTGTTCATCTATTCGAACAATCGGATATAGATATTGATAATAATTAAAAAATATTCACGAATAAAATAGCTAAGTGTTTCTTGGTGGAGGATAGCGGGATCGAACCGCTGACCTCCTGAATGCAAATCAGGCGCTCTCCCAGCTGAGCTAATCCCCCATTAATTTGGTGGGCCGAGAAAGACTCGAACTTTCGACCCCACCCTTATCAAGGGTGTGCTCTAACCAACTGAGCTACCGGCCCTTATGCAGAAAAGAGAAACACTACTTTAAGAAGAGAAATGAGGACGGTCAACATTAACCTGTTAAATATTTAGATTAAGAAATAATCCTTAATCATCCTTAGAAAGGAGGTAATCCAGCCGCAGGTTCCCCTACGGCTACCTTGTTACGACTTCACCCCAGTCGCTGACTATACCGTGGTCAAAGGTTTTAAACTTTGCCTTAAGGTAGAACCAACTCCCATGGTGTGACGGGCGGTGTGTACAAGACCCGGGAACGCATTCACCGCGGCGCGCTGATCCGCGATTACTAGTAATTCCAGCTTCATGTACTCGAGTTGCAGAGTACAATCCGAACTGAGGCATTTTTTTAGGATTTGCTTGATGTCGCCATCTTGCTTCCTATTGTAAATGCCATTGTAGCACGTGTGTAGCCCAACACGTAAGGGCCATGAGGACTTGACGTCATCCCCACCTTCCTCCAGCTTATCACTGGCAGTTCTTTCAGAGTGCCCAACTAAATGATGGCAACTAAAAGTGAGGGTTGCGCTCGTTGCGGGACTTAACCCAACATCTCACGACACGAGCTGACGACAGCCATGCAGCACCTGTGTTTCGTCCGGCCGAACCGAAAACTCTAATCTCTTAGAGTCGCGACGAACATGTCAAGTGTTGGTAAGGTTCTGCGCGTATCTTCGAATTAAACCACATGCTCCACTACTTGTGCGGGTCCCCGTCAATTCATTTGAGTTTTAACCTTGCGGTCGTACTCCCCAGGCGGTGTGTTTACTGCTTTCGCTGCGACACTGAAAATAAATTTCCAACGTCTAACACACATCGTTTACGGCATGGACTACGAGGGTATCTAATCCTCTTCGCTACCCATGCTTTCGTTCCTCAGCGTCAGTAATGATCCAGAAAGCTGCCTTCGCAATTGGTATTCTTTCTAATATCTACGAATTTCACCTCTACACTAGAAATTCTGCTTTCCTCTATCATACTCTAGCTAAAAAGTTTTGATGGCAGTTCCAGAGTTGAGCTCTGGGATTTCACCACCAACTTTTTTAACAACCTACGAACTCTTTAAGCCCAGTAATTCCGAACTACGCTAGGTCCCTTCGTATTACCGCGGCTGCTGGCACGAAGTTAGCCGGACCTTCTTATTCGGGTACAGTCATTTTCTTCCCCGACGAAAGAGCTTTACAACCCAAAGGCCTTCTTCACTCACGCGGCATCGCTGCATCAGAGTTTCCTCCATTGTGCAATATTCCCTACTGCTGCCTCCCGTAGGAGTTTGGGCCGTGTCTCAGTCCCAATGTGGCTGATCATCCTCTCAGATCAGCTATTGATCACAGTCTTGGTAGGCCATTACCCCACCAACAAACTAATCAAGTGCAGGCTCATCCAATGGCGCATAAAGCTTTCTCCGTAAAGACTTATGAGGTATTAGCACAAGTTTCCTCGTGTTATTCCTCACCAAAGGGAAGATACCTACATGTTACTCACCCGTCTGCCACTAAGTATTGCTACTTCGTTCGACTTGCATGTATAAGGCGTGCCGCCAGCGTACGTTCTGAGCCATGATCAAACTCTCAAGTTTAAAAACGGCGCACACTAGCTTCAATATAAATTCTAAGAATAAAATTTATATATAATTGAAGTGTGTACGACAAAATTGGTAACCTTAACCGTCCACACTTCTCTTCTTAAATATTTACATATAAAATAGCTAATTAGGCTAAAAAGCCTAATAAATAACAACTTTTCTTACGTTGAGTGTGACGCTTATAAGCTATATTAAAAGTAAATCAAGTAATTAGATTGAAAAAAAACTGTTAAAAATACTATAAAAATCAATGTTTTTTGTTAGTTTAATAGAATGTTAACTTCTAAAATTCAAATAATAGTTAAAAAATATAACCTTCATTTTTTAAGTTTATTTTTAATAATTTTATGCATCTCATTAAGTAATTATTTTACTAATTTTAAAAAAAAACAAAATTTTGATTTTCAAAAACTTCTAGAAAATATTTACTTAAATAAAACATCTACATCAATCATTGAAAATCTTGATCCTAGATATGAGAAAATAATTATAGAGGTTAAAAGTGGAGATAACTTTCAAAAGATATTAAATCAAATAGAAATTCAAAGTAGTGAAAAACAAAAAATATTAAAAGAGGTTTTAAAAAAGAAGAGTGTTTCTAATTTATTAAAGGGTCAAAAAATAATTTTTAAAATTGATAAAAGAAAATCGAAAAAAATCATAGAATTATTAGTAGAAATGTCCAAAACTAAATCTATACTATACAGTCTAAATGAAAGTACAGATAAATTTCAATATAAAGAGATACAAAAAAGTCTTAAAAGAGTTGTTTCATACAAAGAATCTACAATATCTAATAGTTTATATGAAAGCTCAATAAAAAATGGAATTCAACCTAATGTCATTATAGATTTTGCTAGAGTATATGGTTTCCAGGTAGATTTTCAAAGAGATATTTGGAAGAATGATAGTTTTCAACTTATGTATGAAACTTTTTTAGATGACAATAAAAGAATAGTAGAGACTGGAAATATTATATATGCAAATTTGAATTTACAGGGAAAAGATTTACCCTTGTATGGTTTCAAAACTAAAGAAGGTTACGATTATTTTGATAACTTTGGAAAAAGTATTAAGAAAAGTTTAATGAAGACACCAATAAATGGTGCCAGATTATCTTCAAGCTTTGGTATGAGAAAACATCCTATTTTAGGTTTTAATAAAATGCATAGAGGAACTGATTTTGCAGCACCAGAGGGAACTCCAATAATGGCATCTGGTGATGGAAAAATAGTCAGAGCAAGATGGTGTGGTGGAGGTGGAAATTGTATCAAAATAAAACATAATTCAACCTATTCAACGGTGTATGCTCACCTATCAAAGTTTGCAAGAATAGCTAAAGAAGGTAATAGGGTAAGGCAAGGACAGATAATTGGATATGTTGGCTCAACTGGGATGTCGACTGGCCCACACTTGCATTATGAAGTAATTGAAAATGGAAAAAAAGTGAATTCTCAAACTCTAAAACTTCCTTCGGGTAAAATTCTTAAAGGCAAAGAAAGAGAGAGGTTTGAAATTGAAAAAATTAAAATCGAGGTTATGAAATCTGAGTTAATTGCAGGATTAAATTAATTGTCTGCAGGGCTTTGTTCCTTAGTATCTTCTACTTCTTCTTTTCTAAGTTCCTCAATTTTATTACTTGAGTTAGATTTAATTATTTCTTTTTCACCTTGGATCCTAATAAAGTGATCTGCATGTTGAAAATAACTTTCTGATAAAATCTTATCTCCATTTGATAACGCTTCTCTTGCAAGATTGGTATATTTTTCAATTAACTTAGAAGCGTTTTGATTGTTTTTCCATTGATTTCGAGGTCGGTAATTTAAATTATTAGAAAAGTCTGCAACAGATTTGTGACCATTATCCTTATGATGGCCTTGGTTGGATCCGTTTTTTCTAAATCTGTTTCTTCTATGGTTATTTTTAAAATTTCTCATATTAAATAAAGACTAAATTTTAGTAGATATAATGCATCTATTTATTTTTCTTAGATCTTTTGCAATTTTATTTACATAAAAATGATTGTCTTTTAGCAATTTTTTGACCTCATTAATTTGTTCAAATCCAATTTCCAAAAAAAGTTTTCCACCATTTTTCAATAAATATGAACTTTTTTTAATTACTTCTCTTATTAGAGAGTATCCATCATATCCACCGTCTAAAGCAATTCTGGGTTCATACAATCTAACATCCTCATCTAAATTTTTAATGCTCGCAGATTTAATGTATGGTGGATTAGATATAATAATATCATATTTACCGATACAAAATTTGTCAATGCCTGAGTAAATAAATTGAATTCTATTTCTTAAGTGTTGTATTTTTGCATTACATTCGGCTACTTTTAGAGCTTTTTTAGATATATCTAAAGCTTTAGCATAGCAGTTTTTCCTCTCAGATAGTACAGATAAAACTATACAACCACTACCGGTACCAATTTCTAAAATTGACTTAGAAGAACTTAAAGGCAAACATTTTAATACCTCCTCCACTAAGATCTCAGTATCAGGTCTCGGTATTAGTACATTAGAGTTTATTTGAAAAGATTGTTTCCAAAATTCTTTTTTTTCTAAAATATAAGCAATTGGTTCTTTTTTTTTTCTTCTGTTGATTAACTTTTTAAAATATTTTAACTCTTTAAATGATAATTTTTTATTTAAATTTAACAATATCTGTTCTCTAGTTAAATTTACTGTTTTTGAAAGTATTATTTCTGAGTCTATACTTGCTGTTTTAATTAAATTTTTTTTAAGTATTTTAGATGCAAAATTAATTGCTGAATTATAATTCATTTTAAATTGATTAACTCTTGTTCTTGAGCTTGCAATGTCAAATTTTCAATCATTTCATCGAAAATTTCACCTTGCATAAATTCCTCAAGCTTATGTAATGTTAAATTAACTCTGTGATCTGTTACTCTACCCTGTGGAAAATTATAAGTTCTAATCCTTTCGGACCTATCTCCTGATCCAATTTTATCTTTTCTATCTTTAGATCTTGCTTCATCCCTTTTTTTTCTCTCAGCTTCATAAAGTCTAGACCTCAAAATTTTTAAACCTTTTTCCTTATTTCTTATTTGTGATTTTTCATCTTGCTGACTAACAACAATTCCTGATGGAATATGAGTAATCCTAACAGCTGAATCTGTTGTATTTACACTTTGTCCTCCCGGTCCACTACTTCTAAAAACATCTATTCTTAAATCTTTATCTTCAATTTTAAGGTCAACTTCCTCAGCTTCTGGCAATACAGCAACTGTAGCTGCTGAAGTATGTACCCTGCCTTGTGTTTCTGTGTCTGGCACTCTTTGAACTCTGTGAACACCACTTTCATATTTTAACGAGGAGTAGATATTTTTTCCTTTTATAGTTGCTATAACTTCTTTAAGACCACCGGCTTCACTTTTTGAAATACTAATTATATCTAGTGACCACTTCTTTTTTTGGCTTACTTTTTCGTACATTTTAAACAAATCTGATGCAAACAGACTTGCTTCTAGTCCCCCAGTACCAGCTCTAATTTCAATGATCGCATTTTTTGTATCTGCTTCATCTTTAGGTAAAAGATATATTTTTAATTTTTTTTCATTTGTTTGGTTTTTTTCAACTAAATCTGCCAATTCTTTAGTTGCAAAATCTTTAATGTCTTGATCGTTTTTTTGATCATCAATAATTTTCTCCAAATCTAGTTTCTCTTTATCAAATAAAAGATATTCATTTGCCTCATTAATTATTTCATTTAAATCAGAATATTCCTTCGATTTTTCTGCATATTTTTTTTTATCAACACTTCCAGATGAAAGATCTTTTTCCAATGAATTGTGTTTAGAGATTAAATCTCTAACTTTGTCTAAAGGTAACATTATTTATTTTTTTCTATTTCTGCTGCTTTTTGCTCAACATGCGATACTACTTTTGACAATATTTCGCTATTCTTGAGCTTAGAAGTCTGAATACCGTTCAAATATAACATATTACTATCTTTGCCGCCCCCAGTAATACCTATATCTGTTAAAGCTGCCTCACCAGGTCCATTTACCACACATCCAATTATAGAGAGAGTAATCGGGGTTTGTATATGAGCTAGTTTCTCTTCTAATATTCTTACTGTATCAATTACATTAAATCCTTGTCTAGCGCATGAAGGACAAGAAATAATTTTTACACCTCTATTAAGAAGGTTTAAAGATTTTAAAATTTCATTACCTATCTTGACTTCCTTAATAGGATCATCTGATAAAGATACTCTAATTGTATCACCAATACCCTCTAGTAATAATAATCCCATTCCAATTGAAGATTTTACACTGCCTGGTACAAAACTACCAGACTCTGTAATACCCAAGTGAAGTGGATAGTCAGTAATTTTTGATAATTGTTTATATGCACCAATTGATAAAAAAATATCTGAAGATTTGACACTGACTTTAAAATTAAAAAAATCTTCTTCTTCAATTATTTTAATATTTCTTAGAGCACTTTCAACTAAAGCCTCTGGACAAGGTTCTTTATATTTTTCTAGAATATCTTTTTCAAGTGATCCAGCATTCACTCCAATTCTGATTGCACAGTCATTATTTTTTGCAGCTGATATAATTTCTTTGATTTTTTTCTTGTCTCCAATATTTCCAGGATTAATTCTTAAACATTTAGCACCATTTTCTGCTGATTCTATGGCTCTTTTATAATGATAATGTATATCTGCTATTATTGGAACAGGTGAGTGTTTAGTTATCTCCTTAAGAGATTTACTGCTATCAATATCTGGCACAGATACTCTAACTAAACCTGCGCCTTCTTTTGATATGTTGATAATTTGTTTTAATGTTTCTGAAGCATTAGAAGTTAAAGTATTTGTCATAGATTGTACAACAATGGGATTATTGTTTCCCAAAACAACATTTCCTATTCTCACTTCTTTAGTTTTTTTTCTTTTTATATCTCTGAAAGGTCTTATGCTCATATTACTTATTTAAACTAAATTCCTTATGTAAAGCAGCAACTGCTTTTACTAGATGTTTTTTACTAATTAACACAGATATTTTTATCTCTGAAGTTGAAATAACCATAATATTAATTTTCTTTTCACTAAGAGATTGGAACATCCTATATGTTACTCCGGGTGTTGTAATCATTCCAACTCCTATAATAGAAACTTTTGAAACGTCCTTATCAACCTTCATTATTTTAAAATTAATTTTTTTATTTAATTTTATCAATTTTCTAGTTTTATTTACATCTCCAGATTTGATTGTGAATGTCAAATCAGTTTCTTTCCCATTGGATGAAATATTTTGTACAACCATATCTACATTTATATTATTATCGGAAAGTGGTTTAAATATAGAAGCAGCTATTCCAGGTTTGTCTTTAACTCCAATTAGGGTAATTTTAGCATCATTTTTGGTAGATGAGACTCCAGTAATTATTTTATTATTTATTATATTTCTTCTTTTTGTGATTAATGTTCCACTTTTATTTTGAAAAGATGATTTAACATCAACATCTATTCTATTTAACCGTGCCTCTTGAACGGAAGAAGATTGCATTACTTTAGAACCTAAAGATGACATCTCTAGCATCTCTTCATAAGAAATAACTTTTATTTTTTTAGCTTTATTAAAAACCCTAGGGTCTGTTGTCATTACACCGGCAACATCAGTATAAATAATACATTTGTTTGCTTTAAAGAATTTTGCAACCATTATTGCACTTGTATCCGAGCCCCCCCTACCTAAAGTTGTAACTCTACTTTTATTATTAATTCCTTGGAAACCAGTAATAATTGGTATTCCATTAGATTTTAAATATTTGTGAATTTTATTCTTGTTAATATTAATTATCCTAGATGAATTATAATCTCCTGATGTAATTATTGGAATTTGCCAAGCCAACCAAGATCTTGAATTATAACCAAGATGACGCAATCTACCTGCCAACAATGAGCATGCTATTTGTTCTCCAGTAGATAAAAGAACATCAAGTTCTTGAACATCAAAATCATTTGAAATTTTCTCTGATTTTCTTATTAGATCATTTGTCACACCACTCATTGCTGATGAAACTACAATTACTCTATACTTTTTTTTAATATAACTAGTAATTATATTTGCAACATTTTTAATTCTGTCCACTGTACCTACTGAGGTACCTCCAAATTTCAAAACAATAATTTTCATTGATAATTATTTTTATATTTATTTAAATATATTGATAAAATACATCTAAATTGTAATGTCAATATACAATGAAAACAACTACGATAAATAAAGAAGAAATTGATAAATTTTCTAAAATAGCCGAAGAGTGGTGGGATCCTGAAGGAAAATTTAAACCACTACATATATTTAATCCTCTTAGGATAAAATATATTAAAGATAGTATAATCAAACATTTTAAAATTAAAAAAAAAAAATTACCTTTATCTGGCTTAAAGATTTTAGATATAGGTTGTGGAGGCGGATTGATCGCTGAACCTATGAGTAGGTTAGGTGCAAATATTACAGGTATAGATGCTTCCGAAAAAAATATAAAAATTGCTAAAGCACATTTAAAAAAGAATAAATTAAAAATAAATTATAAATGTGCTTCACCTGAAAATTTAAATCAAAAAGAAAACTTCGATGTAATTTTAAATTTAGAAATTATTGAACACGTGGAAGATGTGGAATTATTTATGGAGAAAAGCTCAAAACTATTGAAAAAGGATGGTTTAATGTTTGTAGCAACAATAAATAAAACATTAAAATCTTATTTATTTGCAATAATAGGAGCGGAATATATTCTTAGATGGCTTCCAATTGGTACTCATGATTGGGAAAATTTTGTTGAACCATCAAAATTAATTTTGTTAGGGGAAAAAAATCGACTTAAAATCAACAAAATTGATGGAATAAAATTTAATATTATTTCTAACAATTGGAATTTAAGTAAAGATAAGTCAATAAATTATATTACTGAATTTAAAAAAATTTAATTTTCGTTTTCATTAATCCAAGGGATTATTTCAGTCTCAATTCCTTCTTCTTTAAGTTCTTTAATCTGATCCAAAGAAGCATTTCCATATATACCTTTTAATGGTTTTTTTTTGTTGTAATGCATAATTCTCGCTTCGTATGCAAAATTTTTACCAACATAATTAAAATTACTTTTAATAAATTTTTTATACTCTTTGAGTTTAGCTCTAATATTCTTATTTTTTTCATCTTTTTTACTAAATTGCTTGGTGTTTTTAATGACTAATGGGGACATTAGAGATTTATCAACATCATTTGAATTACAAGAGATACAACCTAAAAAATTTTTTTTCTTAAGCTTTTCAAATTCTTTGGAAGAAGCAAACCAGCTATCAAATATATTTTTACACTTTTTACAAACCAGTTTATATTTTATCATTATATTTTAAAATCTTATTTTTAATTGTTTCCATAAATTTTTATGATCTATAATCAGAATTTATTTCTATATACTTTTTAGTTAAATCCATCGTATAGGATGTGAACTCTTTTTTTCCAATTCCCAAATCAACTATAATATCAATGTTTTCATTTTTCATGTAATTTGCAACTTCTTTTTCATTATAAGATTTAGATAAATTTCCATTTTCAATTATTTTATATGAACCAAAATTTAAAAATAATTTATTTAATTTTAAACTAACGTTTGATTTTCCAATAGCCATTATAACTCTTCCCCAATTTGGATCCTCTCCCGCAATAGCTGTTTTTACTAAGGGAGAATTTGCTATTGAAAAAGAAATTTTTTTTGCATCTTCATCACTTTTACAATTTTTAACATTTATAGTTATAAATTTTGAAGCTCCTTCACCATCTGCAGCTACTCTTTTTGCTAGATTTAATAAAACATTGAAAAGAGATTTTTCAAAACCTTTGAGTTTTTGATCATTTATATTTTTAATCTCTGAGTTATTGGCTTTACCAGTTGCGAATAATGATACCATATCATTTGTGCTTGTATCGCCGTCACAAGTTATAGCATTAAATGTATTTGTGATATTTTTTTTCAATAACTTTTGTAATATATTTGTTGGAATCAATGCATCTGTGAAAATAAATCCTAAAGTTGTAGCCATATTTGGATATATCATTCCTGATCCTTTTGCTAAACCATAAATTTTTATTTTTTTATTTCCAATAAAGCATTCATCCATGGCTAGCTTAGGAATTAAATCAGTTGTCAAAATTCCCATAGCTGCTTTCATCCAAATATATTTATTTTGGGTATATTTTATTTTGTTGATTAAATCAGGTATAGAAGAAGAAATTTTATCTTTTGGAAACTTTTCACCTATTGTTCCAGTACATGCAAAAATTATATCTGAAGATTTTACCTTAGATGGCTTTTCTTCGTCAATATTTTGTTTTTCTGAAAGTTTGCTTGATATTTCTTCTGCTAGTATTTTTAAACTTTTATAACCTTCTTTGCCAGTGAAAGCATTTGCATTTCTAGTATTAATTATGACTGCTTTTATTTTTTTCGAACTTATATTTCGATTCCATTTTATATTTTCGGAGACTATTTTAGATTGAGTATATACTGATGCATAATTTGCACCGTCTCTAAAATAAAACATAACTAAATCATCTCTTCTTGTTTTGTATAAATTGGCACTTGTAGTTGATATAGATAACCCATCAATATGTTCTAAGTCTTGAAAATGTCCCATTTTAGAGTTTTTGTTTCTTGAATCAAAAAAGTTGTTAAAGTTAAATGCCATGGTATTTAAAAATATTATTTTAATACTATATAAGAATAAACAATGAAACTATATACCACAATTATAAAATGCTAAATCCATTAAATATTTTATCAAAATTCATTAAAACTGGAAACCAAAAGGAATTAAATAAAATAGATAAAATTGTAAACCAAATAAATATCCTTCAAAAAGATGTAGAAGTTCTGGGAGATGATCAGTTTCCAAAAAAAACAATTGAATTAAGAGAAAAAATTAAAAATGGAATTTCCTTAGATGAAGTTTTGCCTGAGGCTTTTGCAATAGTTAGAGAGGCATCAAATAGGGTTAGATCTGAAAAACATTTTGATGTTCAATTAATTGGAGGGGTAGTGCTTCACCAAAATAAAATTGCAGAAATGAAAACTGGTGAAGGAAAGACTCTAACAATAGCTTTAGCAGCGTATTTAAATGCGTTAGATAATAAAGGTGTTCATGTAGTTACTGTTAATGATTACCTTGCTAAAAGAGACTGTGAAAATATGGGAAAGATTTACAATTTTTTAGGTTTAAAAGCTGGCTATATCAACAATGGTCAATCAGATGAAGAAAGAAAATTAAATTATGATTGCGATATTACTTATGCAACCAATTCTGAACTTGGATTTGACTATTTGAGGGATAATATGAAATATTCGAACGAGAGTATGGTTCAAAGAGGACATAACTATGCAATAGTAGATGAGATTGACTCCTGTCTAATTGATGAAGCGAGGACCCCACTAATAATATCTGGTGCATTAGAAGATAAAACATCACAATATCTTGCAGTAGATAAATTAATTAAAAATTTAAAGGCAGAGGATTTTGAAATAGATGAGAAGGATAAAAATATATTATTAACAAATAAAGGGATTGATAGTGTAGAAAATATATTTTCCTCTGCTGGAATGCTTAAAAATGATAACTTTTACGATCCTGAAAATTTAAATTTAGTACATTTAGTTAATCAATCTTTAAGAGCAAATCATCTTTTTTTTAATGGTAGAGATTACATTGTTAAAGATAATCAAATAATTATAATTGATGAACAAACTGGAAGGCAATTACCAGGAAGAAGATTTGGAGATGGTTTGCATCAAAGTATTGAAGCTAAAGAAAAAGTAAAAGTTCAATCAGAAAATCAAACTGTAGCATCTATAACTTATCAAAATTACTTTAAACTTTATAAAAAATTATCTGGTTGCACAGGGACTGCAGCAACAGAGTCTGAAGAATTTTTTGAAATTTATAATCTTCCAGTAATATCTGTTCCTACGAACAAAAAAATGATTAGAAAAGATTGGAATGATCTAATTTTTAGAACAGCAAAAGAAAAAGATGATGCAATTATTAAAAAAATAAATGATATTAATTCTACTGGACAACCTGTTTTAGTTTTTACCGCAAGTGTAAATAAATCTGAACATTATTCGAAACTGCTTGAAGAAAAGAAAATTAATCATTTAGTATTAAACGCAAAAAATCATGAAAAAGAAGCAGAAATAATTGCTAATGCTGGTAAAAAAAATTCAGTGATAATTACTACAAGTATATCAGGCAGAGGAGTAGATATAAAACTGGGAGGCAAAGATTATGACGAAGGTTCAAAAAAAGAAATAAAATCTTTAGGAGGTTTATTTGTCATTGGGACAGAAAGAATGGAAAGTAGGAGAGTAGATAACCAAGCTAGAGGAAGATCTGGTAGACAAGGTGATGAAGGGAATTCAATATTTTTTGTAAGTTTAGAAGATGACCTAATGAGAATATTTGGTTCAGAATCGATGAACAATATGCTAGAAAAACTTGGTCTAAAAGATGGCGAAAGTATTGATCATCCCTGGATTAATAAAGCCCTTGAAAGAGCACAACAAAAAGTTGAGTCAAGAAACTTTGATATTAGAAAAACATTATTGAAGTTTGATAATGTTCTTAACGACCAACGTCATGTTATTTTTACACAAAGGAATAATATTATAAATTTAAATAATTCGTTATCTATAAGTAATGATTTTTTAGATGAAATAATTTTGATATTAGTTAATCATAAGAAAAAATATTTATCTAATCCAAAAAATAGTGAATTTAAAAATTATTTTAAACAAATATCAGGAAAAGCCTTTACAGAAGAGCAAATAGAATCGTTTATTGAAATGAATGATGATCTTTTTAAAGATAAAATATTAAACAAATTTAATGACCAAAGAATTCAAAGAGAAAATATTTTAGGAAAAGATAGATCTGATGACATCGAAAAAAGAATATTTTTACAATTAATAGATCAAAACTGGACTTCTCATATTCAATACTTAGAACAGTTAAGAACTGTTATAGGATTAAGATCATATGGTCAAAGGGATCCTCTTGTAGAATATAAAAAGGAAGCTTTTAATTTATTTGAAAACTTACTAAATAAACTTAAGACAGATTTTATTACTATACTATTAAATTTAAAGGTAATTACTGAAGATAATAAAATAGAACAAAAAAAAACAATGAAATCTTCAAATCCAAAATGTCTTTATATAATAAAAAAAAATGAAAAAATTTCTAGAAATGAAAAATGTCCCGCTACCGGAAAAAAATTTAAGAACTGTTGTGGAGCCTTATAAAATTAAAACTAATGCAAAAAAAATCAATACTACAACCATGGTAAAAAAAATATTATTTTTATACTTATTAATATAGTTTTTTACTTTTTCAATTAAAGACATTTTCATAACTAGATTATCTGAAATATTTGTATTACTAACAAAACCCTTAGATCTACCAATAGATAAAAACTTATTTTTTCTATGCAATAAAATTTCGTCTTGACTCATGTTTGAGAAATAATTTAAATTTTTTCTTAATGAGCTTCTTACATTGTCTAAAATCAAATCTCTATCTCTATGAGCTCCCCCAATTGGCTCTGCAATAATTTCATCAATAATCTCAAGTTTAATTAGATCTTTTGCAGACATTTTCATTGCTTCTGAAGCCTCTAGAGTTTTTTTCGGGTCTCTCCATAAAATAGTTGCGCAACCCTCTGGAGATATTACTGAATAAATTGCATTTTCTAACATTAAAACTTTATTTGATGATGCTAAAGCTATGGCGCCTCCTGAACCTCCTTCCCCAATTATTATGGATACATTAGGCACAGTTAAGTCCATTGAGCATTCAATTGATTTTGCTATTGCCTCAGCTTGACCTCTTTCCTCCGCACCAACTCCTGGATATGCGCCCGGAGTATCTACAAAAACTACAATTGGAATATTAAATTTATTTGCCAACTTCATTAGTCTTATTGTTTTTCTATAGCCCTCTGGTCTCATCATTCCAAAATTTCTATTTATTCTTGTCTCTAAATCTTCACCCTTTTCTTGTCCTATAACTAAAACTGATTTTCCCTCAAATTTTGCAAAACCACTAATTACAGATTTATCTTCTCCATAAAATCTATCACCAGATAAAGATACAAAATCTTCAAATAAATTGTCTATAAAGAATTTTGCTTTAGGCCTGTCCTCATGCCTAGCCACTAATGCGGTTTCCCATGCATTTAAATTTGAGTAAATTTTTTCAAGTTTTGACTCTATTTCATTCTGTAAATTAGAAATTTTATTAGTATCAACTTTGCTAAGACCAGATTCATTATACGGATCCTTTAAGTTTTCGAGTTCAGACTCAAGATTTTTAATATCATTCTCAAAATTTAAATAGTTTTTCATAAAAAATAAGTTATTATATCTAAAAACGGCAAGAAAATGTCAATCTTAAATTTAAATATGTAATGAGCAAAGTTGAAAAGTATATAAAAATTGAAAATTTATCTGTATCTGATGAGTTATTTAGATTCGTAAATGAAGAGTTGTTGCCTGGAACAAAAATAATCAAAAAAGATTTTTGGGAAAAATTTAATAATTTTGCTCACGAGCTAACTCCAGAAAATAAAAAATTAATAAAAATTAGAGAAAAAATGCAAATGGACATAGATAGCTGGCATATTGAGAATCCTAATATAATAAAAAAAGAATATCAAAAATTTTTAATCGATATAGGATATTTGGTAAAACCAGGATCAGATTTTAAAATAGATACAAAAAATGTAGATTATGAAATTTCAAAAGTTGCTGCACCACAATTAGTAGTGCCTATCATGAATTCAAGATACGCATTAAATGCTGCCAATGCGCGTTGGATGAGTTTGTATGATAGCTTGTATGGAACAGATATAATACAGTCAGATGAATCTGCAAGTGAAAGATATGATCCTGAAAGGGGAGAAGAAGTAATTAAGTTTACAAAAAAATTTTTAGATAAACATTTTACTTTAAAAAAAAAGAGCTGGTCACAAGTTTCTAAAATTATAATTGAAAAAAAAAATTTAGTATTAAATTTAATCAATGATAATACTACTATCAAAGATAATAACAAATTTGTTGGTTATAGAGGTAAAAAAGACAAACCAACTGCTATAATTTTAAAAAACAACAATCTTTATGTTGAAATAATAATAAACCCAGAAGCTTTTAGTGCAAAAAGTGATCCTGCAGGTATATCTGATATTATATTAGAGTCTGCTGTAACTACAATTTGTGACCACGAAGACTCTGTTGCTGGTGTTGATGCTCACGACAAAGTATTAGGATACAGGAATTGGTTAGGCTTAATGAAAGGAGATCTTAAGGCAGAATTTGATAAAAATGGAAAAAAATTAATAAGAAAATTGAATCCTGATAGAAAATTTATATTAAAGAATGGTGAGTTATCCTACTTACATGGAAGATCTCTATTATTAAATAGAAATGTAGGTCATTTAATGACTAATCCATCAATTCTTTTATCTGATGGGTCTGAAATACCAGAAGGTATTATGGATGCTTTCATAATATCAGTTGCCTGTTTACATGATTTAAAAATTAGAAAAAATTCTAGAAATGGTTCAATTTACATAGTTAAACCTAAAATGCATGGTCCTAAAGAGGCAAAGTTCACAGATCTTATTTTTAGCAAAGTTGAATCAGCAATAGGGTTAAAAAAAAATACTATTAAGTGTGGTATTATGGATGAAGAAAGAAGAACTTCAGTAAATCTAAAAGAGTGTATTAGAGCTTTAAAAAGTAGAGTATTTTTTATTAATACTGGTTTTCTAGATAGAACTGGTGATGAAATGCATACTTCAATGGAGGCTGGTCCAATGATTAAAAAGGGAGATATGAAAACTTCTTCTTGGATAAATGCTTACGAAAATAACAATGTCGATATTGGATTAGCTTGTGGTTTTTCAGGTTTGGCTCAAATTGGTAAGGGAATGTGGGCAATGCCTGATAAAATGTCAGATATGATGAAACAAAAAATATCCCACTTAGAGGCCGGAGCTAATTGCGCTTGGGTTCCATCACCTACGGCAGCTGCTCTTCATTCTCTTCACTACCATGATATAGATGTATTTAAAAAACAACATGAATTAAAAAAAAGAAAAAAAACTCAAGTATCCGAACTTTTAAATATACCAATCATCAAAAATCCTAATTGGTCTAAGGAAGATATTAATAAAGAGATATCAAATAGCGCGCAAACAATACTTGGATATGTGGTAAGATGGATTGATCAGGGAATTGGGTGTTCTAAAGTTCCTGACATTAATAACATTGGATTAATGGAAGATAGAGCGACTTTAAGAATTTCATCACAACATATAGCCAACTGGCTTCATCATGGAGTTTGTAGCAAAAAACAAGTTTTGGAAATATTAAAAAAGATGGCAAAAGTTGTTGATAAACAAAATATAAATGACAATTTATATAAAAATATGTCTCCAGAATATGATAAATCAATTGCTTTTAAAACAGCTTGTGAATTGATATTTCAAGGAAGACATCAACCTTCAGGTTATACGGAGCCACTTTTACATTTAAACAGAATTATTAAGAAAAATTAATTCTTCTAAATTTTTTTTCTATTTTTAAATGCTGAAATCAAGGTTCCATCATCTAAATTCTCTATTTCACCTCCAATAGGTAAACCTTGTGCTAACTTTGAAATTTTAATTTCAGTGTCTTTTAAACTATTTTGAATATAAAAGGCAGTAGTTTGTCCTTCAACTGTTGCGCTAGTAGCAAGAATGACTTCATCAATTTTTTCTTCTTTAATTCTTTTTAATAAAGATTCTATTAACAAATCCTGTTTTGATGAACCATTCGAACTTGAACTTGAAATTGTCCCACCAAGTATGTGGTAATATCCTTGAAAGATATTTGAATTTTGGATTGTCCATTGATCAGCTAAATTTTCTACAACACAAATTTTATCATATTTTTTTTCTACAATTTTACAATCGTTGTAACTACATTCAATAATATTAGATTTTAATGTTCCACAAATTTTACATCTAGAGATATTCTTATAGACTTCTGCCAGTGCTTTTGCTAAAGGTTTTGCAAGTTCGTTTCGGTTATTAATTAATTTTAGCACAATTCGTTTTGCTGATTTAGGACCTAAACCTGGAAGTTTAGATATTAATTTAATTAGTTCCTCAATTTCACTTATATTTTGCATCTACTATAAAGGCCACTTAAATCCGGGGACTCCTAAACCACCTGTAGCTTTTGATATTTCCTCTGAAGTCTTAATTTTTAATTGAGATTTTGCATTATTGTGAGCTGCTATAATTAAATCCTCAACTACATTTTTTTCCTCATTAAAAATTTTTTGTGAAATATACAAATTTACAATTTCACCATCTCCATTAAGTGTAATTTTTACAGCGTCTCCTCCTGATATACCTTCTGCTCTAATATTTTTAATTTTTTCCTGACTATCTTTCATTTTACTTTCCAATTCCTTAGCCTTATCTAAAATTTTTGAGAAATCTGTCATTAATTATTTTTGTCTAATTCAATATCAATAAGTTCTACATCAGGAAATACTTCCTCGACTTTTTTAATAATTTTACTTTTTTTAGCTGAAGAGAAAATTTGAGACTTATTAATTTTATCAACTTCCTTTATAGTTGGTTTACCATTTTGCTTGGAGAATGCTATGATCCATCTCAAATTAGTCCACTCAAATAATTTAAGAGATAAATCTTTTACAAAATTTTTATTTAAATTTTCATTAAATGAAATTTCTATACTTTGATTTTTAAAACTTACTAAATTTACATTATTTTCAAGTTCATATTTTAAATGCAATTCTCTTTTTTCTACACAAATTCTTATTAAATCTTCAAAACTATTTATTTTTTCTTCATTAATTTTTTTTGATTTTTCTTCTTGAAAAATATTTTTAATTTGACTTACAGTTTTATTAGTATTTTCATTAGCATCTTTATTTTCAAATGTTTTTTCTTCGTTTAATTTTAGTTCGGCAGATTTATTATTTGAATGATCCATCTTCAAACTTTCATTACTATTCTGCGTAATATGAGATAAGTATATTAATCTTATAAGAAACATCTCTATAGATAAATTTTGGTTTGAGACCAAATCTATTTCCTCGAGTGTTTTTAATGTAAATTGCCAAAAATTTAATAATACTTTTGTGTCTACTTTTCTTGAAATTTCACTAATTTCTTTAAATTCATTATCATTAATTGAAAAATTGTTACCTTCCACTTTTAATGAGTCAATATTTTTAAAATAATATAAAATTTCAAGAAAATCATTTAGAAAATTTTTTGGATCTACTCCTTTGTCATAAATAGATCGATAAATTTCAATTACTTTTTTTTCTTCACCCTCAAGTATATATTGAACTAAATTTATTAAATAACTTTTGTCAAAGTAACCAAAGATATTTTGTGCAGTATCTAAGTCCAATTCCTTATCATTTGGAAAAGTTATTATAGCTCTATCCAATAAAGAAAGTGCATCTCTTACAGAACCTTCTGATATTTTGACAATTAATTTGATTACTTCATCACTGATATTGCCTTTCTCTTTTTCTTTTACTTGTTTAATATAATCATAAAGTTCGCTAGATTTAATTCGTGGTAAGTCAAATCTTTGACATCTTGAAATTACTGTTATTGGTATTTTTTTTACTTCTGTAGTAGCAAAAATAAATTTTAAGTATTCTGGTGGCTCCTCTAAAGTTTTAAGCAAGGCGTTAAAAGCCTGTTTACTCAACATATGAACTTCATCAATTATAAAAATTTTATATTTTGCACTTGAGGGTCCGTATCTAGAAAATTCAATTAAATCCCTTACATCATCTACACCAGTTTTGCTTGCAGCATCCATTTCTAATACATCAATATGGTTTGAGTTTGCAATAGCTTCGCAATGACAATTTTCACAAGAGTTATTGTTGCTAATATTGTCTATTCCACTTTTACAATTGAGTGCCTTGGCAACTATTCTTGCAATTGTGGTTTTTCCGACTCCTCTTATGCCAGTAAATAAATATGCGTTTGGTATTTTATTTAATTTTATTGAATTATAAATTGTTTCACCAATAATCTTCTGACCTATTAGATCATTAAAATTTGAAGGTCTATATTTTAAAGCTAATACTTTTGAATTAATTGTCATAACTTTTTTAAAAGGGCCAACCAACCTAGAAAATTACTGGTTACTGCTGCTTTCTTTCGAATCTGACAGGATTTGCCGTACATCCACCTGATTGACCCAAACTTATTATATCAGTAATTTTTTTTAATCCATAAAAAATTTATTTAAGTACTATTTTCTTCTAAAAGAATCTTGAGTAAACACACCCAATAATTGAAACTCTGAGCAATGTATTTCTAGATCTTTTAATGCACCCTCTACCTTGTCATCAGATATATGGCCTTGGACTTCACAAAAAAAATAATATGAAGAAAAAGTTCCTTTTTCAGGAAAAGAATGTAACTTTGTCATATCAACCTGTCTTAGACTCATCCCTGTAAGAGATTGGAAAAGCGCCGCGGGTTTATTTTTTAGTTTGAATATAAAAGAGGTAATATATTTCTCATTTTTTTTAAATTCAGGTTGTGAAATATTTTTTTGAAAAACAAGGAATCTAGTAAAATTTTCCTTATCATCTTGAATATCAGATTTTAAAATTTCTAATCCATAAATTTCTGAACTTAATTTAGAAGCAATAGCTGCTTTTGTTTTATCTTTTAATGATGAAATATAGGCAGCACTTCCAGCAGTATCTGCCATAACATTTTCTTTAATTTTATATTTTCTTATAAAGCTGTTTACTTGACTTAAAGCTGCCGTATGAGAATAAACATCTTTAATATCATCTATTTTTGTACCTGGAATAACTAGCAGATGATGATTAATTGGAAAAAAATGTTCAGCAAGTATATTTAGTCTATATTTAAGAATTAAAGTTTCAATATTAATTGAGCCTATCAATTGATTCTGTTCAGGTATGATTGCTTTTATATTTGGGTCATTTTTTGCGAGTTCAAATGCATCCTGGAAAGTTCTACAAGGTATTGTTTCTGCGTTGGGATAATTTTTTTTTGCACAGCTTTCGCTGTAACTTCCTGCAATTCCCTGGTATGCGATCTTCATAACTTTAAGGTTTATATTCCATTATTTTTTTTAAAGCTACAAAATCTTCCATTGTATCAACTCCTATTGAAGGTTTGTTAGCTAAAGCAACGTTAATTTTAATACCATTATCAACTGCTCTCATTTGTTCAAGTTTGTTTTTAATCTCATTTTTAGACTGTTTTAATTTAATAAATTTTTTTAATATTTTAACTTTATATATGTATACCCCGATATGATGATATACATTTTGTTTTAAATTTGTTATCCGTTTAAAATCTTTTGCATATGGGAAATTATGGTTATTAATTTTAAAATTGGTTATTACTTTAACTATATTTTTATTTTTATAAATACTATTGTTTTTTATCTCTGTAGCTAAAGTTCCTATATCTGAATTATTTTTTTTTGTAAATTTGTATAAATTTTTAAGATCATTAATATCTATGTTAGGCTCATCACCTTGTAGATTAATTACATAATCTACATTTTTATTTTTTAGTTTTGTTAAGCATTCAAAAATTCTATCTGTTCCTGTTTTATGTTTGTTGCTTGTAATAATTGCTTGCCCTCCATTTTTTTTTACTTCGTTTAATATTTCTATATCTTCTGTTGCAACATATACTTTGCCTAATTTTGACTCTTTGGCTCTCTTAACAACTTGAGAGATAATTGATCTTCCATTTATTTTGAGCAAAGGTTTATTTGGCAATCTTGAGGCTGAAAGCCTAGATGGTATTAATATTAATGTTTTTTGCATTGTAAATTAACTAATTTATGCGTCTAAGGGACGCAAATAATTAAACTAAATTATTTAAGTATTTTACGATCTAACATGTTATAGGATTAAAAGACATAAAAATTTAAATGAACTCATTTGAAATTCAAAAAATAGTTTCGGCTATACTAATAACAATTTTGGTTGTATTTGGAATTGGCAAAATTTCTGATTTTTTTTTCAATAAAGACCCTGAATTAGTTGTTGCTTATAAAGTAGACCCTCCTGAAGGAATGAGTGACAAAAAAGAAATGGGGTCATCTGAATTGGATTTGAAAGCGATGTTTGCTCTCGCTGATTTGGCTCATGGAGAAAAGGTTTTTAAAAAATGTGCAGCGTGCCATAGTATTAAACAAGGTGGGGGAAACAAAATTGGACCTAAGTTATGGAATGTTATGTTTAGATCTGTAGGAGCAGTTGAAGATTATAAATATTCAAAATCTTTGATATCATACAAAAAAGAATGGACATGGGAAGAAATGAATGGATTTCTTATTAAACCTTCATCATGGATTAAAGGAAATAAAATGGGTTTTGCAGGTTTAAAGGATGAAAAAGATAGAGCGTCTGTAATTTTATATTTAAACCAAAATAGTGATAATCCAAAAACTTTACCTTAGTTTTCCAAAGCAATATAATAATATACTTTTTTGAACATGCACTCTATTCAGAGCTTGTTGCCATACATGAGATTTTCTTCCCAAAAAAACTTCTTCACTAACTTCAGAGCCTCGAGGCAAACAATGAAGAAATATACAATTTTTTTTAGCATAGCTAATTAATTTTTTATCTATCTTAAATTTTGCAAATTGCTTAATTTTTTTTATTTTATTTACTTTATCATTTAAAGATATCACCTTGTCTGAAAAAATAACATCTGCTCCACTAGCTGCCTTTTTAGCATCGTTATATATATATATTTTTCTATTATTTTTTTTGACCCAGTCTCTAATTTTTTTACTTGGTTCAAATTTTTTAGGACAACCTATGTTAAGTTTAAATGAAAATTTTACTGAAGCAGCTATTAAACTATCTAAAACATTATTTGAATCTCCAATCCAACAAACATTTAATTTAGATATTGGTTTTTTCTTTATTTCCTCCACTGTAAATACATCAGACAATACTTGAGTAGGATGTGAAGATGGGCTTAATCCATTTATAATAGGGATAGAAAGATGATCTCTAAATTTTTCAACTTTTTTATCGCTATCAGTTCTAAGCATGAATCCATCACCATATGTTGATAATATTTTAGCGGTATCTTCAATACTTTCACCTCCCTGGCCTAAATGGAGTTCATTTGATCTAAGTGTCAATGTCCCTCCGCCAAGTTGTTTAATGGCTAAGTAAAAACTTATTCTTGTTCTTGAACTAGCTTTTTCAAACATTTGGATTAAGATTTTTCCCTTTAATGGTGCCCCTTTATCAACTTCAAGGGTATTTAATTTTTTTCTTAAATTTTTTCTTTTTTTTGCATCTGAAATTATTTTTTTTAAATCTTTTGCAGGAATATCTTTTAAATTTATAAAATGTTTCATTTAATTTATTTCTGAACAAACCTTTTTGATAATTTTTAGAGCCTGGTCTATTTCATTTTTTTTGACATTTAATGGTGGTAAAATTCTAACCACATTTTCTGCTGCTTTTATTGTGAGTAATTTATTTTCCATCAATTTTTTGATAAAATTAACCTGATTGGTATGAAGCTGTATTCCAATTAGTAAACCTTTACCTCGAATTTCTTTAATAATATTTGGATATATCATTTTAATTTCGTGTAACTTTAAAAAGAAATAATTTGAAATATTTTTTACATTTTTTAAAAATTTTCTCTTAGATACAATTTCCATTACAGAATTTCCTACAGACATTGCTAAAGGATTGCCACCAAATGTTGATCCATGTGAGCCTGGGGTCATCTTTGATGCAACTTTTTTATTCATTAAGACTGCTCCAATTGGAAATCCGCCCCCAATTCCTTTTGCTATTGGAACTATATCTGGTTTTACCTTGGATTTTTCAAATGCAAAAAAATCACCGGATCTACCAATTCCACATTGAACTTCATCAAGTATTAAAAGGATATTTTTTTTATTACAAATTTTTCTTAATTCTCTCAAACACCAATCTGGTATTACCTTTATACCCCCCTCACCCATAATAGTTTCTACCATGATAGCTGCTGTATTTTTATTAATCTTCTTTTTTAAAGATTTGTGATTTCCAAAAAGAAAATGATCAAAACCACCTGCTTTTGGTCCAAATCCTTCTGTCATTTTTTTTGATCCACTTGCATAAATTGCAGCTATTGTTCTTCCATGGAACGAATTTTTTACACATAATATTCTATTTTTTTTTGGTTTACCTATTGAATGAAAATATTTTCTAGCAACTTTTATTGCTCCTTCGGTGGCTTCTGTTCCACTATTTTGAAACATTACAAAGTCAGCAAAAGTTTTTTTGGTAAGTCTTTGGGCTAATTTTTCCCCTTCTGGGATTACAAAAGCGTTTGAAACATGCCAAAGTTTTTTTGATTGTTTGTTAATTGTTTTTACTAGTTGTGGGTGAGCATGTCCCAAGGAATTTACAGCTATACCTTGAACAAAATCTAAATATTTTTTTCCATCAGTAGAATATAAAAAACTTCCTTTTCCATATTTAAAGGAAATTTTTCTTCGATTATAATTTTTCACTAATTTGCTCATTTTTTGTATTTTTGTATTAAGACTTAATTTTATATCCTTTTTTATAAAGAGTATATGCTATTATCCACATCAAAACTGATATAATAATTAAATAAGATAAACCAAACGTAATTGAACCATCCATACTATTAATAAAAGAATATCTAAATCCATCAATCATATGAAAAAATGGATTATAATAGCTTAATGTCACTAAATAACTTGGTAATCTTTCTAATGAATAAAATGTCCCAGATAAAAAAGATAAAGGAACAATTATAAAATTTGTTACAGTTGCCATATGATCAAATTTATCTGCCCAAAGTCCTGCTATAAATCCAGCTGTCCCCATTATAAATGAACTAACTATTAGATATGAAGAAAAAACTAAAAAATTTTTTATTTCTATTTCAATCATTAAAGAAAAAACGATTATAGAGATAATTGATATCATTACAGCTCTAGTTACAGATGCTAAAATTATTGCCAATGTCACTTCTGATGCTGATAGTGGTGCGCCAATCATATCAACTATATTCCCCATAACTTTTCCCATTAACAATGATGAAGATGAGTGCGAAAAAGACTGTTGAATTACCTGCATAGCAATTAAGCCAGGAGCTAAAAATACTATAAATTCTACCCCTAAAACATTGGGTCTTGTTTCTCCTAGCGCTAGAGAGATTACCAATAAAAAAAGTATAGATGTTACTATTGGACCAACAATAGTTTGTCCAAAAACTGATAAAAATCTTAGAGTTTCTTTAATATAAAGTGTGTAAGCACCTACCCAATTTATATTAAATCTTCTAACCCCAACTTTATATTTTTTATCTAATTCAACCATTAGTTTTTATTAACAAATTTTTTTAAAATATTGTGTAAAAATTAAAAAAAAAGCTTGTTTAAACATATATTATATGTGTACTACCTTATATTGTTTACAAAGAAAATTAATACACTAAATATAGTATATGAGCTGGACTGAAGAAAAAATAGAAAAATTAAAAGAGCTTTGGGGAAAAGGAAACACTGCAAGTCAAATAGCTGAAATTATCGGAGGGGTTAGCAGAAATGCTGTTATTGGAAAAGCTCATAGAATGTCTCTTAGTGCCAAAATTAAGCACAGAAAATCAAATTATAGTAATAAAAATAATGATCAAATTTACGATGATAGTAAAATTAAGCGATCTCGAAAACATAAATTTAAATCTCTAATACTAGATAAAAATTTTGAGCCATCTAAAAACTTAAATTTGGAGGAATTAACTGAAAGTACATGCAAATATATGGAAGGACACCCTAATGAAAAAGACTCTTCTTTTTGTGGCAGAAAAACAATAGATAAATTTTCATACTGTCCTTTACACTTAATGATCGTATTCCAACCTAAAGGAAAGAAAGAAGATTTGACAGATAAAGAAGATGAGGTTCCTCAATTTATTGAAAAAAAAATAAAATCAGCTTAAGCAGATTAATTTCTAGAATATTGTCCTCTTTCAGTCCACATATAACTGTATTTTTTTATCTCATTCTCAAATTTAAGATCTGCTTTTAATCCATAATCATTTTGAGTTTTGTAATTTCCAGAAGCAATATTATTATATTTAAGAAGTCGTAATTGATCTAAAGTGATTAATGGTGTAGGAAGAATTTCTGATGTTATAGCAAAAATTTTTGCTAGTTGATTTGGAACCGAAATAAATAAACGTTTTTTATTTATTGATTTAGATAAAATTTGTAAAATTTCTTTAAAATATAGTATTTGAGGACCTGTACACTCAATAATTTCCGAACATATATTCCTATCTATTAATCCTACTATAATTTCAGCTAGATCTTTACAATGAATTGGTGAAAATTTAGGGTTTTCAAATAACGGAAATATTGGAAATAAACTCAATAAAGAGAGAAATCTTGTGCTAAAATTATCATCTTGTGAATAAACTATTGAAGGTTTCAAAATAGTAGTATTTTCAAAATTTTTTTGAACAATTGTTTCACCGTCAAATTTTGATTGGGCATATTTGCTATCTTTTACATTTTCAACACCCAATGCTGATAAATGAATAAATTGATCAATTTTATTTTTTTTACATAGTTTGGATATTACTGAAGGCAAGTTGACGTGAATATTTTGAAAACTATTATTTTTTTTTTCATATAATATTCCAATTAAATTTATACAAACATCGTGTTTTTCTATAAGTTTTTCTAATGCTTTCTCATCAAATATATTTTCTTCTATGATGTCTAAATAACCAAGTGGTGCTTGGGTTTTTAAAAAAATGCTTTTATGAGCGTTTCTTGTAACAGCAGTTACTTTATAATTTTTAAGGGTTATTTTCCTTATAATATTTCTTCCTATTTGGCCACTTGCTCCAAAGATTAAGACTTTTTTTTTAATCATATATCAAATAATAGACATTATTGTATTGTCTTTATATATATAAAAATACAAATGAATAATATCAAAATATTTGAAAATGACTTGCCACAAGATATAGATTTGTCTGGTGAAAAAGTTATTGGAATAGACAATGAGGCGCTTGGCTTGGTTTTGGGAAGAGATCCATTAACTTTAGTTCAATTAGGTCTAGAATCTAAAAAATTTTATTTAATTAAACTAAATCGAGATACTTATTCAGCGCCAAACTTATGCAAAGTATTATCAAATCCAAAAACTTTATACATAATGCATTATGCTAGACAAGATCTATTATGGCTTAAGTATCATCTAAGAGTAGAACCAAAAAATATATTTTGTACAAAAATTGCATCAAAAATTGCAAGAACAGCTAGCAGTTTTCATGGATATAAAGATTTAGTAAAAGAACTATGTGGAAAAGATATATCAAAAAAAGAGCAACAAAGTGACTGGGGTAATCCTAATTTATCAACCAAACAAATTAATTATGCAGCTCAAGATACCGAATATCTATTTGAGATGAAAGATAAACTAACGAAAATGTTAGAAAGGGAAAAAAGGATTGATATTTTTAATCAATGTATGAAAGTTATACCTACATTAGTTGATATGGAAATTGCAGGATATAAGCTTAATATATTTGAACACTAAATATTTATGAAAAAGATTAATTATAAAAATGTAGCAAGAAATGTTATCGATCTTGAAATTGCTGCACTAAAAAAATTAAGATCATCAATTAATAAGTCGTTTGACCAAGCGGTAGACGCGATTGTTAAATGTCAATCAAAAATAATACTTTGCGGCGTTGGCAAGAGCTATTTAATTGCAAGCAAAATATCAGCTACTTTTTCTTCAGTCGGTTGCCCTTCTTTTTCTTTATCTGCAAACGAATGTTCGCATGGAGATTTGGGCAGTATCTCTAAAAAAGATTTGTTGATACTTTTTAGTAATTCTGGAGAAACTCAAGAACTTAAACCGGTCATTGAATATGCTAACAGGAATAGAATTACATTAATTGGTATTGTGTCTAAAAAAAATTCTATACTTTTTAGAGCATCAGATATAAAACTTTTTATTCCTGAAGTAAAAGAAGCTGGTCTGGGAATTGTTCCTACTAGCAGTACATGTGAACAACTAGCCATTGGTGACTGTTTAGCTGTAGCGGCGCTAAACAAAAAAGGATTTAGTAAAAAAAATTTTAAAATTTTGCATCCTAAAGGTGCTCTAGGAGCTCAATTAAAAACTGTAGAAGATTTAATGATAAAGGGAGATAAAATTCCATTTATAAATCAAAAGCTAGAGATGAAAAAGGCTCTGAGCCTAATAACAAGAAAAAAATTAGGAGTATTAATTGCAGTTGATAAAAAAAAATTTACCACAGGTATAATTACAGATGGTCAAATTAGGAGATTCAGTCAAAAAAACTCTAATTTAAAATCTTTAAATGTTAATGAAATTATGACTACAAACCCATTGTCAGTTGATAAAGATACTTTAGCATCAAAAGCTCTTGCAATTATGTCTCAAAACAAAATTACTAGTTTGTGTGTCCATAAAAATAATAAAAGAAGAAAAACTATAGGTTTATTACATATACACCACATACTCAGTGCAAATATAAATTAATGAATGTTAAAACCTTAACACAAATTTTTTTAATACTTGCTATAATTTCAATTACTTTATTTTTTTTTTATAAATATTTCTATCAAACAAATAATCCAATTGAATTAGTTGAAAAAAAGACTGTCAAAGAGCAAGATCTTATAGAGGAAAAAATTGACAATATAATAGAAGACTTAACTTTTGAAAATATAGGCATGGATGGAAATATATTTAAAATAGACTCAAGATATGGAGAATTTTCAGTTGATGATCAAAATTCTGTTGAATTAACTGATGTTAAAGCAACAATTAAAATGGTTGGAAGAGATACAATTTTTATTACATCAGAAAAAGCAGATTACAATAAATTGAGTCTCAAAACAAAGTTTTATATAAATGTAAGCATTCGATACGAGGAAAACATCGTTACAAGTGATAATTTATATATTGATTTAAGTAAAAATTTTGCATCAATAAATGGCAATGTAGTCTTTAATAATAAAAATATGGAAAGTTATGCAGATAATATAGATTTTAATATTATCGAAGAAAGTATTTCAATAAATATGTTTGACAAAGAAGATAAAATTAAAATAAAAAGAAAATAGATGGCAATAATAAAAAAATTTAGGATAACAACTTTCAAAAAAGAAAGGCCAAAAATCCAATTAAAAAATATTTCTTTTGCATTTAATAAGAGACAAATACTTGAGGATATCTCTTTTATGATAAGAGAAGGTGAGATTTGTGGCATACTTGGACCTAATGGAGTAGGTAAATCAACAATTTTTAATTTAATTACAGGTCTTTTGAAGCCAGATTATGGGGATATAGAAATTAATCAAAAAAAAGTAACCGATATTCCAATTTATAAAAGAGCATTGGATTTTGGTGTAGCAATTGTTCCTCAGACAGGTGGTGTTTTTGCAAACTTAAGCTGTTCTCAAAATTTAAAAGCTATAAGTGAAATAGTTATAGATGATAAAAACCAAAGAAATTTTAAAATTGAAAATATGATCTCAAAATTTCAATTAGAACCAGTAAAAGATATTAAGGCAAAATTTTTATCAGGTGGTCAAAGAAAAAGATTATCTATTGCAATGTCATTGCTTTCAGATCCTAATATTATTTTAATGGATGAGCCATTTCAAGGACTAGATATAATGTCAACAAGAGAATTACAAGAAACAATTGTAAAATTGCAAACAGAGGATAATAGAAGGTCATGCATAATATCAGATCACGCAGCTAGAGATCTGCTCGCAATAAGCGATAGAGCTATAATATTAGCAAACAAAAAGATTGCAGCCATTGGTAAACCTTCTGAGATCTTGCAGAATGAGGATGCAAAATCTGCATATTTTGGTGATAGTTTCAAAATAAACTAAAAATTAAATGAAAAACATTTTATTGATTCAGAATAAGATCAATAGCTTTAATAATTCTATAAATGTGAGTGGAGATAAAAGTTTATCAATAAGATGGGCAATTATGTCTGCTCAAGCATTAGGAAAATCAAAAGCTTTTAATTTATTAAACTCAGAAGATGTTAATAATACTTTAATAGCTATTAAAAAATTAGGTATTAAAGTAGTTAAAAAAAAAGACTATTGTGAAATATTTGGCAGAGGCTTAAATGGATTTTCTTTTAGTAACAATACTACAATTAATGCTCAAAATTCAGGAACATTCGCAAGACTTATCCTGGGTGTCTTAGCAAAAACTAAAAAAAAAATAATTCTAAAAGGTGACAGAAGTTTATCAAATAGAGATTTTTCAAGAGTCATTCAACCTTTGAATAAATTTGGTGTCAAAATTATTTCAAAAAAAAATAAACTACCACTTAAAGTTTGTGGAACTGAGTATTTAAGACCAATAAACTATGAAGAATATAAAGGAAGTGCTCAAGTCAAAAGTTGTATAATGCTAGCAGCTTTAAATACACCTGGTATAACAAAAATTAAGTGCAAACCTTCAAGAAACCATACTGAATTATTATTCAAACATTTAAAACTTAATATAAACATTCAAAAAAAAAATAGTTATGACATAATTAAAATTAAAGGTGGAAAACAATATAAAGGTTTTAATTATATTATACCTGGCGATATTAGCTCTGCTTCTTTTTTTATAGTTTTAACATTATTATCTAAAAATTCGAAATTAGTTATTAAAAATATAAATGTAAATGAAACTAGAACAGGAATTATTGATATTTTAAAAAAAATGAATGGAAAAATTTTTTTAAAAAATAAAAGATATTATAAAGGTGAAAAAGTGGCTGATATACATGTCATAAGCTCTAATAAATTAAAATCTATAAATTGTCCAAAAGAAATAAACAGTAGACTGATAGATGAGCTCCCTTTGATATTTCTTGTGTGTGCAAAAGCTAAAGGAATTTCTAGATTTAAAAATTTAGATGAGTTAAGACATAAAGAAAGTGATAGACTAAAGTTATCTTCAAAATTTTTAAATATGTTGGGTATTAAAAATGAGATAAATATAAACTCGTTTAAAATAAAAGGAAATCCAAACTTACTTTTATCAAAAAACTTTACTGTCAAAGATTTTTTTAAAGATCATAGAATTTTTATGCTATCTTGTATAGCTGCTTTAACTTTAGGTGGCACATGGAAAATTCATGATAAAAACTCTGTTAACACATCTTTTCCAAATTTTTTGAAAACTTTAAAAGAATTAGGGGGAAAATTTAAATAAATGATCAAAAAATTTAAATTTTCTATTGCGGTTGATGGTAGTAGTGCATCTGGCAAAAGTACTGGTAGCAAATATATATCTAAATATTTTGGTTTTAATCTATTATCTTCTGGAAAACTTTATAGATATTTGGCATATAAAATCATCCAAAATAAATATAATTACAACGATAAATTTATTAAAAAAATATCAGAGTCTATAAATATTAAAAAATTAAGTAGTAAAAATCTTTATTTGCCAGATGTTACAAAATTAGCCTCAGCAATCGCAAAAAAAAAATACATTAGAGAACATTTAAAAAAATTTCAAACAGACTTTATCAAGAATAATTCCAAAGTGATTATCGAAGGTAGAGACATTGCCTCAAAAATTATGCCAAATGCTGATTTAAAATTTTTTTTTAAATGTTCATTAGATAAAAAAGCAAAAAGAAGATTGAAAGAGTTTAAAAAATTAAATAACAAGATTAAACTGAAAGATGTTAAAAAAGCTTTAAAAATAAGAGATTTTAGCGATAAAAATAGAAAAGAAAGCCCTTTGCTTTTTACTAAAGGTGCTGTATTAGTTGACACCACTAAATTAAATTTAAGTCAAATGAGGCTAAAATTGATAAAAATAGTGAAAAAGGAAATTAATAAGAAAAAATATGGAAGTTTATAAAGATTTGTCTTCGCAGGCTGTTAAAGAGTTTGAAAACTTGCTTAATAGTCAGATGTCTAAAGTTAAAATTGAAGAAGGCAAAATTATAAATGGTACAGTAACTAAAATAAGTGAAAAATTTGTTTTCCTTTTTGTAGAAGGTTTAAAATCAGAACCAGTATTAGATATTAACGAAATTAAAACTCTTAATTTATTTGATAAATTAAAAGTAGGATCTAAATTACCAGTTTTATTAGAAAAAATTGAAGATAAAAATGGTGAAGTTATAGTTTCTGCAACCAAAGCTCAAAAAATTAAAGGTTGGCAAGAACTTGAAAAAGCGTTTGAAAAAAACGAACCTATAATTGGTCGTATTCAAAGTAAATGCAAAGGTGGAGTAATAGTAGAACACATTGATACTGGATCTCTAATGTTTTGTCCCGGTAGTCAGATAAGTGACAAGCCTTTAAAAGATATATCACACTTAATGAACGAACCACAAAAATTTGCTTTGATAAAACTTGATAAAATTAGAGGTAACGCGTGTGTTTCTAGAAGACAAATTGTTTCTTCAAATAAAAAAGAGGATAAAGCGAAAATTATAGAGAAATATAAAGTTGGAGATATTATAAAAAATGCAGTTGTTAAAGGATACAGTTCCTTTGGTTGTTTCTTTGATGTAAACAACGGGGAGCTAGATGTGTTAGTACATTTACAGGAAATTTCATACTCTAGAGTAAATCATCCAGATGAAATTTTTAATATAGGTGAGAAACATGATTTGTTAGTAATTACTGTGGATAAAGAAAAATTACAAGTAGGCTGTTCAATTAAACAACTTTCTCCAGATCCATTTGAACACATAAGTAATTATGAGTTAAACAAAAAATATAAAGTTAAAGTAGTAAAAATAACTGATTACGGATGTTTTTGTGAGCTGGAACCAGGTTTGAGCACACTGCTTCATTCGAGCGAACTAAGTTGGAACAAAAAAAATATTTCAGCTAAAAAAATGTTTAAAATTGGTGATGAGATAGACTGTGTTATTACAGAGATAGATAAAGAAAAAAGAAGAGTAGCAATTTCCCATAAATTAACTACTGAAAATCCTTTTAAAACTTTAGAGAGAGATGTTGGAGTTGGAGGAAAAATTGAAGGAACAATTTCGTCAATTAATGACTATGCAATTTATCTTAAATTGAATAAATATGATTTAGACGCTTTTCTTCATGCAAATGATATTTCATACCAAGGAAAACCAGAAGAACAATTAAAAAATTATAAAAAAGGTGAAAATTTAACTGTTAAAATACTTGAGATAAAAGTTGAAGAACAAAAGCTAAGAGTTGGTCTTAAACAGACTAAAACTGATCCTTTCGATTGGTTTTCGGATAAAAAAATTAACGATGTGATAACAGTAAAAGTAGTTTCCTCGGATAGTAAAGGTTTGTATGTTAAACCAGAGGGATGTGACTTGGAATTTATGATTAAGAAAAATCAAATCGCAATTAACACTGCTGATGCAAGACCTTCAAGATTCCTTGGGGGAGAAAGAATAGACGCGGCTATCGCGGAGTTAAATTTTAATCAAAGAAAAGTCAATTTAAGTATTAAATTGCTTGAAGAATTGCAAAATAAAGAAGCTGTCTCTAAATTTTCGTCACCACTTTCAGGAAAAAACTTACCTTTTTCATCACTTTCAGATAAATTAGAGGATAAAAAAACTAATAAAAAAGAATAAATTAATTGGTCTCAAATAAGTCAGATATCTTAAAAATTTTATCCAACAACTACCCTAATTTTTTAAAAAAAGATCTTTCAAAATTTATTGAAATTGTACTTAATGAAATACAAAATGCTTTAAGACGCAATGAAAGAATAGAACTTAGAGATAACTTTACCTTGGAAGGAAAAATTCAAAAAGCTAGAATTGCTAGAAATCCTAAAACAAATGAAAAAATTAATATTCAAGAAAAAAAGTTAATCAAATTTAAAATGTCAAAAGAATGGTTTAAAAAAATAAATGAAAAAATATAAAATATTTGTTGCTTGTGATACTTCTAATATAAATTTTGTGAGGAAAATAATTCAAAATACTAAAAATAGAAAACTAGAAATTATACCCAAGTTTGGATTACAGTTTTTTTATAGCGAAAACGGAAGAAAATTTTTAGAAAAATTTAAAGGTAATTTTTTCTTAGATCTAAAATTAAATGACATTAGCGCAACTGCTAAAGCTGCAATAAATTCTATTAAAGACCTTAAGAGATGCAGATATATAACAATTCATGCAAATGGTGGTTTAGAAATGATGAGGGCAGTCAAAAAAGAAGCCAAAAAAACAAATAAAAATTTAAAAATTTTGGGCGTTACAGTATTGACCAGCCTTAATAATAGATCTTTAAAGGAGACTGGGCATACAAAAAACATAAATCAGATAGTTAGAAAACAAGCTAGTTTAATTAAAAAATCAGGATGTCATGGAATTGTTTGCTCTGCACAAGAAGCTAAATTTATAAAAATGAAATACAAGAATTTGTTTGTTGTAACGCCTGGAATAAGATTGCCTGGAGATAAAAAGGATGATCAGTCCAGAGTAGTCACACCTTTTGATGCATTTGTCAAAAACCAAGCTGATGCAATCGTCATGGGCCGATCATTGACAAAGAATAATATTAAAAAAAATATTCAAAATTTAATTAATCATATTTATTAATGATTAAGGGAATTAAAATTTGTGGGATCTCCGATCCAAAAACTTTAAATTATATTATTAACCATGCTTATCCACCAAAATTTATCGGTTTCGTTACAAATTTTAAAAAAAGTAAGAGATTTGTTCATTATAGTATTTTAAAAAAATTATTAAATATTGATAAAAAAAATATAAATTTTGTGTCTGTATTAGTAAATCCAAATGATAAAATTTTAGAAAAAATTAAAGATATGAAATTTGATTATTATCAACTTTATAATGTGGCTCCTGAGAGAACAATGGAAATAAAAAGAAAATATAAAAAAAAAATAATTTCAGCTATTACAGTTTTTAATAAAGAAGATGTAGATAGATATAAAAAGTATCAGAAAATATCTGAAATTATTTTATTTGATGGGAAAGGTTATGAAAAATCTATTGGCTTTGATCATAAATTATTAAATAATTTACCTAGCTCTTTAAATAAAATGATTGCTGGAAATATAAAAATAGATGATATTCCTAATTTAAAGAATAAAGAGTATTTTATTGATTTATCTGGTGGATTAGAAAATAATCATGGGAAAAAAGATATTAAAAAAATTAATAAATTATTAAATTCAGCTGCTAAAATATGAAATTGAGAAAAAAAATTCCAGTAATCGATCAAGGTAATAAACTTGGTTTTTGGGGTGGAAGATTTGGTGGAAACTTTGTTCCTGAAACATTAAAGAAACCAATTGAGGACTTAGAAATATTATTTAATAAATTGAAAAAGGATAAAAAATTTATCAAAGAGAGAGACAAATATTTTAAAAATTGGATAGGTTCTCCAACAAGATTTATAAAATTGAATAATCTAACAGAACATATTGGAGGTGCACAAATATGGTCTAAAGTAGTTTCAGATGCCAATGGAGGAGCACATAAAATTTATAATGCTACAGTGCATTGTTTGTTAGCAAAAAGATCTGGTAAAAAAATGATTTGTGGTGATACAGGAGCTGGGTATGCGGGCAAAATGCTAAGCATGGCAGCAAAAAAATTTGGATTAAAATGTAAAATTTTCATGGGCGCAAAAGATATACAAAGACAACAACCAAATGTAAGAGCGATGAAAAAAAATGGAGCAGAAGTTGTGCCAGTTTACTCAGGAAGTCAAACTCTTGTAGACGCTGTTTCAGAATGTATGAGATATTGGGTAGCAAACTGTGATAAAACAGCAATGTGCGTAGGAAGTACAGTTGGTCCAGCAGTTTTTGTTCGAATATGCGGATGGAGTACAAGTCAAATTTCTAGAGAACTTAAGGTCCAATTATTGGATGAATTTGGTTCCATTCCAAAAAAAATAAAACTTTATAATTGCGTTGGTGGAGGTTCGTCAAGTTTTGGATTTTGGAATGAATTTATGGATTACGATAAAAAACAAATTGAATTTATAGGAGTCGAGGCTGGAGGACCTGCCAAAAGTAAAAAACATGCAGCACCTTTAACTTATGGATCTAAAATAGGAATTCTTCATGGAGCAGCTCAGTATGTGAATCAAAATGACGATGGACAAATAGAAGAAACTGAGTCTATTTCTGCTGGTCTAGACTATCCTGGTATATCTCCACTTCATTGTTTTTTGAAAGATACTAAAAGAGCAAGATACACTGCTGCAAGCGATGAAGAAGCTTTGTATGCATATAAACTTGTTACTCAATTTGAAGATCTCAGGCCATCATTAGAACCGTGTCATGCATTTTATGTTGCTATAAAAGAGTCAAAAAAATTTAGTAAAGATACAATTGTTATAGTTAATAGTTGTGGAGATGCATACAAAGATCGAGAAATTTTAAAAAGAAGATTAGGAAAAAAGTATGTTTAATCTTATTAATTCTGCGTTCAAAAAAGCAAAACAAGAAAATAGACCTGCTTTATTAACCTATACAGTAGCAGGAGATAGTTCAGAAAAGCAATCTTTAGAAATACTAAAATCTATATCAAGTTATGCTGACATCCTTGAAGTTGGTGTACCTCACAATACTCCTGTAGCAGACGGAAGCCAAATTCAAACAAGTGCCTATCGAGCAATTAAAGGTGGTATTAAAATAAAAAATATTTTTAAAATTGTAAAAGATTTTAAAAAAAACAAAAATTCAAAGCCAATAATATTGATGGGTTATTATAATATGATCTATCAATATGGAGAAAATAAATTTTTAACTGACTGTAAAAAAAGTGGAGTAAACGGATTAATTGTTGTTGATTTGCCTTGGCCAGAAAACAAAGTTTTTGCAAAAAAATGTAAAAAAAAATTAATATGTTTTGTTCAATTAATTTCTCCCACAACATCAAATAAGAGACTTAAAAATATTATTCGTGACTCACATAGTATGCTTTATTATATAAGTATGCTCTCTACCACAGGAGGTAAACTGAAAGTATCTCCAAAAAAAATATTATTAAATTATAATAAAATTAAAAAAATAAATAAAAAAAAGAATATCGTAATAGGATTTGGTATTACTGAGAAATCAATTAAAAATTTAAGTAGCGCTGATGGATTAGTCGTTGGAAGCGCAATTTGTAAGGAAATTACTAGAAGTTTAATTAGTAGACAAAATCCTGTCACAAATATAGTTAGATTAGTAAGAAAATTAAAAAATATAAATTAATGAACTGGTTAACAAAAGCAAAAATTTTTGGCGAAAAAATAAAGAAAGTACTGAAAAAGAGACCGTCAAAAGAAGACATGGAAAATTCTGATTGGACTAGCTGTTGTAAGGGACCAGTTTTAAAAAAAGATCTTGAAGATAATTTATGGGTATGTGGCTCGTGTGGCAAACATCATAGAATTAGTTGTAGACAAAGGTTTGATATTTTCTTTGGTAAAAATAAATATGAAATTTTAGAAACACCTCAGCCTTCTGAAGATCCATTAAATTGGAAAGATACAAAAAGTTATAAAGTCAGATTAGCACAAGCGAGAAAAAAAACTCATCAGAATTGTGCAGTAATGATAGCTAAAGGCTCTGTTAATGGAATCCAAGTCACTGCTGGGGCAATTAATTTTGACTTCATAGGTGGTTCAGTTGGTGCTGCTGAAGGAGAAGCCATTATATACGGTGTTCAGCATGCTATAGACAATCAAACACCTTACGTTTTTTTTCCGTGCGGAGGAGGCCAGAGAATGTTTGAAAGTCCAATTGCTTTGGCAAACATGACAAGAACAACTTTAGCCATTAATGAATTAAAAAAAAATAATCTTCCATACATAGTATGTTTTACAGATCCAACTGCAGGAGGTATTACTGCGTCATTTGCAATGTTAGGTGATATTCATTTTGCAGAAAGTGGTTGTTTAATAGCTTTTGCTGGAAAAAGAGTGATTCAAGCAACAGTGAAAGAAGAGTTGAGTCAAGATTTTCAAACTGCAGAATTTGTAGAAAAACATGGTTTTGTTGACAAAGTAATTCATAGAAAAGATTTATCTAAAGAAATAGGGAATTTACTTGATATATTGCTAAAGAAAAATTCTGAGGTAAAGTCTGAGAATCTAAATGAAACTTCAGAACTTATTGTCGAGACTAGAGAAGCATCATAAAAAAAAATTAGACCTATCTTTAGGTAGAACATTTAATCTTTTAAAAAAGTTAGGCAATCCACAGAATAAGTTAGAAAATGTTATTAGTATAGTCGGAACAAACTCTAAAGCTTCAATGGCGTATTCTCTTCAATCTATTCTTAAACAGGACGGTTATAAGTGTAACTTATATACCTCTCCACATCTTACATCTTATACTGAACGTTTTATATATAATGATAAAGAAATAAACGAGGAAAATCTAATAGAATTGATTGAAGATGTGGAGAAAGTTTTAGGAAAAGATAATGCAACTGTATTTGAGATACTGACTTGCGCATTTATAAAAAATGCTGAAAACTTTAAAGATAATATAAATATTATTGAGTCAGGTTTATTTCATCAGTATGATAGCACAAATGTTTTTAAAGAAAATTTATCAACACTTTTAGGTGTTATTCATAATGACCATTTTCAATGGCTACAAAATAAAAGTATAGAAGGCGTTATATACGAGAAAACTAACAAACTTTTAGACTCAAATATATTCATTAATAAACAAGTAAATGAAGATATTAGAAAAAAAATAGAAAAATCATTAAAAAATAATAAATCTAAAAAATACTTTTTTGGTAAGAATTTCAATATTTCAAAATCTGAAAATAGTTTTATTCAATATCAAGACGAGTCCGGTGAATTAATTTTACCACAACCCAATATTTTAGGAGAACATCAGTTATACAATATTAGCACTTCTATAGCTGCATCAAGAAAAATCTTTAAAGTTAAAGATGAAAGTATTAAAAAAGGAGTTCAAGAAATTAAACTTAAAGGTCGTCTTCAAGAAATTAAATCTGGAAAATTAAAAAAACTTGCTGGAAATAATAGACTAATAATCGATGGAGGTCATAATATTTCAGCATCATTTTCAATATCAAAATGGGTCAAAACTCAAAACGAGGAAGTTAATCTAATTATTGGAATGATGAAAGATAAAGAGCATTATGAATTTGTTAAAGCTTTTGAGACAGTTGTTAAGTCGATTACCTTAATTGATATTCCAAATAATGAAGGAGCAATTCTTAAGGAGGATTTAAAAAATAAATTAAATGGTATTAAAATAAAATTTCATCTTTCTGATAGTATAGAAGAGAGTATAAAATCTTTTTCAGCTCAAGATAAAACTATTATTTTATGTTTGGGTTCTTTATATCTTTGTGGTGAAATACTAAAATTAAATTAAATATTTTCTCTTATCCAGGCGACAATATTTGATTTCGTTGTTGCCCCAACCTTTGTAGCTTTCAACTCTCCGTCCTTGAAAAGTAGCATTGTAGGTATGCCTCGAATACCATATTTGGTTGGTGTGTTAGGCTCATTATCAATGTTGTGCTTTGCTATAACTACCTCATCAGACATTTCATTTGAGATTTCTTCTAGAGTTGGTGCTATTTGTTTGCATGGTCCACACCACTCAGCCCAGAAATCAACTATAGTTGGTTTAGAAGATTTGATTACTTTGTTTTCAAAATTTTCATCAGTTAAATTTAATGTAGCCATAAGAACTATATATTGAGAATTAAATTTTAATCAATAGTAAAAAAAAATTTTTTTCATTATCCACACTAAGAATTTTCATATTTTTTTTGTATTGACATTACATGATTATTTAATTCATCTAAAAACTTTAATTTTTCTTGATCATTTTCATTGGAATACTTATCTCTAAGAGTATCAATCTCATTATAACAGGTGGATACTGTCCACCATTTTTCAGCTTTTTCACTTAAAATTCTTTTTGCAATCGATCGTTTAATTGATTGAAACATATTATTTGGCAAAGTCTCAGGAGACTCTTGAAAAATTATTTTTTTTCCAAAACCGACAAGTCTCTCATCGTCAAATTTGTCAAGAAGTCTCAATTTATCCTTCCATGAGGCAGCATGCCATGAGGGAAATAATGAGGTGTCTTTATTTGAAGTAAACTTTTGATAAATACTCTCCTCCGCATATATATCCTCTTGAGACTTAGATTGTTCTTTCTCCTCTGCAATTTCTCTTAATGCAGTTAAAATATTTTGACTAAATTTTTCATTCTCTTTTATTAATTTTGCCCTTTTAAATATTAAACTTTTATCTATTACATTATAAGGTTCAACCTCCATACCGTACTTCGCATCTAATATTATGGGAGCTTTATTAGATCTAATTGTTCTTAAAAATTTAGGAGTTTTTTTCATTTCAGCTCTTAACTCATTTATTGACATATTTAATAACGGCTCAATATCAACACGAAGATCGACAGCCTGACCCCAATTATAAATTGGATGTATACAGTGTTTTGGATGTAGAGGCGCACATAAATATAATCTTGATTTCCCATAGAAGTATTCATTTAAAGTAATTATTTCTTCTTTTTTAAAGATTGTTTCTGTATCTGATCTACTTGCTGTTCTTAAAAACATATCCCAAGTACTCGGTTGTCTTTTTTTAATAATACTTAAAATTTTTGCAGTTAAAGTAGCATCTGTTAATGCGCTGTGAGCATCACTAGAATCTAGTCCTTGCATTCGAGAAAGAGATTCAAGCTTAAATATCGGGTTATTCTTTTCATTTATTTCTGTTTCTAAAACTGAAGGATCTACTGCATAGGCAGCTCGAGCAATGTTTATACCATCGTGACGTTTTGAAGGTGAAGCATTTGTTATGTAAGGATATCTAATACCTTTAAAAAATTCCTTTCTAATCATTTCATCATCAAATCCTGTTTGAAAAAGCGACTAACCCCCTCTTATAAAAAGAGGGGGCAGCCGCCCTATATTGGACCACCCCATGAAGATTGCCGGACTCCATCTCTTGAAGGTTTTTTCAACTTCACCAAGCATTTGATAATGGCTTAAATTTCCTTGAGTTAATTGTTTAATACTTGTTTTGTTAACTATTAAAGCCATTGCTTGGGGAATTTCACCTTCAGGCAATCTACATCTTAAATTAAATCTGTCTTTTTCTTTAAAGTTTTCATCAACTAATACTCCACCAATTTCAATTATACTTCCAAAATCTGTCGATGCTGACGAGCTCTCTATGTCCCAAATAGCTAGATTCATAATTTATTAATTAAGTTTATTTGGGTTTTCTGTATCAATTTCTTCACTTTTTTTATCTTCTAAATCAAGTTCAGCAATTTTTGATGTATGTTTTTGTATCTTTTCAGCTGATGTTCTTGCTTGTCTAAAAAGTTCTGAAATTTGCCCATGTTTAACATCAGCATCAACTATCCTCTTTGTTAATCTTTTTACATCCTCATCTAATGCTATAACTTGTTTTTGGATAATTCCTGATAATGTATACATTTCCCTATTTTGAATAAGCAATCTATAGGTTCGCAAAAATCCAAAAATTGTATCAGGAGATACTATTACAACATTTTTTTCTCTAGCTTTTTTTATAAAATTTTCTGGATGATTTGAAATATCTCTGAAAACCCCCTCTGACGCCACAAACATAAGAGCTAAAGGTGCAGTTTCGCCGTTAATAATATATTTTTCAGATATATCTTTTATATGTTTTGCAATATCTTCTCTAAAAGCTTTAGCCAAAGTTTTTTTTATTTGATCATCTTTCTCCTCATGCATTTTTTTATAATTTTCCCAACTAAATTTTGAGTCGATGCAAACAGAGTCATTAGCAGACCCAAAGGTTAGAAAACAATCTGGTCTTTTACCATTAGAAAGAGTATGCTGAAATTTATAGTGTTTTTTATTAATTGAGTCCTTAACAATATCCTCTAAATATTCCTCTCCAAATTTTCCTCTTTCTGTCTTGTTGTTAAATAGATTATTGAAATCTAACATATCTTTTTGTAAATCCTCAATTTTTTGTTTTGTATCTGTAATAGTCTGTAATTTTGAATTTAAATCTCCAAGCTGTTTATTGACAGTTCTTTCAACTCCAAGATCATTTTTACTATTCATTTTTTGAAAGATTAGGAAAACTAATATTAATAGAATTCCCAAAAAACCAATTATTACAAACTCTAACAATTTTAAGTCCTTATATTTACTGTTTTTGTGAGGATTTAGAATTATGTTAAGAACTAAACCCACAGCTTCTAAACAAGTAGCATTAATTTAGTGATTCTGTTTATAAACACAAAAATTTTAATGTCAAGATAAGTTTTTTAATTCATGAAATTTTTTGAGTCTTCCTAAAAATAAGTTCTGATATATTTCTAATTCAGCTCCCTCAATTTTAAACTCTTGGAATAAAATATCTTTTGTACATAGTAAAATTATTCCTGCTTCCATTTTTGTTCCGTGAACTACATCATGAGCCAGAGTATAAGCTCCTAATTGTAAAAAGTAATCCTGTATATATGCACTTTTCTTAATTTTGTTTGCTTGTTTAAAATCTATCACGACGCTTTTGCCTTGGTAAACTCCAATAAGATCAGCAGTTCCAGCATATTTTTCAGGATAAACAAGTGTTGTTTCAACTCCATATATTTCTTCTAGCTTTCCTTTGATACCTTTATCTATTATTTCCTTTGCCATATTTTTATATTTTTCATTACTTTCAAAAAAACTTTCATTAATACGTCCTCTCAAAAAATCCTCTAAATAAGAATGCATTGATGTACCTGTTGCTGATGCTTCATTTTTAATTTTATTAGCGACCGCAGGGCCTACACGTTCAATCCAATTTTTTAATGCTGCTTTATCTTCATCTGATTTAGTTTGCTGTAAGATAGAAGTAACGCTTGGAAGTTTTTGATTATTTACCAAGTATTTTCTTAATCCATCCTCAATTGATCTTGAGGATTTTGGATAGTTAAATTTATTATTCCAGATCATTTTAATTTTTAGAGAGCAATTTAATCAATTTTTTAAACCCTTTTTTGTTAGTACTTAGTTTGGAAACCATCATAGATGCTTGCGATTTTATAATTTGTCCATCTTTTAATATTCTTAGTTTATTTGCTTTTAATGTTTCTCCTGAACTAGTTATATCTGATACTATCTCTGAAGTTCCAGTGAGTGGTGCTACTTCGGTACTTCCTAAACTTTTTATGAGTTTAAACTGTGTTACACCTCTTGAATATAAAAAATCTCTTGTTAAATTCAAATATTTTGTACTAACTCTTAATTTTTTCTTCTTTTTATCTTTAAATTCAAAAGCAATTTCTTCAAGATCAGCTATTGTTTGAACATCAATCCAATCATCAGGGATTGCAATTACTAAATTGGCTTTTCCAAATTCATACTTTTTAACAATTTTAATTTTATTTTGAATATTTTGTTCACTCTCTCTTAAAAGATCATAACCAGAAAAACCAATATCTAGAGAACCATCTCCCAAACTCTCTATAATTTCTCTTGCATGCAAATAAATAATTTTAATATTTTTTTTTCCAGAAATATATCCTACTAAATCCCTCTTGCCTTTTTCAGATGATAATTTTAATTTCATTTTTTTAAAAATATTTAAAACATCATTTCTAAGTCTGCCTTTACTTGGTATTCCAATTTTAATTAAATTACTCATATTTATATTCTTTAATTTCATTCTTAAAAATTTCATTCATTTGATATAATAAATTTTTATCAAGAATATTTTTATAATTGTTCTTTATTCCTAAATTAAAAAATTTAATTTTTTCATTAGTGCCTTTTTTGTTAATAGCTTCAGGAAAACCTGAGGTATCCTCTTCTTTTTTTAATTTATCGAAACTACAATTTTCAATACATTTTTTTGCTTTTTCTTTATCTATTAAACTTGAATCTTTTCTTAAATTTTTAATAAATTCTAAAATACCTATGAATGTTTCATATGTTTCTAGTTCTAGATCTTCATATTTTACTAAATATACTGGAAAGGACTTATGATTTAACCAGGATTTATGGTTGAGGCTCCAAGATAGTAAAGGTTGAAAACCAATATATCTGTTATCTATTTTGGAGACTATTCCTCTTTTCTCATCTATCATAAATTTTAGAGCATCTTCTTTGCTAATTTGATAATGTGTAGCTAGAGAAGTAATAACATTTCTTGGATCTCTAATTAAATAAATTGCCCCTAAAGTATTCTGTGAGTTTGTAAAAGTATAATTATTTATTTTACAAAATGCGTTGTGAGTTTTTAAAAATTTTAATTTTTTTGATTCATTAATTTTTTCTTGTTCTCTAATCCAATACTTTGCAGTATCCTCAGGATTTTCAAATTTATCATCATAACTTTTAAAATTATTTTCACTTGGAAATGAATTTATATTTTTTAACAAATTAAAATTAAATGTTCCGTCAACTGAAAAGAAGTAACTACAAAGTAAAGATCTGAGCCATGTATTACCACTTTTAGGATATGATGCAATCCAGATAATCATGATAAATTAATCGCTGCCCCTACTGCAGGAACTTTTTTTATTGCTCCAAGATCTGAAATTAAATTGTCATATCTGCCACCATTGATTTCTATATTATTTGATCTATTTTTAATATTAATCCTAAAAACCATACCGGTGTAATATTCAAGCTCCCTTCCAAATGAGGATGAAAACTTTATATTCAACTTTTGATATTTATTTTTAGTAATGGGAAAATAATTTTTTTCTACTCTTAAATTTATTTTATTCTTTTTAAAAAAATTATTTAATTTAAGTGCTGCTTTATCTATTGGACAATTTATATTTAAAAATTCTTTAATAATTTTAGATACATTTCGTCCCTTTTTGGTTCTTCTTGGATCCTTAATTTTATTATCAAACCTTTGAAGTATTTCATCAACAGTCCTACCAGAAATCATTTTTGATTGATTTTCATTTAACATTTTTTTGTATCTTTTCTTATCTATCTCAACAACTGTTGGATCAACATCAGAATTTGTCTCTAATCTTTTTAATAAATCGTTGAAGTATTTTTCCCTCCAAAAATGTCTCTGAAGACGTAATCTCCACCTTTTTGGAATATCAAGTTTATTTAAAAGCACTTTAAATATTTCTACATTTCCAACCGTTAAACTTCCAGTTTTGTATCCAAAATTCTTTATTGATTTAATTGAGGTCTCTAAAATATTTTGATCATCTTTTTTTTCATTTTTTGAACCTATAATTTCAAAACCAATTTGATTTCTTATAATTGAATTTTTTTTATTAAATGTTTTCCTAAAAGCCTGTCCCTGATAACAAACTTTTTCTGTATCTGTGGTTTTTCGACTTAGATATCTAATGCAAGATGCAATGGTTAAATCTGGTCTTAAACATAATTCTTTACCTTTTTGATCATTAAAAGAGAATAAAAATCTTTTAAAAGTTTCACCTGATCTTTCAACAATATGATTTGCCTCTATTACTGGAGGTAAATCAATATATTTAAAGCCTTTAGATTTTATAGATCTAAGGATGCTTTCAGATAATTTTTTTGACTTCATCTATTAATTTCTCTTTAGGAATGGTTTTGCTATTTTCACCCTTCTGTCCCTGAAGGTTCTTTATTGTAATTGTTTTGTCATTAAATTCATTTTCACCGCAGATTATAGCTACTGGTAATTCTCTCTTATTTGCTAGAGTCAGTTGTTTGCCAAGGTTTTTTTTGCTATCTAAAAATATTTCAGAGTTGATATTATTTTCCCTTAAAATATTTAATATTTCATAGTAATTTTTCAAATATTTTCTATCCATTACACAAACCATTACTGGTTTCTGTTGTTCCATTGAAATCTCATCAAATTGCATCATAGCAAATAAAAGACGGTCTACACCAAAACTAATACCAGTTCCTGGTACATCAACTCCTTTAAATCTTGATATCAATTTTGCATAAGCTCCTCCTGAACAAATACTTCCTATATCTACTTTTTTACCTTTGTTATTAGTAACTTCAAAATTAAGATTGGTTTCAATAATAAATCCATCGTAATAAGCTAATCCTCTAACTATTGTAAAGTTAGTTTCCACTTGATCTTTGTAAGGTCCCATAGCAAGTATTTCAAAAAAATCTTCTAATTCTTTAATGCCTTCTTGAGATAGTTGGTTTTTTAAATTGTTTTTTAATTCTTTTAAATCTTTAATCTTTAAAAAATTTAAAATTTTAGATGCTTGTTCATCATTTAAATTAGCACCTTTAGTAACAGCCCCACTTGAATCTTTTCTTTCCTTTTTAAGTAAATCTTCAACACCTTTTAAACCAAAACCTGGTTTATCAAGTTTATCGATTGCCCTTATTACCTTTAATTGTTTTTCCTCTGGGATATTTAAATCATTAATTAAACCTTGAATTATTTTTCTATTACTTACATTGATACTAAATTGTCCACTTTTTAAACCACAATCTAATAAGGTACTTGAAACTAAATTACATAACTCAACATTTGCTTGTGACGGGTCTGCGTTTCCAATTATGTCAAAGTCAGCTTGTGTAAATTCCCTAAATCTTGCATTGCCAGGCTTTTCATTTCTAAAAACATTTTGAATTGCATAACGTTTATAAATTGAAGGAAGTTCTTGATTATTTTGAGCAACGAATCTCGCTAAAGGACTGGACAAATCATAACGTAACGTAATGTTTTTATCTCCATCCCTAAATGAAAATACATCAGAAATAGCATTATCTTGATCTTCACTTAAAAAAGTTCCTATATTTTCACTTACTTCAAAAGAAGGTGTTTCAAGAGCGTCTGCTCCAAACTTAATAAAGTTTCTCTCAATTGCTTTTAAAAGCTTTTTTTTGAGTAAAATTTTCTTGCCCCACCTATCTTCAAATCCTGATGGTAAACTTGGTATTAATTTTTTATCTTTATTCATTTTTTGGTACCCTGGCTTGGGATCGAACCAAAAACTAAAGTTCCACAAACTTTCGTGATAACCATTTCACCACCAGGGCCTATATTTATTTTATACTAATTGTTGTTAAATTAAAATTTTTAAATAATTAAATAGCTAGCGAGCAGCCAGCATGGAAATGATGTCTGTGAGTTTTTCTTGTTCTTTTAAAATATTTAATCATTGGGAGCTAAATAGCATTAAATTAAATTATTGCAAGTATCATTTGTATAGGAATTAATAAAGCTTAAAAGAAAGCTTTAAAATCCCTATACAATTATTTGAATTAGAATTAAGAGGTTTTTTGCAGTTTTACTGCGGAAGGACCTTTATCTCCATCTTCAACTTCAAATGTAAGTTCGTCACCTTCGTTTAAGTATCTTAAACCTGCATCTCTTACAGCTGAAGCATGCACGAATACATCTTTTTCTTTATCTTCTCGTTCAATGAAACCATAACCTTTTTTTCCATTAAACCATTTTACTTTACCTTTTAGACTCATTTTACTCTTTCTTTTATTGTTAGTACTTAAGCTAATTATTAGCTTGGTGACTTGTTAATAGATTTTAAAATTTATTGCAAGTTTATAATTGTTTAAAAAATGCTTATTAAGGTGGGTCCCCCTGGAAACGAACCAGGTCCTAACGCTTTTCAGGCGTTCGTGCGCACCAGCTACACCAGAGACCCAATAACTTAAAATCTAAATATAATTCTTCCTTTGGTCAAATCATAAGGAGTTACTTCAACTGTAACATTGTCTCCTTGCAAAACTCTAATACGATTTTTTCTTAATTTCCCTGCTGCGTGTGCAGTTATTATATGATCATTCTCTAACTTAACTCGAAACATTGCATTTGGAAGGAGATCTATAATTTTTCCTTTGAATTCAAGTGTATCTTGTTTTGCCAAATTTAACCTCTTTACATTCTAGATTTAATACTTTGAGTATGAGCAAATAGTTTTTCATACTCAGAGAGTTTTATAGCTTGATTCCCAATTTTTTCTACCCCTAATTTACTAAGAGTAACAATAGAAATTTTTTTAATAAATTCGTTTATACTTAAACCTGAACTGAATTTTGCGCTTCCACTTGTGGGAAGAATATGATTGGTTCCAACGGTGTAATCACTTAAGCTCATTGGCGTATACTTGCCCATACAGATACTACCAACATTATATATTTTATTTAAATATTTTTTGTAATTCTTTACATTAATTTCTAAGTGTTCTGGGGCAATTAAGTTTATTGTATTTATAATTTCTTTATCATTTTTAATTATTATATTTATTCCATGATTTTTAAGAGATCGATTGGCTATTCTTTTTCTAGGTAATGACTTTATTATTTTTTTTATAGCAAGATTTACTTTTGGTAATATTTTCTTATCTTTTGTTAATAAAATACATTGGCTATTTGGATCGTGCTCTGCCTGTGAAACTAAAGAAGTGGCAATTTGATTTATGTCAGTAAATTTGTCAGCAACTACACATATCTCAGAAGGTCCTGCAAACATAGACTCTGTTCCAACAATTTTGCCTGATATTTGTCTTTTAGCTTCAGCAACAAATTTATTTCCAGGCCCAACTATTTTATCAACATTTTGAATATAAGCTAGGCTAGCTATAGCTTGTGCTCCGCCCATAAAGTATATTTCTTTGATGCCAACTTTTTTAGCAGCATACATTACTGCTGGATCAAGCTTTGGAGTTGCAAGAATGATTTTTTTTACATTTGACACCTTTGCAGGTATTGCATTCATTAACAGAGAAGATGGTAGATTTGCAGGTACATAAATTCCAACAGTTTGTATCGGAACTAAATTGTACTGAAGTTTATTTTTATATTTGTCTAAGTAATAAATATTTTTTAAATTTTTTTTCTGTAGCATATGAAACTTCATTATTCGATTATAAGCAAAATCTATAGAGCTTTTAATTTCTCTATTAAGATTTTTTACAGATTTGTTGATTATTTTTTTTGGTAATGTAATTCTTGCATTTTTACTATATTTAATCTCATATTTTATTAACGCTTTTTTTTTTTGTTTTTTAATATCTGCTATTATTCTTGATACTTTTGTGAAATTAGCTGTATCTAACTTCCTTCTGCGATCTAAAATTGTTTTAAGTTTTTTATAGTAATTTGATGTTTTGCTATCAATTTTTATCATTAATTCTTTGATCCTCAAGTGTAACTTCAATTATTTCTGCGATAAGAGTTATAATTATATTATTTAAAAATAACAGTGTTATTTCATAATTTTCTTCCTTCTTGAAAAGATTAATTGAAATTAATTCAATGATTTTATCGTTATTATTTTGATTTATATTCTTTGATTTAGAGGCGTTAATGTACTCAAATTTTAGAATACTATTAATTTTTTTTTCTTTTTTACTGCCTTCTTTATTAAATCTTTCTATTAATAATAGGAAAATCTGATTGTTTTTTAAAAATTTAATATCACTAATTTTTATTTTAGATTCTGAGCAAATTGCTGAAATGGTATTTAAACCCTGTTGGTCTTTTGCAATTATTTTTTTTAGGAACTTACTTGCCATTAAGTTAATCTTTTAATTTTTACTCCTACTTTTTGCAATTTCTTTTCAATTTTTTCATACCCTCTATCCAAATGATAAATTCTATTAATTGTTGATTTGCCTTTAGAGACTATTGCAGCTAATACTAATGCTACAGAAGCTCTTAAATCACTCGACATTAGCTCAGCTCCTATAAACTGTGTATTTCCCGCAATGATTGCCCTGTTCTCTTTAATTAAAATTTTAGCTCCTAGTCTTCTTAATTCAGCGACATGCATAAATCTATTTTCAAAAATACTTTCAGTTATTGAGCTTCGTCCTTTAGCTTTGCATAATAAAACCATGAATTGGGCCTGTAAATCAGTGGGAAAATTTGGATATTCCTTAGTAATTATACTATTAATATTTTTAATATTTTTAGGTCCCTTAATATGAATTTCATTTTTTGATGTTTTAATTTTAGCACCAGTTTTTTTTAAAATATTAATTTCAGTCTGAATAATTTTAGGGTTGAAATTTTTTATCTTTAAATCTCCATTTGAAATTGTTGCTGCTACACAGAATGTTCCAGTTTCAATTCTGTCACCCATTACTGAATATCTAGTTTGATTTAAAGATTCAACTCCAATAATTTGGCACGTTCTTTTTCCAACCCATTTGATTTTTGCTCCTCCTGAATTAAGGAAATTTGTTAAATCTTTAATTTCAGGTTCAATAGCACAATTTTTAAGAGTGGTTTTGCCTTTAGCGAGACAGGCAGCTATAATTGTATTTTCTGTAGCTCCTACACTTATCTTAGAAAATTTAATTTGAGTACCCTTAAGCTTACCTTTTGAACTTGCGTGTATGTAACCTTTTTTAATTTCATATTTCATACCAAGTTTTTTAAGAGCATTTAAATGAAAATTTACTGGTCTAGCTCCTATTAAACAACCACCTGGGAGAGACGTAATTGATTTATGATATTTTGAAATCATCGGCCCCAATACTAAAATACCTGCTCTCATGGTTTTGACTAATGAATAAGAGGCAAGATATTTTGAATTTTTAATACGAGATATTCTTACAGTTTTTTTATTATTATAAATTTGAATGTTTGAACCAAGAGATTTCAATAGATTAAGCATTGTATCAATATCTTTTACCCTTGGTAAATTTTCAATTACTACAGCGTTATCAAAAAGAAGAGTTGATGCTAAAATTGGTAGGGCAGCATTTTTAGAACCTTGAATGTTGATCTGTCCTTTAATTCTACAAGGACCACTAATCAAAAATTTATCCATTTTTTTTTATTTTTGCTACCTGTATAGTTGTCTGTCCCTGATACTTACCATTTTTAGATTTATATGTTGTCTCGGGAGGACTATCTGATTTAAAAAATAAAAATTGAGCTATTCCCTCATTTGAATAAACTTTTGCTGGATTTGGAGTAGTATTTGATAACTCAATCACGATATTACCTTCAAACTCATTTTCTATAGGAGTTACATTGCAAATTATACCTGTTCTAGCATATGTGCTTTTGCCAACACAAATGCATAAAACATCATTCGGAATTCTAAAATACTCTATAGTCTTTGCTAATACAAAAGAGTTAGGAGGAATTATACAAAAAGGTCCTTTTCTTTCTATAAAATTATCATCTGAAAAACTTTTTGGATCTACTAATGATGAATTAACATTTGTAAATATTCTATATTCATCAGAAATTCTTACATCATACCCCATACTACTTAAACCATAAGATATTTTACCTTCTGAGACTTGATGATCTAAAAATGGTTCAATCATATTATGTTCTTTACACATTTTTTTTATCCAGGTATCCGGTTGAATTGACATTATTATTTTTTATTTTTTTTTTGCTTTTTTTGAAAAAGTTTTCTTTTTCTTAAATTTTTACGCATAGCATTTTCTAATTTACTTAATTTATCTTTTGTACTTTTCATAATAATTATTTTTTATCTGGATTTGTAAGATGATCTAATGTGATTACTTGATCCAATGGGATAGATTGGTCTTGGTCTTTCTCTTTTAAATTTCCAGACTTTGCTTGTTTCTTTGCTCTTTTTTCAGCAAGTTTTTTTTCACGTTTAGCTTGCTTCTCCATAGCCTTTGCCCCACGTGTACTTTTATAATCGTAGTGAATTCCCATAGCATTTCCTTAGTTAGATATAACCTATTTTTAAAAAAAAAAAATGGCAATAATTTGAAAAATTATTATTTATACACTAAATTTGTTTTTTTTGCCCCTATAGTTAAATGGCATAACGTGACCATGGTAAGGTTAAGTTTCAAGTTCGATTCTTGGTGGGGGCACCATCATCTACAAAAAAAAATTTTCTTACTCCAAAACCTAGAAATATTAAAACAACAAATCCTATAATTGGCAAGTATATCTCTTTCGTAATTAGCATATCTATAAAATTTGGAAATTCCAAATTTTTATCAATTATTTTTTCTAATCCACTTCCTAAAGATACCCAAACAAATACTTGAGGAAACATTCCTATTAAGGTACCAAAGAAATAATTTTTAAATTTGACGTTAAACAAAACTGGTAAAATATTTTGAATTTGAAAAGGAATACCTCCAATAAATCTATAAATTAAAAAAAATAAAAATTCGTTTTTTTCAACTTTTGAAGTTAGATTAGAAAATTTTTTGCTAAATTTTTTCTCAATTAGATCTTTGATAAAAAAATTTGCAAAAAAATATAATAAAGTCGCTCCACAAGTTAATCCAATAACAGCAATTAAAGAACCTATCCAAGTACCAAATATAAACCCTGATGTTAAAACTATTGGAAGTCCAAAACCTAACATTAAGACCCAAATTATTGTAAATAAAAAAAATAAAGTAAACAGAATTAAAAAGTTTTGTTCTTTTAATGATGCAAGATAGTTTCTATTATTTTTTATAAAATCATAACTCGTAATTTCTTCTAAAGAAAAATAACTAAAAAAAAGCCACAAAAATATTGATAAAATTGAAATGTAAAAAATACTTAAAAATAATTTAATATTTATATCTTTTTTCATAAATAAAACTCAAAATTAGCTGTACTTTATTATACTTATTTCTTATAACTACCGAAATTTTAGTAAGATTTTATTAAGATATTATGAAAAGAACATACCAACCAAGTAGATTAGTAAGAAAAAGAAGGCATGGTTTCAGATCAAAAATGAAATCAAAGGGTGGGAGAAAATTATTAGCAAGAAGAAGATCAAAGGGAAGAAAAAAATTAACAGTTTGATGAAAGTTAAAATATCTAGTCTTTCTAAGAATGATGAGTTCAAATCACTTATAAACGGAAAAAAAATAAATAATAAATATTTAACAATTTTTTTTAAAAAACTTTCTGGTAAAAGTAATAAATACTTAAATATAAGCTTTGTAGCTCAAAAAAAAATTGGCAACGCTGTAAAAAGAAACAAGATTAAAAGAAGATTAAGAAATATGATGAATGAGGCTATAAAGAAAATTAAAATTAATTTTGACTATTCTTATTTAATTTTAGCTAAGAAGAATGTTTTGGTAGAAAATTATGACAATATAAAAACAACATTATTTAAAGATTTTATAAAAATAAAATAATGAAAATTTTAAAAATTCTATTAATTGGTCTAATTAAATTATATAAAATAATAATTTCCCCTCTTATAGGAAATAATTGTAGATATTTGCCGACATGTTCAGATTATTTTATTGATTGCTTAAATGAGTATGGACTAATAAAAGGTTTTGTAAAAGGAGCTAAAAGAATTTTATCATGCCACCCAATAAAATTTTTAGGTGGAGGCGAAGGATTTGATCCAGCAAAAAAGAAGGTTAAATAATAATGGACTCTAAAAATGTAATTGCAGCAATATCATTGAGTGCCGCAGTTATTATATTATATGGACTTTTTTTTGCACCTGAACCCCAACCAATTAATCAGGCTCTACAAGAAAAAAATAATATTGTAGAAAATTCTGAAGCTCCAAAATTAATAGATACACAAGAAATCAATACAATTTCAAGAGACGAAGCTATCAACAATTCAGACAGAATTACATTTGAAAATGAAAACATAATTGGATCTATTTCCCTTTCAAATGGTGGTGCAATAGATGATTTTACTTTTAAAAACTACAATGAGAAACTTAATGGTAAAGAAAAAATTATATTACTAAATCCGATTAATGTTAAGGATGGATATATATTTAATACAGGATGGGTTTCATCTGACGAGAATATTGATACACCAAATTTAGATACCAAGTGGAAAATTTCTGGTAATAAGAAACTTTCTCCAAATAATCCTGTATCTATTTTTTATGAAAATGATCAAGGACTTAGGTTTGAGAGAATCATAAGTCTTGATGAAAAGTATTTATTTAAAATTAATCAAAAAATAATAAATAAAACGGATAAAAAATACAAATTTTATCCATATGCTTATTTACATCGGAATAATATTCCTGAAGATTTGACAGATTTTTATATTCTTCATGAAGGTTTTGTAACTGTTTCTGATGAGGAGTTAAAAGAAATTGATTATGATGATATTGATGAAAAAAGTTATACCAAAAATTCAAAAAAAGGCTTTATTGCTATTGGTGATAAGTATTGGGTTACATCAATTATTCCTCCTCAAAATAGACCCTTTAGGATGGATATTGATTATAAAAATAAATACAGAGCAAGCTACATTGACTCTGAAGGATTATTATTAGAATCAAATAGTTCAATAGAAAATAATGTTAAATCTATTATTGGTGCTAAAACCGTAAGAGATATTGATGGTTATGCAGAAAGTGAGAATATAGATAAATTCGATCTAGTGATAAATTGGGGAATACTTTATTGGCTAGTAAAACCAATGTTTTTTATACTTGAATACTTTTTTATATTTTCAGGTAACTATGGTTATGCAATTATATTACTAACTATTTTAGTTAGAATAGTATTTTTTCCCTTAAATCAATATGCATTTAAAAGTATGGGAAAGATGAAAGTTTTACAGCCAGAAATGAATCGTTTGAAAGAACTACATAAAAATGACAAGCAGGAGCTACAAAAATCACTTATGAAATTATATAAATCTGAAGGCATAAATCCTGCATCAGGTTGTTTGCCCATATTAATTCAGATCCCAATTTTTTTCAGTTTATACAAATTATTATTGCTCGATATTTCTATGCGCCATGCTCCATTTATTTGGATATGGGAAGATCTTTCTGCCAAAGATCCGGTAACAATTTTTAATTTATTTGGCTTATTACCTTATAATGTTCCATCTTTTCTTGAAATTGGTTTGCTACCATTGTTAATGGGTATCACAATGTTTTTACAACAACGTTTAAACCCATCGCCAATGACAGACCCTATTCAAAAGAAAATATTTGCATTTTTTCCTTTTTTTATAACTATTATATTAGCTCCGTTTGCCGCAGGTTTGATTCTTTATTGGACAATGACAAATATACTTACAATTATTCAGCAGTGGATCATTCTAAGAAAGACAACAGTTAAAACTAAATAAAGATGAATCTAAATAACGAAGAATTAAAAAAAATTCTTCCAAATAATGGACCTGCTTTAGAGGAAGTTCAAAAATATATAACAAAATATAAAAATGATTTAATTGTAATAAAATATGGTGGAAATGTTTTTATTGATAGAAATATATTTAATAATTTTATCTCAGATTTAAGTATATTAAAACAATTAGGACTTTCAATTGTAGTTGTCCATGGCGGTGGACCAAGAATAAAAAGAGAATTAGATAAATCAAATATTCAATCTAAATTTATAAGAGGCTTAAGAGTAACTGATGAAAAAATTATAAATATAGTTGAGAATGTGCTGATTGATTTTAACATTGACATTGTTGACTCTCTTAAAGAAAAGGGAACAGAAGCAATTTCAATAAATACTAAAAAGAATAATATAATTGAAGTTATTCCTGAGTCAGAAGAACTTGGTTTTGTAGGAAAACCATCTAAAATTAATAGTGATATAATCAAAAATATATTGGCAAAAAATGTGATTCCTATAATTTCTCCTTTGGGAGTAGGAAAAAATAATCAAACATATAATATAAATGGTGATACAGCTGCAGGTGCAATTGCAAAATCTTTGAAATCAAGAAGACTGATATTAATGACAAATATAAACGGGGTATTAGATAAAGAAAATAAACTAATTGAAGAAATTACATCATCTGAAATATTAAAAATGATTAATGATGAGATTATAACAGAAGGTATGATACCTAAAATAAACACATGTCTTGATGCTGTGAATAATGGAGTTACTGGTGTTGTAATAGTTGATGGAAGAAAACCTCATTCGATTTTATTTGAAATATTTTCTGATAAAGGTGCAGGAACCTTAATAAGAAAATGAATGAATTAAAAAATAAAAAAATTTTATTGTTAGATCTTGATGGAACTGTGTATCAAGATTTAGAGGCAGTATTTGGTCAAGTTTCTAAGCTAATGACAAAATATATTTCTGAAAAACTAAAAATTGATTTAAAAAAAGCTAAAGAGTTACAAACAAATTATTTTTATAAATATAATACTAGTTTGAATGGTTTGATGATACATCATAATATTCCACCAAAAGAATTTCTTAACTATGTTCATGATATTGATCTTTCATTTATGAAAAAAGATAAAGTCTTAAGAGAGGAACTAGAAAAGTCAGATATGAAAAAGCTTATTTTTACAAATGGTAGCACTAACCATGCCAAAAATGTTTTAAGCCATCTAGGCATAGATGATTTATTTGAGGGAATATTTGATATTTCTGACGCAGAATATACACCTAAACCTGAACCAAAAGCTTTTGATTTGATGGTAAAAAAATTTGGAATTAATCCAAAAGAAACAATCTATGTAGAAGATATAGCAAAAAATTTATCTATTGGTAAAGAAAGGGGTTGCTCAACTGTGTGGTTAAAAAATAATGAACAATGGGGAAAAATGGAGTCAGATAAAGACTACATCGATCATAAAATTGAAAATCTATCTTTATTTTTAAAAGAAATAAGGTTATTAAAAAGTAATTAATTATGTCTATTGAAAAAACTATAAATGAAGCTTGGGATAACAAGGACCAAATAAATCCAAATTCTAACCAATCAATTAAAGATGCTATTAACCAAGTTATTGAAGATTTAGATTGTGGTAAATCTAGAGTTGCGGAAAAAATTAATGGTGAGTGGGTTACTCATCAATATTTAAAAAAAGCGATTATGCTTAGCTTTAGGATTTATCCAATGGAAAATTTAAATGGACCATATTCTAGTTGGTTTGATAAAGCCCATTTACTTAAAGGTAAAACGGCGGGCTGGACTAAAGAACAACATGAGGCTGCAGGTTTTAGAATGGTTCCTAATAGTCCTGTTAGAAAAGGATCCTTCGTAGGTAAAAATGCAGTTCTGATGCCGTGCTATGTCAATATAGGAGCATACATAGATTCTGGAACAATGATTGACACATTTGCAAGAGCTGGAAGCTGTAGTCAAATTGGAAAGAATTGTCATATATCTGCAGGTAGTGGTGTTGGAGGGGTTCTTGAACCAGCACAAGCATTACCTACAATTATTGAAGATAATGTATTTTTAGGAGCTATGTCTGAAGTTGTTGAGGGTGTAATCGTTGGAGAAGGTTCAGTGTTGAGTATGGGAATGTATATTGGTCAATCAACAAAAATAGTAAACAGGTCAACAGGTGAAATATCATATGGAAAAATACCCCCATATTCTGTTGTTGTTCCAGGTACACTTCCAGATAAAAAAAATCCATCGGCACCATCATTAAGTTGTGCGGTAATTATTAAACAGGTTGATGAAAAAACTAGATCTAAAACTTCTATAAACGACCTTTTAAGAGAATAAATTAATGAAAACTTTTAATGAAATAATTTTAGCTCAAGAGCTAATACGTTTTCCTACAATCAAAACTGAAGATAAAGGTATAATGAAATTTTTATCCAAAAAATTATCCTCAATAGGTTTTAGATGTAAAATTATTAAATCAAAAGGAACAGGTCCTAAACCTGCTCTAAATTTGTATGCTAAATTTGGGAATTCAAGACCTCACATAAATTTTTTAGGTCATACTGATGTAGTTACAAATCTAAATAATTGGAAAATTTCACCTTTCAAAGCTGTTGTTAGAAAAGGATATTTAAATGGTAGAGGATCACAAGATATGAAAGGGGGAATAGCTTGCTTTATAAGTGCAATAAGTAATTTTATTAAAGATAAAAATTTTAAAGGATCTATTTCTATTATAATCGCTGCTGATGAAGAAACTACAGGTTTAGGAACACCTGCAGTTATTAGATATCTAAAGAAAAAAAGGGAGAAAATTGATTTTTCAATCGTTGCTGAACCATCTTCAAATCGATCTATTGGAGATGAGATTAGAATTGGCAGACGTGGTTCTATGAATGGAACAATAACCGTATATGGAAAAAGTGGTCACTCAGCGTTTTATGGTTCTTACATAAATCCGTGCACAGGCCTAGCTAAAATAATATCAAAATTAAAAGATTTATCTTTAGACAATGGTACTAAGTTTATGCCTCAATCTAATTTGGAATTTACAAAAATAAATGTAGAAAATTTCTCTGAAAATGTGGTACCCCAGTCTGCTAGTGCAAAATTCAATGTGAGATTTAACTCTGAACATAAGTCATCTTCTTTGAAGAAAAAATTAAATAAAATAATTAATGCAGTTGCAAAAAAAGAAAAATGCAAAACTAAAATAAAATATAGAGTTAGTGGAGAAGCTTTTTACACTCAGCCTAATAAAGAAATATATATGGTAAAAAAAATTGTAAAAAAAGTTACAGGAAATACAGCAAAATTGAATTGTAGAGGAGGTACTAGCGATAGTCGATTTTTGGGCTCAATTCCAAGATTAGAGTTGGGATTAAGAAATAATACAATTCATATGGTTGATGAGAGGTCATCGATTTCAGATTTAAAAAAGTTAACTAAAATATATTATAATATTTTAGAAAATTATTTTAAATGAAAACTGCAATAGTAACTTCTAAATCTTCTCTGTATCATAATACTGGATCAGGCCATCCTGAAAGCATTTCGAGAGTTACATCAATAATTGACAAATTAAAAAAAAATCGAAAACTAATTTGGAAAAATCCAGCTGTTTTTAACAAAGAGATAATTAAAGAAGCACACTCACCTAATTATCTTAGTTCAGTTGAAAATGCTTTTCCAAAAGAAGGTCTGGTATTTTTAGATGGAGATACAGTTGTGTCTCCGGGTAGTAAGGATGCAACTTTTGATGCGGTAGGATCAATAATCACAGCTATAGATGGAGTTGAAAATAAAGAGTTTAGAGCTGCTCATTGTGTTACTCGTCCTCCGGGTCACCATGCTGAAAAAAGCAAAGCAATGGGTTTTTGTGTAATAAATAATATTGGAGTTGCTGCAAATTATTTAATTTCAAAATATCAATATAAAAAAGTTGCAGTAATTGATTGGGATTGTCACTGGGGAAATGGCACATATGATATCCTTAAATCGAATAAAAATGTTTTTTTCTCAAGTTTGCACCAATATCCATATTATCCAGGAGGTGGATCGGAAGATCAAAAAGGAGAACATAATAATGCTTTAAATATTCCTTTGCCAGCTGGTACAAACTCTAATGAATACTTTGATGCATATGAACATATGCTAAAAAGATTAAAAAGTTTTAAACCAGAATTTATATTAATGTCTGCTGGTTTTGATGCTCACAAAGATGACCCTTTGTGTCAATTAAATTTAGAGTCTAAGGATTATTATGAGATAACTCGAAGAGTATTAGAAATTACAAAACAATCTTGTAATGGTAAAGTTGTTTCAATTTTAGAAGGTGGTTATGATCTTAATGCCCTGGCTGAAAGTGCTAATGAACATGTTAACGCACTAGTAGAATTTGGTTGATTAAAAAAATAAAATTAATAAATAATTATTATGCCTTTGTATAAAATCAAAAAAACAAACATCGACAGAAAAGGGTATGGCCTTTGTGCAACTAAAAATATTAAAAAAGGAACTAAAATTATTAATTATATTGGAAAAATTATTACAAAAAAACAAACAGAACTCTCAAAAAAATATGACAACACTAAACCAATATATCTTTTTAATTTAAATAACAGATATGACCTAGATGGGGATTATTCTTTCAATACAGCAAGATTAATAAATCATTCTTGTTCAAACAATTGTGAATATGACGGTAAAGGACTAAAGCTATGGGTGACAGCTATTAGAGATATTAAAAAAGGTGAAGAATTAACTTGTGATTATGGATTTGGATATGATGAGGACTTCAAACAATTTCCATGTAATTGTGGATCAAAGAATTGTTGTGGATATATAGTTCGAGCGGAGTCAAGATGGAGAATAAACAAAAAATTTAGTTTAGGTTATCAAAAAAATTTTTTAATTAATAAATAACTTTTTCTAAATATAATCCATGAGGTGGTGCAGGTGGAGCACATAAAGATCTTTTTTTAGAATTCATTACTTTTATAAATTTTTTTAAATCCCATTTTTTTTCACCTAAATACTTTAAACATCCAACCATAGATCTCACTTGTTGCTTTAAAAAAGATTTGGATTTGAAATAAATTTCAATCTTTTCTCTTTTTTTTTTTATTTTTACAGATTTTAAAGTTTTAATTGGACTTTTAGATCCACAATTAGAAGCTCTATAAGTTCCAAAATTTTTAGTTCCAGTTAGTTTTTTACCACCAATTTTCATTAAATTAATGTCTAATTTTTTTTTAATATGCCAACCTCTTAAATTGTTCAATGATAGTTTGCTTGACCTGTTATATATAATGTATTTATAAACTCTTTCTTTAGCGGAAAATCTAGCATGGAAATTTGAGGATTTTTTATTAATTTCTAAAATCGATATATCTTTATTATTCAAAAAAAAATTAATTGTTTCTAAAAATTTCTTTAAGTTGTGAATTTTTTTTTCAGTTTCAAAATGAGCAGATTGTTCTATTGCATGTACACCTGTATCTGTTCGTCCAGAACCATACAATTGAATTTTTTTTTTAAATATTTTTTTTAATACTGATTGAATAGTCTTTTGAATTGTTTTACCTTTTTGTTGAATTTGCCAGCCAAAATATTTTGACCCAACATATTCTATCTTTAATTGATATCTATGCATTATTAAGTTTGGTATCTTTTTTAATAGACGATCCAAGCATGAATTCTCCAATATTTTGGATATTTTTTCCCTGTCTTTGTATTTTAATTACTTTTATTGATTTATTATTTCCACAAGCAATCTCTAAATTATTATCAACAACTTTGCCAGCTTGATCAGATATAAAACCTAATTCAGCATTTAAAATTTTATATCTTTCACCTTTATAAACAAACCACGCTCCTGGTGATGGATACAATCCATTTATTTTACCTAAAATATTTTCCGCATTTTCATTCCATTTAATTTCTCCCTCAGATTTTAGTATTTTTTTTGCATAAGTAGCTTTTTCATGATTTTGCTCTTCAAATAAAACTTTTTCTTCAAAAATATCATCTATTATGTCTAGCATATTTTCAGAAGCCAAGGATGACAATTTATCAGACAAAGTTTCATAATTATCTTTTTCAGAGATTTTAATATTTAATTTTTTACAAACAGGACCCTCGTCTAATTTTTTCACTATTTTCATAAAACTGATTCCAGTTTCTTTATCTAAATTCATTATAGATCTTTGAATTGGTGCAGCTCCCCTCCATTTTGGAAGTAATGATGCATGAATATTTATAAATCCATACTTAGTAAGATTTAAAAATTCTTCAGGAATTATTTGACCATAAGCAACTACTATTGCTAAATCAGCTTTTAAATTTTTTAAAAAATTATATTCATTTTCATTATTTTTTAAATTTAATGGTGTCCTAACTTCTAAATTTAAAATCTCTGAAATATTGTGAATTGGAGAATTTTTTAATTTTTGACCTCTTTGAGACTTATTTGGAGGTTGGGTATAAACAACTGAAACAGGATATCCATTTTGATACAATGATTTTAATATAGGTACTGAAAATATTGGAGTACCCATAAAAACAATTTTATTTTTCATTATTTAAAAAGTGATTCTATCAGATTTATTTTTACCTTTAGAAAGCTTTTTTATAATCATTGATTTTTTTAATTTTGAAAGATAATCAATAAATAAAATTCCTTGTAAATGATCCATTTCATGTTGTATGCAAGTAGCAACTAAACCCTCAGCTTTTAAAATTTTTTTTTCTCCATGGTAGTCTAAATATTCTACTTCGCATGTGCTGGGTCTATCAACTTCAGCAAATTGATCTGGAACAGAAAGGCATCCCTCTTCATAAGTTGCTAAATTTTGATTTTTATTTTTTATAACTGGATTTACAAAATACATAGGATTTTTTTTTTCTTCTCCTTTTGCCAGATCTATCACAATAATTCTTTTTGGAATTCCTATTTGAATTGCGGCTAAACCAATTCCATTTGCTTGGTACATTGTTTCAAGCATATCATCCATAATTTTTTTTTCTTCCTCACCAACCTTTTCTACTTGTTTTGAAACTTGTCTTAAAATTTTATTTGGTTCAGTTAATATAGTTTTAATAGCCATTACTTAATTTTAATATAATTTTTAAACTTTTAAAGGAAGAACTTGTAATAATATATAATTTCTTATTTGATCAATATCTAAGGCATTTAGTGTAGATGTCATAAAATATAACGTATCAGGGTCAAGAACATCTATATTATCTTGGCCTATTATTTCAACCAACCTTAACAAAACTAGCCCAATTTCGTCATTACTAATTAGCAATTGCATGTCAGTTGGTATAATTGATTTACCAAATTCAAATAAACTTTGATATTTTTTTGGTATTTCTACCCCATCTGAAATTAAAGATTCCATTAAAACTAGATCCTTAGTTGTAACAACATATTTTTTATTTTTTTTTACGTTTTTAAGCAAACTAATTAAATCTTTATCAATATCTTCAATAGATTTTTTTCCATTTATATAATTTAATAATTTTGATTGATGAATAATTTTGTTGTTAATTTTAATTTTTCTTTCAATTAATTCCTGTTTCTGAGTATTATTTGAGTAGAAAGTTGAGTAATCAGACGGAACTTCAGTTATATTAATTTTATTTAAAAATTTTCTTAATTCCAAATTAAATGCATTTTCAATATTATCCTTTTTGAATGAATTTTTTAGTATTTGTGATAAATCTAAAATATTTTCAATATCATTTGATAATAATAATTTCTGATATATTAAAGCCCTACCTTCAGATATAGGTAATTGTTTATAAATATCTTTTGCATTCAAAAGTTGATTGATATTAAATTGAAATCTTTTATATAAATTAAATAACTCTGTTTCGTTGTAATTACCGTCATGAGTTGCCTCTTCAATTAGGTAAATATTCTCATAATCATCTAAATTTATTAATTCTGTATCCTGTAACAAATTTGCATTAGATAAATATCTCCAAATAAATTTCGGGGTATCTTTTCTTGGTTGAAAGGAAAAATTATTCGCAACTTTGTGAGAAAGGTGGAAGTCTAATATCGAATTTTCTGAAATTTCATTTTTTACATCAGATTTATAATCCATAAGAAAAAAAAATTTATCTTCAAAAAAAATATCACTAAAACCTGTTTCGATTAATAGATCATATATTAATTGTGCCTGATCTCTTTTATTTTCAATTAGAAGACAATAAATTTTAAACTTACCTAGATACTGATCATTAAAAATATCTACTCTATTAATTAATTCACAAGATTTTTTTATTTCATTTTCAATTAAATATTCATTAACATAATGCTTGATTAATTTAATATTGTAGATATTACTTTTATTTTTCTCCAAGTAATCAACTATTAATTTTTTATTATTTTTTTTAATTAGATAATCAATTTTAAAATTTATGAATTCATCTTCGTTAATATTTTTATTTGGTATTTCAGAATTTGTTAAAAGTGCAATTTCTAAAATTTGATTTGCATCATTAGACAAATCTAAACTATTAATTTTATTAATAAGATTTTTAATCTCATTTCCATCAGATTGCATCCACATATCTAATTTAAGTCCGTTTTCTGATGGATCATATAAACCTACTATCAAATCCTTATCTTCAAGAGATGTGTTGCTTATGATTTGAGTATACTGATCTGAAGTGTTTATAATTTTTAAATTAGACTCTGTGTCACTAATATCTTCAATTTCATTATTGTTATCATTCATTTTTTCTTGTTTTTCTATTTTCCAGATATCAATTGGTTCATCTTCAGCAATTACACTTGAAAAAAATATGAGAAAAATAGTTAAAGATTTTAATAAAGTATACTTACTTAACTGTCTTAAAGTTTTCATTAGAAATTATTTTTTCTATTTTTTTTATCGGTGAAGGAAAATCAATTCTATCTAATAGTATAACTCCAACAAATAATACTAGTATTATTAAACATACTTTAATTAACAATTTAATAATTCCACCAAAATTTCCAAATCTTGTTTTTTTTTGAAATTGCATATACTGTTAAATATTTTCAAATTAAGACATATTTATGTTTTTTCAATAAAGAATTATGCAATTAAATAAAAAAATTGTTTTAGTAGGTATGATGGGATCTGGAAAATCCACTATAGGTTATCTTTTGTCAAAAAAATTAGGATTAAAATTTATTGATACTGATCATGCTATAGAAAATGAAACGGGGGAAAGAATAGCGAATATTTTTAAATTTAAAGGAGAAAACTATTTTAGAAAGATTGAAGAAAAAATTACTCTTAAAATTTTAAAATCAGAAAATTGCATAATTGCTTTAGGCGGTGGTTCATTTTTAAACGCAAATATTAGAAGAGAAGCTTTGTCAAAATGTATCACAATTTGGTTAAATTGGAACAATGCAACAATTTTAAAGAGAATTTCTAAAAGCAAAAAAAGACCTATGGCCTTTGGAGCAAGTAATTTCGAAATGAGTCAAATGATATCTAGTAGATCAAAAATGTATTCATTATCAAAATTCAAAATAAACTGTGAAAAAATATCTAAAAATATGATAGTAAAAAAAATAGTTACAATATATGAAAGAGTATAAATTAATAATTAACACAAATTCAAAAAAATATCCGATTTATATTGGATATAACATATTAAAAAATTCAAAAAGAATATTTAAAAAAAATAATATTCAAATAAAAAAATGTTTGATTGTAGTAGATAAAAATGTCCCGAAAAAAAATTTATCGGTATTAAAAAAAAATATTGTTTCATCAAAAATTCTTTTTCATTCTTTTAATGCTAATGAAAAAAGTAAAAGCTTAGAATATGTTAATTCTATTTTAAAAATTTTATTTATAAATAATTTTAATAGAGACGATTATATAATTGCTTTGGGTGGAGGAATAACTGGAGATGTTGTAGGTTTTGCGGCAAGTATTTTTAAACGAGGAATGAAATTTATTAATATACCAACAACTTTATTATCACAAGTTGACTCCTCAATAGGTGGAAAAACTGGTGTTAATAATATTTACGGAAAAAATTTAGTTGGTTCTTTTTATCAACCAGAAATAGTAATTTCAGATGTTAAAATTTTAAACTCCCTTAATAAAAGAGAAATTGTATGTGGATATGGAGAAATATTAAAACACTCAATCATATCAAAAGAGAAAAATTTTAATTACTTAAATAAACATAAATTTAAGATTTTAAATTTAAAATCACCTTTTTTAGAAAAGACTATCTATGATAGTTGTAAAATTAAAAAAAATATTGTTGAAAGAGATGAAAAAGAAAAAAACCTAAGAAAGATTTTAAACCTAGGTCACACATTTGGACATGCATACGAAGCATCAAATGGTTATAGTAAAAATTTGAACCATGGAGAGGCGGTTATTTTAGGTATTATATCTTCAGCTAAATTTAGTTTAATAAATCATGTTTTGCCTCAAAAAATATACAAAAAAATAGTTAGTCACGTTAAAGAACTAAATTTATCAATTAATTTAAAAAGGTATTTTAAAAAAAAAAATGTAAATTTAATCTTAAAATATATGAAGTCAGATAAAAAAAATAACAATAATAATATAAATATTATTTTAATAAAAAACTTTGGAAAAATCGATTTAAATAAAAGATTTAATGTTTCTAAGATAAAAAGTTTTTTAAGGTTGGAGTTAAATAATTAAAATCTGTATTGAATGAATGTAATTTTTTAATTCATAATCTAAAGTTTTATAAATTAATTTTGTAGATTCAATTTTACTTAATTCCTTGAGTTCATCAGATTCGATAATTAACTTAATATGAAATTTACCCTTTTCAGATTGAGAATGAGATTTGTGTAAAAAGGTTTTATCTTGTATAATAATTTCCTTACAATTTATTTTCTCATCAATTTTTTTTTTTACAATTTCTATAAGTTGATTTATATCCATAATATAAATATTATTATATATCATGAAAAATATATGTGACTGGAATAATTGTTCTAACGAGGCAGAATATAAAGCTCCTATAGAAAAAGATAATAGCAGGAAATATAGGATGTTATGCTTAAAACATGTGAAGGAATTTAACAAAAACTGGAACTACTTTGAGGGTATGAATGATATGCAAATTTGTGAATTTATTAAAGCAGATATGACATGGCATAAACAAACTCAGAGTTTTAGTTCCTCTGATAACTTTTTTAAGATTTTATGGAACAATGCTTTAAATGATGAAGTTAACAAAAATAAGTTTAAAGACCAAAATTTCAATATGCGTCAATTTAAATTTGACCATAATGATATAAAAGCATTTAGTATTCTTGGTTTATCTATTGGAATTGGGTGGGAAAAAGTTCAAGTAAAGTTTAAAAAACTTGTTAAAAAATTTCACCCTGATATGAATTTAGGAAATAAAAAATTTGAAGATAAACTTAAAGTAATTACATTGGCTTATACTCAATTAAAAAATACATATAAGGTAAAAATTGACAACTAATTTAGAAATAAAACCAGATATAAAACTATCAGTAAAACAAACCTTTGGTATAGAAAGTGAGATGGAAGTAGAAGCTTTTTCTAAAAAAAGTGAATTTGTTCCAGAAATAGATAAAGATTATAAATTTGATAGGGACACAACTCTCGCAATTCTAAGCGGTTTTTTATATAATAAAAAAGTAATAGTTCATGGATATCACGGTACAGGTAAAAGTACCCACATAACACAAGTTGCGGCTAGATTAAACTGGCCTTGTGTAAGAATAAATCTGGACTCTCATGTTAGTAGAATCGATTTAATTGGAAAAGATGCAATAGTGATTAAAGACGGTAAACAGATCACAGAGTTTAAAGAAGGGATATTGCCATGGTCATTTCAAAATCCTATAGCTCTTGTTTTTGATGAATATGATGCAGGTAGAAGTGACGTTATGTTTGTTTTGCAAAGAATTCTAGAAAGTGACGGTTTTTTTACATTACTAGACAAGAACAAAGTTGTTAGACAAAATAAATACTTTAGGCTTTTTGCTACTGCAAATACAATTGGATTAGGTGATACAACAGGATTGTATTCTGGCACAAATCAAATCAACCAAGCACAAATGGATAGATGGGAAATAGTCACATCTTTAAATTATTTAAGTTTAGAAAAAGAAATGGAAATAATTTTAGCGAAAAATAAAAATTTAAATAATGCAAAAGGTAAAGAAAAAATAGCAAATATGATTAAAGTTGCAGCATTAACCAGAAAAGGGTTTATTGGTGGTGATATCTCAACTGTAATGAGTCCTAGAACTGTTTTAAATTGGGCATCTAATAGTGAAATTTTTTTAGATACAGGATATGCTTTTAGAGTAACTTTTTTAAATAAGTGCGACGAAGCAGAAAAAAGTATTATATCTGAATATTATCAAAGATGTTTTGGTGAGGACTTGCCAGAGTCAATGGTCAATATTCAGATTTAAATGAAAAAAGATCAAAATATCAAAGAAAAATTTAAACAGGCTTTAATATCAACAATTAAAGTAATTTCCGACGACTTCAAAATAGATCCTAAAATTAAAAAAGGTTCAAACTCTAATAATTTTGATTTTATTGATGTCGAAAATTTAGAGAATAAACAAAACTATGTTAAATTAAGGGCAGAAACAGACTCAGAAGCTTTAAAAATCAAATTTTCAGACAAGGAAATATATAATAAAAATATTCCTAAAAATACAGCTAGCAAAAAACTTTATGATATTTCTGAAAAAATGAGATATGAAATTCTTGGGTCAAATATGTTAAAAGGAGTCTCAAAAAATTTAAAAAATAATTATAATTATTATCTATCTATTAAAAGAAAAGATCAGCTTAAAACAAAAGAGGATGTTTCAATCTCAGAAGCATTTGAAATTTATATGTTAAAAAATTTTTTTGATATTAAATTGAATTCTTTATCGGAAAATATTTTAAATTTTTGGGAAAAAGACTTTGACTCATCATTTAGCAAACATATTAATTATTTAAAAAAAAATATCGAAAATCAAAAGAATTATAATTCAAAGTTTTCAGAAATACTTGAAAGTATGGATATTTTAACTTCAGAAAAAAATGAAGATGATAAGCAAAATGAAGAAAATAATAATCAGCAAGAAGAAAACCCTAATAAAGATGCTAGTGACAAATCTGAAGGAGATCAAGAAAACAATGATTTTACAGAGGATCAAAATGGTATTGACATGGATTATGACATAAGCCAGCACGAAATTAATGAACAATTAGTAGATACAGACTCTGAAAAGGAAAGTTCAGAAAGTGTGATTCAAAAAGTAAATGGTGAAGTTGGGGATAAAGATTATAAAATTTTTACCAATAAATTTGATGAAATAGCTAAAGCTGAAAATTTGGAAACAAAAGAAGAAGTTACAAAACTTAGAAAAAGCTTAGACCAGCAATTAATTAATTTTCAAGATCTAATTACTAAATTAGCTAATAAGTTGCAGAGACAATTGTTAGCTAAGCAAAACAGAGCATGGGACTTCGACCTGGAGGAAGGATTACTTGATAGTTCTAAATTACCAAGAATAATTTTAGATCCATTTAATTCTTTGTCCTTTAAAAAGGAAAAAGATTTAGACTTTAAAGATACAGTAGTCACACTTCTAATAGATAATTCTGGTAGTATGAGAGGTAGACCAATAACTATTGCTGCAATATGCGCAGATATATTATCAAGAACATTGGAAAGATGCTCTGTAAAAGTGGAAATACTTGGTTTTACAACTAAAAATTGGAAAGGTGGAAAGAGTAGAGAAGAATGGAATAAAAATAATAAACCTAAAAATCCAGGTAGACTAAATGATTTACGCCACATTATTTATAAGTCAGCTGACACACAATGGAGGCAGTCTAAAAAAAATCTTGGACTAATGTTAAAAGAAGGACTTTTAAAAGAAAATATCGATGGTGAAGCAATTTCTTGGGCTTTTAGTAGATTAAAAAAAAGAAAAGAAGAAAGAAAAATTTTAATGGTCATATCAGATGGTGCTCCCGTTGATGACTCAACCCTTTCAGTAAATTCAGGTGACTTTTTAGAAAAGAATCTAAAAAAAATAGTTCAATTTATTGAAAATAAAAGTGATATTGAAATATTAGCAATTGGAATTGGTCATGATGTTTCAAGGTATTATAAAAAAGCAATTAAAATTACAGATGTCCAAGAACTAGGGGATGTAATGATTGGGGAACTTAGTGGTCTTTTTGAAAATAAAAAAAAACTTAATTAAAGCATTTTTAGATCATTATTTTTCCATACAATTTTAACTTCTGCCCCACCTCTAGTTTGAGAATTTCTACAAATTAATTGAGCAGAATTTTTTTCAAGCAAAGTTTTACCTATAAATATCCCCAACCCAAGTCCTCTTTTTGATTTATCTGTTGACTTAGATACTTTTAGATATGGCTCTCCAATTTTAGAAAGTATATCTTTTGGGTATCCTTTCCCATCATCCTCAATAATTATCTCTGATAATTCACTATCACTCTTAATTGTTATAAATATCTTACTATTAGCAAACTTGTTTGCATTTCCAATAAAATTTCTAAACCCATAAACTAATTCAATTGATTTTCTTATTGGGAACGAATTAGAGTTTTGCTCTACGTTAATAATAAATTTTTTAGTTGATATATCCTCAAAAGATTTGATTATTTCATCAATGTATTCGAATAAAGATAAATCTTTATCAATGAATTCATCTTCGTAAATTGGATTTAATGTGAGTTTTCTTAAAATTTGATTACACCTCTCTACTTGGCTTACTAGTAATTCTAAATCTTTGTTTAATCTTTTGTCTTCTTTGAATTCATCAAATAATTCTTGTGAGATAATTTTTATAGTTGATAATGGTGTCCCTAAAGAATGTGCTGCAGCTGCAGCTTGTCCACCAAGTGACACGAGTTCATGTTCTTTAGCAATTACTTCTTGAATTTTATCTAAAGCCTCTTTTCTTAACCTTGATTCTTTTCCAAAAGTAATTGCAAAATAATTGAGAAATATAAGAGCAACTATTAATGATAGTGGTATTGAATAATAATAATTTTCATCAATACTTAATTTTTCATTCATTGGATACGGAAGATCATACGAAAAGAATGTTAAAAAAATAATAATAAATAAAGTGATAGTTATTAATGTCAAATTAGTTCTGATATTAAGATTGGAAGATGAAAATATACTCGGAATTATTAAAAAAATTGAAAATGGATTTAAAACACCACCAGTTAAATAAAGCAAAATACTTAATTGAAAAATATCTATCAACAAGTAAATAAATGAAGATTTATTTGATATTTGGGGATTAATATCAAAATGGTATAAATATAAATTACTTAGAATACCAAAAAGAATTATTATATTTGAAAGCAAATATGGGAATTCAAATTCTAACAAGAATTTAACAGAATTTATTGTTATAAACTGACCAATTATAGCTATCCACCTTAAATTAATATAAGTAGATCTATCTAAATAGTAAGATTTTGAAGCTTGGATAAACTCCATTTTAAATGTCTAAATTTGAAACGTTTATTGCATTATCTACAATGAAATCTTTTCTAAGAGACACATCATTTCCCATTAGTGTATGGATTAAATCGATATCTTTTTTTAAATCTTTTGAATATTCAACTTTGAGCAAAGTTCTAGTTTCAGGATTTAAAGTTGTATTCCATAATTCATCTGGGTTCATTTCTCCCAGCCCCTTAAACCTTTGTATACTAATTTTTGACTTTTCATCTTGAAGTTTTTTTTCAAAATCTTTAGATCCTTTTTTAATTTTACTAAGTTCTTTTGAATTTTTTAAAATATAATTTTCTAATTCTTTATCATCTTTTATATATATACCTTTTGAGCCTTTGTTAATTTTGTATAATGGTGGTTGAGCTAAAAAAACATGGCCTTGCTCAATTAATTTATTAAAAGGTTTATTGTTAAAGAAAGTCAATAATAAAGCTCTGATATGAGAGCCATCTACATCAGCATCAGTCATTATAATTATTTTACCATATCTTAAATCCTTAAGCTCAATTTCTTCTTGTTTTGGATCTAAACCTAGTGCATTTATTAAAGTAACTATTTCATTTGAAGAAATTAGTTTCGCCAATGTTTTTGTTTTTATATCATTTCCGTTCCCATTTTTTTTAGTTCCGTTATTACTAGTATAAGTATTTAAAATTTTACCTCTCAATGGAAGAACAGCTTGATTTTCTCTATTTCGACCCTGTTTTGCAGAGCCACCAGCTGAGTCCCCTTCTACTATAAATAATTCTGTACCTTCTTGTTTCGAATTTTGACAATCGGCTAATTTACCTGGTAACCCTGTTAGCTCTAGCGCTCCCTTTCTTCTTACATTCTCTCTAGCTTTTCTTGCAACATCTCTAGCCAGTGCAGCTTGAACAACCTTGGCAAGAATAATTTTTGCCACTGAAGGATTTTGATCAAACCAAACTGATAATTTTTCATTAATTATTGACTCAACTACATTTCTTACCTCTGAGGAAACCAATTTATCTTTTGTCTGTGATGAAAATTTTGGATCTGGTATTTTAACAGACAAAACACAAGTTAACCCCTCTTTAATATCATCTCCTGATATAGATAATTTATTTTTTTTTAATAAATTTTGCTCATTTGCATATTTGTTTATTACTCGAGTTAGGGCACTTCGAAATCCTAATAAATGGGTTCCACCATCTTTTTGAAAAATATTATTTGTATAAGGATAAACATCCTCAGAATAGTTTGCGCTCCATTTTAAGGAGCATTCGACTTCAAGTTTGTCTTTTTTACCCTCAATAAATATTGGTTTTTTAAATAAATCTTTATCATTTTTGTTTTTAAGTTGTTCCTTATTAATACATAAATATTCAACAAACTCTAAAATTCCACCTTCAAATTTGAATTCAGATTTTTTAATTTTTTTTTGAGATTGATCGATAATGGTTATTTTAATTCCCTTGTTTAGAAATGCTAATTCTCTTAATCTTTTTTGAAGGATGTTAAAGCTAAATTTTGTTGAGGAAAAAATTTCTTTTGATGGAAGAAAATTTATTTCTGTTCCATTTGACTTAGATTTTCCTATTATTTTTAGAGGTTTAATTGCATCACCATTTTTAAACTCAACAAAATACTTTTTTCCATCTCTATCAACTGTAAGTTTTAGTTTCTCAGACAATGCATTAACAACTGAAACACCAACGCCATGCAATCCACCAGAAACTTTATAAGAATCATGATCAAATTTTCCACCAGCATGTAATTGGGTCATTATTACTTCTGCCGCAGATTTTTTTTCTGTTTTATGAATATCTACAGGAATTCCTCTTCCATCATCTTTAACGCTAACTGTACCGTCATGATTAATATGAACATCGATATTTTTACAATATCCTGCTAAAGCCTCATCAATAGAATTATCTACAACTTCATAAACCATGTGATGTAAACCAGTTCCATCATCTGTATCTCCTATATACATTCCTGGTCTTTTTCTTACAGCTTCAAGACCTTTTAATACTTTGATGGAGTCTGCGTGATATTTGTTATTTTCTGTGTTTTTCATAATTTATTTTTTTTGCGGAAAATTTAAATATATCATTTTTTTTCAAATTAATAAAATGGGTCTAGATAAAGACATTAAATTAGCATTGGTAAATAAGATCTATTGAGGATTAATTATATTTTTTATTTAATTTGCAAATTTTTAAATAAACAATGAATTTTAATCATTAATTTGTTAATAAAAAAAATCGATTCTTGGCGGAGAGAGTGGGATTCGAACCCACGGTACCTTTGACAGTACACACACTTTCCAAGCGTGCGCCTTAAACCACTCGGCCATCTCTCCCAAACTTATTATATCTAAAAAATTATTTATTTTCTCTATCTCTTTTTGATTTACCAGTTCTAAAGAATTTTTTTTCTATTTTTTTAAGACTTTGATAAAAATTTAGGTTTCTTAAAAAATCCTTAAAATTTTCATCTTTTGTATTTGTTTCATTGCCAAATCCTTCTCTATCTTTGAAATTAGTTCTGTTTTTTAATTGTCTATTTATAATTTCTTCTTTTGGTCTACCATTAGAATAATAGTAAGTGGCTAGGGATTTTCTTGATCTATTATCTGGACAAGATAAAGAATCGGGGTGACCATGATTACTGAAATCAGTTGTACCAAATACAACCATTTTGTTAAATTCAGGAAGGTATTTTTTTTTACAATTTTTCATATCTTTGTCCCATAATTGAAGATGACCACCGTAGCTCTCTTCCCAATCTTTATTTAAATAAATTAATACATTTAATCGTCTATCTAGTTCTAAGGACGGGTGTCGATTGAAATCGGTATGGATTTTTAATAGACCACCTCTTTTAATTTCGTGAAGACCCCCTCCATTTAAAGCTTTATCAGCGATTAACTTTTCCTTTATTGATGTTATGCTTTGTAGAAATAAAATAAATTCATCTGAATTTAGATAATTAAAAATTAATTTAATATTTGGGGAAAAATTATTGTAATCATTATTTGCAAATTTGATTTCATTTTTATTATTATAGTTTTCTGATCTTTTTTTACTTAAATCGGGAAATTCATTTAAAACTTTATTAAGAAATTCTTCATTAAAAAAATTTTTTAGTTCTATATTGGGAAAAGGTTCCTCATTTATATAACTTTTTATAAGATCTTCATAATTACCGTTTAAACTTTTATAATAGTCATTTACAATTTCATTTTTAAGCATAATTTTATATATAGAGTAATTAATTAAATTTTTATTAATAATTTGTTAATTTTATCAAATAAAATAAAAAGATATATATAAAATATGAAAATTTATGATTGTTTTGGATTTAATGATGAAAATCATTTGTTAGAAATCAGATTAAATGAACTTGACAAATATGTTGATTATTTTGTTATTGTAGAATTTGGAGAAACTCATCAAGGGAATAAAAAAACTCAAAATATAAATAAAGATTTAATATCTAAATTTAAAAATAAAATTAGATATTATTATGTAGAAAAATTTGAAAATATTAAAGAGCCCCATGGTAGAGATCAATTTCAAAGAAATTATTTATCTAAAGGATTGCATGATGCTGACAAAAATGATTTGATTCTTCTTTCTGATATCGATGAAATTCCAGATCTAAAAAAAATTATAATGAAACAAGTTGGGAATAATATTATTGCCTTCTCTCAAGTACATTCAATGTATAAATTGAATTTGTGTTTAAATGAAAAGTGGATAGGATCAAAAATTTGTAAATTTCAAAATTTAAAGTCATTACAATGGCTCAGAAGTTTAAGAACAAAGAAATATAGTCTTTTAAGATTAGATAAGCTGTTTTCACCAAGGTATTCAAGAAATATAAGAATAATTGAAAATGGTGGTTGGCACTTTGGATGGTTAAGAACTTCAGAAAGTATTATTGGTAAACTAGAGTCTTATGCTCACTCAGAACATAACACTGAATATTTTAAAAATAAGAATTTACTGGATCAGTGTATTAAAGAACAAAAGAATTTTTTTAATACAAATGAAATTTTAAGAGTGGCAAGTTTAAAAGAGTTGCCAAATTATATTCAAAAAAATCCTGAAAAATACAAAGATTGGCTAGCTTAATTTTTTAATTCAGATATAGATACGAAGTTTTTTGATAAATCTTGGTTATTCTTTTTAATTTCATTAAAAAAATTCCAGGCCAACACTAGAACACATTTAGGATTAGTTTTTAGTTTTTTTTTTGAAATTATTGGTATTTTAACTCCAGGTATGAATTTTCCATGTTTTAGTTTATTATCTTCAATAATACATTCAATTTCTTTTGAAATCCCAAAAAAATTTAGAGCTGTTGTAGCTTTAGCTGGAGAACCATAGCCTATAATCTTTTTATGATTTTTTAATAAATTTTTTAAGTTTTTTCTAACATTTGTTTTTATTTGTAAAATCTTTTTTTCAAATTTTTTATAAGTTTTAAAATCTTTAATTCCAAATTTTTCCTCTTCTTTTAAAATTTTTGTAACACTGCTTTGAATTTTTACCTTTTGATTTTTCGATATATAAACCCTCAAGGAACCTCCGTGTGTATCTATTTTTTCTGCCTTATAAATTTTAGACGAAATGCTATTAAAAAAATAATTTAAAGATGTTAAAGACCAGTAATTATAATGCTCATGATAAATATTATCAAAAGTCAAATCTTTTAGTGTTTTTAAAAGATATTGAACCTCAATAATAATTGTGCCGTTTGTCTTAACTAACTTAAGCATACAATTAGCCATATTTTTTAAATCATCCGAATGAGCAAATACATTTGAGGCTAGGATAAGATCAGCACCTTTTTTTATTTTTTTAAGACTACTTTGATTTAAAAAAGTGTTTATAGTTTTAATTTTTTTCTTATTAGATATTTTTGCTAAGTTTTTTGCAGGTTCTACACCTAAAATTTTTTTAAATTGAAGATCTTTAAAAGGTTGTAATCCAATACCATCATTACTTCCTACATCTATAATATAAGATTTTTTTGGGTTTAACTTAAATTCTTTTATATATTTATTTGCAGCATTTTTGAAATGTTCTTTAAATGTATTTGATGTTGATGATAGATAAAAATAGTTAGAAAACATTTTTTTTGAATCTACAGCAACAGATAACTGACAATTATGACATTTATAACAGTAATTTATTTCTAAAGGGTAGAGTTCTGTTTTTTGATCTTTTTTTGATAATAAATTATTTGCAAGAGGTTGATATCCCAAAGAAATAACCCTTTTGAGTTTTGTATTGCCACAACACCTACAATTAAATTTATAACAACTTAGTAATAAGTTTTTTTCTTCTTCATCAACAAGAGTATGTTTTATAGTATGGGTAATACCATAATTTTCATGCTCTCTTTCACCCCTAACCAAATTTAAAAAAATTGTATCTTTTGAAAACACCATGGTATGTGCAACATTAGGTTTAATTATAGATTGTTGACCTTCATCAACCACCTGTGTAATTTTTGGTGAGCCAGGATTTAACAAATCTTGGTATACTTCAATAATTTGACCTTTAATAAAAAGACATTTTTGTTCCTGCTGTGGATGAAAGTGATTAGCTCTTACAGTTCCTTTTTTGGAGTCAATTAATCCTATCATATTTATTGGTTCTGTAAGTTCATGATTGCTAATTTTTCCTCTTGAGTCTTTATACTCATTTTGACCATCTACAACATATTCTAATTCTTTTGTAATATTTTGCTCTGACCATTTAGCAATCATTTCTTTTATGCTTTCTTCAAGATTATAGAGAAATTTAAAGCCTGTATTTAAAATTTTTTTATTTGATAAAGAAAATCCTAAGTTAGGAATTTCATCATTTGTCTCTTTAAGCTGCACCCTTGGATTAAATTTTTTACAAATTTCAGCTACTTGTTTTACTGTCACTGTATCTTTTGTAAAATTATACAATTCATTATTTATTTCTTCTCTTTCCTCCATAAATTTAAAACATCTTGCTACATCAATTAATGGAACAAGACTTTTTAATTGCCTTCCACCTCCAAATAATTTTAATATCCCATTTTGAGAAGCCATTTTTGAAAAAAAATTTACCATTATATCTATTCTTGCAGTATCAGTAGAATATCCATAAACTGATCCCAATCTTATAATGATGAATTTTTTACCTGAATTTTTAAGCTGTTTTTCATTAAAGTCTTTAGATTTTCCATAAGCAAGAACTGGACAAGTCTCCTCATTTTCTAAAATATCTTTTCTTACTTCATTAATACCTTCGTACACCACGTGAGTAGAAGGCATGATAATTTTACAATTATCATCTATTACATCTAAAATATTCTGAGTCCCTTCTTCAGCAACAATCTTAATTTTTTTTTCTTTTTCAGCACTTGCCTCACTTTTTACTCTTGGGACATCAGTAATACCTGCTAAATGATGAACTATGTCTGCATCATGGCAATACTTTTTAATTAATTCTTTATCTAAAATATCACCATGAATAAACTCCATATTCCATTTTCGGAGTTGATTGATTCTTTCCGATATAAATCTGTTATCAATAACTATAACTTTATCATTCCAGCTATATCCAGAATATATCTTACATAATTCAGAACCAATGTAACCTAAACCACCAGTTATAATTATTTTTTTCATGAGTAATGTGAATTATCATATTTATATTTATTTTCATAGAATATATATATTGTATTATTATGAAAATTTTAGTTGTTTCCCCCTATAGAGGGATTGGAGATTTAATATTTCATTTACCATTACTAAGATTTTTAAAAAAAAAATATAAAACAAAAATAAATTTAATTACAGTTCATAATTCAAAAGCAAAGATTATTTTAAAAGGTGAAAATTTAGTGTCAAAAATTGTATATGGTGATTTTAATAGACAAAAAGTTTTACAAAAAGTATTGGGCCTTAAAAACCAAATTAATAAATTTAACTCAGATCTAACAGTTTTATCAGCTTCGAGTAAAAGATTAAAAGCATCTTTATTTTTATCAAACGCAAATACTAAATTAAGTTTTTCTAAATCAAAAGAAAAAGATTTATCAAAATATATATACAACGAAACGAAAAAAAAATTTAATTTAAAAAAATTAGAAAAAAACTATAAATTGAATTCAAAAATTGTTTCTAATAAAAATAAAAAAATCTTTTTAAATATTGACTCATTTCACAATCAAAATAATTGGGGAGAACAAAATTATATTAATTTAATCAATAAGATAGCTATTAATAAAAATATGTTATTTATAAATTTTTCTCCAAGAAATAAGAAAAAATTTCGATCTATTATGCTCAAGATGAAGAAAAAAACTAATATAGTTTTTACATATAATAAAAATTTTAAATCTGTATTAGAAATAATTAGAAACTGTAATTATGTAATAGGTAATGAGTCTGGCCCTATATGTTTGGGTGCTGCTCTTAGAAAGAAAGTTTTGAGTATTTACAATCCAAAAACTACTCCAAAATCCAGCAAAACTATTTATAATAAGGTAGATTTTATAAATTCCACAAAAGTAAAAAATACCTTAATACAAAATAAAATAATAAGGTTTATAAATTAAATATCTTTATTTATTTTTAAGACTCCAATAAAAGCTTCCTGGGGAATTTCTACTCTACCAAACTGTTTAGATTTTGCTTTTCCTTTTTTTTGTTTATCAAGAAGTTTTCTTTTTCTATCTCTTGCACCTCCTCCATGAATTTTAGTTAATACATCCTTTTTAAAACCTTTAATTGTTTCTCTAGCAATTATTTTTCCACCTATAGCTGCTTGGACTGGTATCATAAAGTTATGTCTAGGAATTAAATCTTTTAATTTTTCACAAACCTCCCTTCCTATAGTTTGGGCAAAATCTTTATGAACCATCATGGCAAGTGCATCTACGGGTTCGGTGTTTACTAATATTGATAGCTTGACTAAATCACCTTCTTTGTGGCCTAAAATTTCGTAATCAAAACTTGCATACCCACTAGTCATAGATTTTAATCTATCATTAAAATCAAAAACAACCTCGTTTAAAGGTAATTCATAGCTTAATACTGCCCTGTTTCCTGAATATGTTAAATTTTTTTGAATTCCTCTCTTATCCTGACAAATTTTTATGATTGAACCTAAATATTGATCTGGAGTAATAATTGTTGCTTTAATCCACGGTTCCTCAATTAATTTTATAAATGTTGGATCTGGTAAACTAGATGGATTTTGTAAATCAATTATTTCTCCTTTGTTTAAATGAACTTTGTAAACAACACCAGGAGTGGTAGTTAGTAAATTAATATCAAATTCTCTTTCTAATCTTTCTGTAATTATCTCTAGGTGCAATAAACCAAGAAAACCACAGCGAAAACCTAGACCAAGCGCAGAAGAGGATTCTGCTTCATATGAAAAACTAGCATCATTTAACTGAAGTTTTGCTAAACCATCTTTTAATTTTTGATATTCAGAACTGTCCACAGGGAATAGACCACAAAAAACTACCGGTTTGCTTGGTTTAAAACCTGGCAAAGCGTCTACCTCTGAATGTTCAGCATCACAAATTGTGTCACCTACTTTTGTATCAGATAATTTTTTGATACCAGTAATTATAAAGCCAATCTCACCAGAGTTTAACTCATTTATATCTTTTGCTTTTGGAGTAAAGACTCCAACTTTTTCCACAATATATTCTTGGTTTGTTGAAATCATTTTAATTTTCATATTCTTAATGATTTTTCCATTAATAATCCTGACTAGTATTACAACACCTAAATATGAATCGTACCAGCTATCTACAAGTAAACATTTAAGATTTTTTTTTTTTTCACCTTTTGGTGGAGGTAAAATTTTAACTATACTTTCTAAAATTTCATCAATTCCCTCACCTGTTTTTCCAGAACATGCAACAGCATTTGAAGTATCTATTCCTATCACATCTTCAATTTGTTTTTTAGTTCTTTCAGTTTCTGAGGCTGGTAAATCTATTTTGTTTAAGATTGGTATAATTTCATGATTAATGTCTAGCGCCTGATAAACATTGGCAAGTGTTTGAGCTTCAACACCTTGAGTACTATCTACAATCAAAATTGATCCTTCGCATGCGTAAAGGGATCTACTTACTTCATAACTAAAATCAACATGTCCAGGAGTATCAATAATATTAAGAATATATTCTTTACCATTTTTTGATTTATAATTTAATTTTACTGTTTGAGCTTTTATTGTAATACCTCTCTCCCTTTCAATATCCATTGAATCTAATACTTGTTCCTTCATCTCTCTTTCTGTCAAACCGCCACATCGATGTATAATTCTGTCAGCTATAGTAGATTTGCCATGATCAATATGTGCAATTATTGCGAAGTTTCTGATGTTATCAATTGTAGATGACATTTTAAGATCTAATTTTTGCACCAGATCTTTTTTCTACCTCAGAGATTATAAGATTGCTTATATTATCTAAATCATTTTCTTTAAGTGCCTTATCTGATGATTGTATATTTACATTTAGTGCTATGGATTTTTTATCTGATGGAATATTTTCTCCCTCATAAACATCAAAAACATTTACTGATTTAATTAAATTTTTATCTACAGATGAAATTATATTTACTAAATCCTGAACTTTAATTTTTTTATCAACAATAAATGCAAAATCTCTTTCAGACTTTTGATAGTCAGAATATTGAAAAGACGATTTCCTTTCTCTAAGTTTTCTTGTTGTTTCGTTTATGTGATCTAAATAAATTTCAAAACAAACCAAACTATCTGTGTTAATTTCAAGATTTTTAATTATATTTGGATGAATTTCTCCAAAAAATGCGATCGGATTTTTATCAGTTTTGCTTAAATAAACTTTTCCAGATTTTCCTGGATGATAATATGATGGTGTCTGATCTACAAAATAAAGTTTTTCTTTGTTAAATCCAGCCTCAACTAAAGTTTGTACTAGATCTCTTTTGGAGTCATAAACATCTATATTTCTGTCCTTTTCTAACCAATTTGATCTTATAGCTTTTCCAGATCGTAAAGCACCTATAACCGTTAATTGCTCACCTGGTTCTTTTCCATAAAAAGTTGGACCAATTTCAAATAAAGATATATCTCTAAAACCTCTATCTATATTTTTTTTTAAATAAAAAATTAAATTTGGGAAAATAGAACTTCTGAGAACATTTAGATCAGAACTAATAGGGTTAACAATATTTATTTGATGTTTATTCTCTATAAAATAACTATTAATTTTTTCATCAGTAAAAGACCAGGTAACTGTTTCAACATAGCCTTTTGAAGCTACCGATCTTTGCAAAAAATGGAATAATTTTTGAGTTTTATTTAAAGTCGGTTTTAACCTTGTTTTATCTGGGTCTATAGTTTTAATATGATCATAGCCTTTTATTCTTACAATCTCTTCAACAATATCTATAGGTTGACTTATATCTGGTCTCCAGGAAGGTATTTTTAGACTTATTTTATTTTTTTTTAATTTAGTTCCAAATCCAAGATCATTTAAAATTTTTATTATTTCTTTAGTTTTAATTTTAAAACCTGTAATTCGATCAAATAAATGAATTTCAAATTCTATATTATTATTTTTAAAGTTTTTTATTTTTTTGTTATTAAATCTACTAATTTTTCCTCCACAAATTTGTTGAATAAGTTCAGCTGCTTTTTCTATACCTTGTAAATTTGATTGAGGATCTATCCCTCTTTCAAATCTAAATTTTGCATCTGTATCTATGTTTAACTTTTTAGAAGTCTTTCTGATTGAACTTGGGTCAAAATATGCTGACTCTAATAATATATTTTTTGTATGCTGTTCTGTTCCAGAACGAGTACCACCTATAATTCCACCTAAACCTAGAACTCCAGTTCTATCTGATATTACACACATATCATTTTCAAGAATATATTTTTTGTTATCAAGTGCCTCAAATGACTCACCTTTTTTTGAATTTCTAACTATAATTTCTTTATCAATTTTATCTGCATCATATGCATGCAATGGTCTATTAAGATCTATCATCACATAGTTTGTTATATCAACTACCGCTGATATTGGTTTTTGTCCAAGTGATATAATTTTATTTTTTAACCATTGTGGACTTTCTACGTTCTTAATACCTTTTATAAGACAACTTCCGAAGGACTCGCATCCTTGATACTTCTCTTTTTTGATTGAAATTTTTATGTCTTGTGATCCATCTAGTTTCAATTTTTTATTATTAATTTTTTTTAATTTTCCATACCCTGCTGCGGCTAGATCTCTTGCAACACCTCTTACGCCTAAACAATCTGGCCTGTTAGGAGTAATAGATAAATCTAGTATTTTAGGACTATTATTTTTAAAGTATTTATTACCAATTTTATTTTGGTATTTTTTTGAAGAAAGTTCGATTATTCCATCACTTTCATTTGAAATATTTAATTCAGACCCTGAGCATAACATTCCATAAGATGTTACACCTCTTATTTTACTTATAGATAATTTCATTTTATTTTTTGGAATAATAGTTCCTGGGGAAGCATAAATTGTTATAAGATCTTTCTTTGCATTAGGAGCACCACAAACTACTTTGATTGTATTTTTTTGGCCTATATCAACTTCACATACTTTTAGTCTATCTGCATTAGGATGTTGCTCAGCACTAATAATTTTGACAACTTTGAAATTATCAAGTTCGCTTGAAATACTCTCAAAACTTTCAACTTCAAGCCCAATAAAGGTTAATTTTTCAATAATCTTTTCATCGCTAAGTTTGGTATCAAGATGTTCTTTCAGCCATTGAATTGTAAATTTCATCTACTTAAACCTCTATAGTTTGAAGGTACGTCTAAAGGATCAAAGCCAAAATGATTTAACCATCTATAATCAGTCTCAAAAAAAGCTCTTAAATCATTAATTCCATATTTTAACATACCCAATCGATCTATACCTATACCAAATGCATAACCCTGATATTTTTTTGGATCCACTTTTACATTTTTTAAAACATTGGGATGAACCATCCCACAACCTAAAATTTCTAACCACTTATCTCCTTCGCCAATTATAATATTTCCATCTTTCATTTCATATCCAATATCTACTTCTGCAGATGGTTCAGTAAATGGAAAATGACTTGGTCTAAATCTCATCTTAATTTTTTTTACTTCAAAAAATTCTTTAATAAAATAGTTTAAACAACCTTTTAAATGCCCCATATTTATATTTTTATCTATATGTAAGCCTTCAACTTGGTGAAACATGGGTGCATGCGTTTGATCACTATCTGATCTATAGGTTCTTCCCGGTGCAATTATTTTAAATGGGGGTTTGCCTTTGTTCATAGTTCTTACTTGAACAGGTGAAGTATGAGTTCTTAAAAGATACTCTTTTTTTTTATCAAGATAAAAAGTATCATGCATATCTCTTGCGGGGTGATTATCTGGTGTATTTAATGCAGTAAAATTATTATATTCATTTTCAACATCTGGCCCTTCCTCAACGCTAAAACCTATTTCTGAAAATATTGAGGAAATTTCATCAATAACTTGAGAAACCGGATGGATTTTACCTTGATTAAAATTTCGTTCAGGTAGAGTAATATCCAATTTTTCGTTTTGAAGTTTTGAATTTATTTCTTTTGCTTCTATTGTTTTGAATCCTTTATTTAGAGCATTTTGAAGTTCATCTTTTATTAAATTTAGATTAGACGCAAACTGTTTTTTTTCATTTACAGAAATAGAACTAATCTTTTTAAACTCTAATGCAATAATTCCGTTTTTTCCAAACAACTCTGATTTGATTTGATTGAGATTATCTAAATTATGATTATTGTTTATTTTAACTAAGTATTCATCTTTAATTTTTTTAATATCCGACATTTCTGTAGATTATTTGTTAACTTGAGAAAAACAATAGTGAAGATTAATTCAGTGCAGCTTGTGCTTTTTTTACTATGGTTTTAAATGCCTCTGGGCTATCGTATGCTATTTCAGCTAGAATTTTCCTATCTAATTTTATACCAGATTTATTTAAACCATTGATAAATTTTGAATATGTCAAACCCTCAGATCTAACACCTGCATTTATTCTTTGTATCCATAAAGATTTAATATCTCTTTTTTTATTTCTTCTGTCTCTATAAGCATATTGCATTGCTTTTTCCATAGCCTGACGAGCAACTCTAATTGTATTTTTTCTTCTTCCCCACTGGCCTTTGACAGCCTTTAAAACTTTTTTATGTTTAGCTCTACTTGTTACTCCTCTTTTAACTCTAGCCATTTTATCCTCTTAAATTGTAAGGCATATAAGATTTTACAATCTTGCTGTCTTGTTTAGACATTATTGTTGTGCCTCTTTGTTTTCTAATTTGTGAATTTGTTCTTTTAATCATGCCATGCCTTTTGCCAGCCTGAGCCATAACTACTTTGCCTTTAGATGTAATTTTAAACCTTTTTTTTGCGGAGCTTTTTGTTTTTAGTTTTGGCATAATTGAAATGGGTTTATACAAATATTAATATTATTTTACAACTACAAATATCAATTATAAGGGCTGAATAACCATAATCATTTGTTTTCCATCAAATTTTGGCTGTAGTTCTACTTTCCCGATATCCTGCATGTCTTGCTTGATTTTATCCATGAGTTCATTTCCTAAATGAGAATGCTGAAGTTCTCTACCTTTAAATTTAATTGTAAACTTAACCTTATCACCTTTTGATAAAAATTTTTGAGCATTTTTAATTTTAAAAGTATAATCATGAACTTCGGTGACTGGTCTTAGTTTGATTTCTTTTAACTCAATTTTTTTTTGTTTTTTTTTAGCTTTATTTGCTTTTTTTTGAGCATCATATTTATATTTTCCCATATCCATGATTTTACAAACTGGTGGTTTTGCGTTTGGCGCAATCTCAATTAAATCTAATCCCTCGCTTTTAGCTTTGTTAATAGCTTCATTGAGATTTAAAATTCCTAGATTTTCTCCATCACTTGTAATTACCTGAACCTCAGATGAAATGATTCTATTATTTGATCTAGGACCTCGATCTTTTGTTCTTCTTTGAAAATAATTTTGTTTGAAATCTGCCACTTATTTTGAGTTTGCTTTATTTAAAGCAGAATATTTTTTTAAGAATAAATTTAAATCCATATTTTCCTGTTTATTAGAATCCAATCTTCTAATAGTTACTGTGTTACTGTCAACTTCTTTTTTTCCACAAATAAGCAGAATTGGTATCTTAGATAAAGAATGTTCCCTTATTTTGTAATTTAAATTATGATTTTTTAAATCAACTATAGATGAAATGCCTTTTTTTTTAATTTCTTTATTTACTTCTTTTGCATAGGAGTCAAAATCGCTTGATACAGGAATAACAACTGTCTGAAGAGGAGAAATCCAAAATGGAAGTTTACCTGCATAATTTTCAATTAAGATACCAATAAATCTTTCTAAAGATCCAAACAATGCTCTATGAAGCATAACTGGTATTTTTTTTGATCCGTCTTTATCTATAAAAGAGGCTCCAAGACGACCAGGTAAATTTAAATCTACTTGTAGTGTACCACACTGCCAATCTCTCCCAATTGCATCTCTCAAAACAAATTCTATTTTAGGTCCATAAAATGCACCTTCGCCTTTGTTTACTGTGTATTCTAGTTTTGATGCTTTTATTGCCTCTAATAAAGCTTTTTCAGATTTATCCCAAACGTTATCATCTCCCACTCTTAAGTCTGGTCTGTCAGAATATTTTAAAATTACATTCTCAAATCCAAGGTCCTTATAAATTTCTAATATTAAATTAGTAACACTCAAGCATTCTTCAGTTATTTGTTCCTCTGTACAAAAAATGTGGGCATCATCTTGGGTAAAAGCCCTTACTCTTAGAAGACCATGAAGAGCGCCTGAAGGTTCATATCTATGCACTTTTCCAAATTCAGACATTTTCAAAGGTAGATCTCTATAGCTTTTTAAACCTTGATTAAATACTTGAACACATCCAGGACAATTCATTGGTTTTATTGCAAATATTTTTTCATCAGGAGTAGTAGAAGTGTACATATTAGCACCAAATTTTTCCCAATGACCAGATTTTTCCCATAAGGATCTATCCAATACTTCTGGTGTGTTTATCTCTTTGTATCCTGCTTCATCTTGTTTTGCTCTCATGTAAGAAATTAGTTTCTGAAACAAATTCCAACCCTTTTCATGCCAAAATACTGCTCCTGGACTTTCTTCTCTAAAATGAAATAAATCCATTTCTTTTCCTAATTTTCTATGATCTCTTTTTTCAGCCTCTTCAATTCTTTTCAAATAATCATCTAATTGTTTTTGGGTTGACCAACTTGTTCCATAAATTCTTTGAAGCATTTCATTATTAGAATCTCCTCTCCAGTATGCGCCTGCAACTTTAGTTAATTTAAAATACTTTCCAATTTTTCCAGTAGAAGTTAAGTGGGGTCCTCTACATAGATCGTGCCATTTCCCATGAAAATAAATTGATACTTCTTCTCCCTTTGGGATATCTTTAATTATTTCAGATTTATAATTTTCTCCAATTTTTTTAAAATGTGAAATTGCTTTGTCCCTATCCCAAACTTCTCGATAAGTAGGCTCATCCCTATCAACTATTTCTGACATTTTTTTTTCAATTTTGTTTAAATCATTTTCTGTAAAAGGATCTTTTCTAGAAAAATCATAATAAAAACCATTTTCAATAGTTGGTCCTATAGTAACTTGAGTACCTGGAAATAATTCTTGCACTGCCATTGCTAGAATATGGGCTGTATCGTGTCTTATAGTATCTAATCCATCTTTATCTTTTGAAGTTAAAATTTTTACATTACAATCATTATCAATTTCAAAGCTAAGATCTTTTAATATTCCATCTACTTCCATAACCAAAGCATCTTTGGCTAGAGATTTACTTATTTTTTCTGCAATCTTTATTCCCGAAACTTTCTTTTCAAAAGTTAATTTTTTTCCATCTGGTAATGTAATGTTAAGCATTAATTAGTTTTTTATATTCTGAATATGTAGAAAAACACATTTTTTCAACATTAAATTTATTAATTGCGTTTTTTCTACCCTCATTGCCCATAGATTTCAACGTAGTTTCATCAAGTTCAAATATATGAGAAAGCTTATTAGTCAAATCATTTGAGTCATTTGCTTTAAATAAAAAACCAGTTTTATTGTCTAAAATTGTTTCTTTAGCACCTCCGAGATTACTGGCTAGTATTATTTTTTCCATAGCTTGAGCTTCAACTGCAACTCTCCCAAAGGCTTCTGGTTCGATTGCGCAGTTTACAACAATATCAGAAATTTTATAAGCTAAAGGCATATTGTTACAATTTTCTATAAACATAACATCTTTAATTAGTCGATACTGTTCGACCAATCTTTGTATTTTTTTTTTGTAAATTTTTCGTCCTTGATCGCTTCCTAGTATAACGACAAAAAATAACTTATCTGGGTTTTTTTGTTTGAACATATTTAAAGACTCAATAAACATTTCATGACCTTTCCATGATGTAAGTCTTCCTGGAAAAAGAATTATTTTTTTTTCATAAAAACTTAAAGTTTTTTCTATTTTCCATTCATTCATAAGCTTCAACTCATCATTATTTTTAATTTTTGATGAGTCAAAATATTCTAAATTTATGCCTCTAAATATTGTTAATAATTTTTGGTTTTTATTTAAATAATTCAAATAATTTTCCTTAATATGCGAAAAAATAAAATTAGATCCAGCAATTACTAAATCTGATTTTACCATTATGGAATTATAATATTTTTTCATAGAATTTTTAAAATTATAAGTTCCATGGAATGTTGTAACAAATTTTGTTCGTGTTACTTTTGTTGCAAGAAAACAGGACCATGCGGGCGCACGACTCCTTGCGTGTACAATATTAATTCTAAATAAAAAAATTAAAAAAATTATTATTATTGCATTTATAATTATCAAAATTGGATTCTTACTTTGTACTGGTAATCTAATTAATTTTACTTTTTTTTTATCAATGTATTTTAAAAGAGGGCCACCACTGGTAACTATATAGGACTTAGCACTTTGCTCATTGAGATAATGGGCTAAATCATAACACCCAGTTTCAGCTCCCCCATATCCTAATTTCGGAATAACTTGTAAAACTTTTATTTTAGATGACATTTGATAAGATTATATATTAAGAATTACTCTATATAAACTTTAATGAATAAATTTAAATTTTTAAAAGTATCACCTAATATAAAAATCAGATTTTTAAGGAATAAGCACAAAAAATTACCTTTCATAGTTTTTTTACATGGATTTAAGTCCGATTTAGAAGGTGAAAAACCAAGTACTTTTTTAAAGTTTTGTAATAAAAAAAAAATAGGTTTTTTGGGATTAGAATATTCGGGTCATGGTAAATCATCTGGAGAATTTACAAAAGGAAATATAAGTAAATGGTCAAATCAAACATCATGTGTAATTAAAAAAATAATAAAAAAAAAAAAATTTATCTTGGTTGGTTCAAGTATGGGATCATGGATTTCAATAAATCAATTTAAAATTTTTAAAAAACAAATTGTAGGGTTTTTAGGCATAGGTTCTGCACCAGAATTTCTTGAATACTTAATGTGGAGAAAGTTTTCAAAAAAAGTGAAAAAAGAAATAATTAAAAAAAGAATTTACAACCTAAAACATGGAAATTATGAATATCCAATATCATATCAACTAATTAAAGACGGAAGAAAAAACAAGGTTCTTAATAAAAAGATTTATTATAATATAATTGTTACGATGATACATGGAAGTAAGGATGAAGTAGTCCCTGTAAGTTTTTCAAGAAAAGTTTTGAAAATATTTCCAAATTCTAAGAGAAAATTACTAATAATAAAAAAAGGTGATCATAGCTTGTCATCTAAAAAGAATTTAAACAAAATTGTCAAAGAATTAAACTCTATAGTCTCTAAAAAATATTAAACAGCAATTTCAATATTATTTTTTAATGAAATAGGATTTTTTAATTTGTTTAACATTTCTTTTGGACACACTTGAAAAAAATTATTTTTCTCAATATTAAAATTTTCAAGAATTTGCTTTGCTATCATGGAGTCTGTTTCATCAAAATGCCTTTTAATTAAGTTTTTTAAAAATCTCTCCCAATATTCTGTTTCTAGTCTTTGCCAAATTACTGTTTCTGGATTTACTTTCTTTTCAAAATCATTTTTTTTATCATATATAAATGCCATGCCACCAGTCATGCCCGCTGCAAAATTATCTCCTACATCTCCCAAAATTATGATATTTCCACCTGTCATATATTCACAACCATTTGAATCACATCCCTCAATTACAGATGTGGCTCCTGAATTTCTTACCGCAAATCTTTCTCCTGCTTGACCAGAAGCAAATAAATAACCAGAGGTAGCGCCATATAATACAGTATTTCCAATAATAGTATTTTCATTTGAAATAAGATTGCTCTCTTCCTGTAATTTTATTGAAATTGTTGCACCAGATAATCCTTTAGCAACATAATCGTTAGCGTCACCTTTTAAATTTAATTTGAGCCCTTTAATACCAAAAGCACCAAAAGACTGTCCTGCTGAACCTTTAAAGTTTAAAACAATTTTGTTTTCATCTAAATTATTTTCCCCAAACTTTTTATACAATTCATATGATATCCTTGTACCAACAGCTCTATCTGTATTTTTAATTTGATATATGTTTTTTATACTCTCATTTCGATCAATTAATTCTTTAATTTCTGGCCATATTTTTTGATCAATTGTTTCAGGCACCTGAATTATAGAGTTATCTTCACAATATCTTTTATTGTCACCTGGATCAGTCTGTACAAACAACGGATTTAAATCTAAATCGTCTAAGTTTGGAGATCCCTTGCTTACCTGCTTAAGCAAATCTGTTCTTCCTATAATTTCATTTAAATTTTTAAAACCTAATTCTGATAAAATCTCTCTTACCTCTGTAGCAACAAAAGAGAATAAATTAACAACTTTTTCTGGTGTTCCACTAAATTTTTTTCTTAATTCTTCGTCCTGGGTACAAACTCCAACTGGACATGTGTTTGAATGACACTGTCTAACCATTATACATCCCATCGCAACTAGTGCTGTTGTAGCAATTCCAAATTCTTCAGCACCCATCATGGCAGCAATTACAACATCCCTACCAGTTTTGATACCACCATCGGTTCTTAAAGTCACAGAATGTCTTAAATTATTAAGAGTTAAAACTTGATTTGCTTCTGTTAAACCCATTTCCCAGGGCACTCCAACATATTTTACACTTGTTTGAGGTGTAGCTCCAGTTCCACCATTATGACCTGAAATTAAAATTATATCTGCTTTTGCTTTTGCAACACCTGCTGCTATAGTTCCAACACCTGATGAAGCAACAAGTTTTACTCCTACTCTTGCTTTAGGATTGATTTGTTTCAAATCATAAATTAGTTGAGCAAGATCCTCTATTGAATAAATATCGTGATGAGGTGGAGGAGAAATTAAAGTTACTCCAGGTGTTGAATGTCTTAATTGTGCAATCTCTTGAGTAACTTTAAAACCAGGTAATTGTCCACCTTCTCCGGGTTTTGCACCTTGAGCTATCTTAATCTCAATTTCATTACAATTATTTAAATAATCTATTGTTACTCCAAATCTAGCTGAGGCTATTTGTTTAACTCTAGAATTTGCGGAGTCTCCATTGCTTAAAACTTTGAACCTATTTTTATCCTCTCCTCCTTCTCCACTGCAAGATGCACCTTTAATTCTATTCATTGCTATAGCTAATGTCTCATGGGCCTCTTTGGATAATGCTCCATGAGACATACTCCCACTTCCAAATCTTCTTAAAATATTTTCGATTGGTTCAACTTCACTAATATCAATTGACTTTTCCTTTTTAAAATCAATTAAATCTCTTAGATTGATTGGAGGCAAATCATAAATACCTTTGGCATACTTTTTATATAAATCATAAGAATTTTTAGTTACTGCTGTTTGCAATAAATGAATTAACTTACCTTGATATTGATGAGTTTCACCGTTTTTTCTATATCTATATAATCCACCTATAGGAAGTACATTGGTTTTATTTTCAAAAGCTATTTTATGATTTGATCTAACTTTTTTTTCTATACCCATTAATCCAATACCTGAAATCTTAGATAAGACACCTGGAAAATAATCGTTAACAATAGACCTGCTAAGTCCTACTGTTTCAAAGTTGCATCCTCCTCTATAAGAGCTAATTACTGAGATACCCATTTTTGACATAATTTTTAAAAGCCCAGAATTAACAGACTTAATGTATTTTTTTACACATTCGTCATAAGTAAGTTTTTCAAATAAATTTTTTGAATAACGATTGAAAATACTGTCTAATGCCAAGTAAGGATTGACTGTGGTTGCTCCTACACCAATTAAAGTAGCAAAAGAATGAGTATCAAAAGCTTCCCCTGTTTGTATATTTATAGACACATAGCCTCTTAATTTTTGTCTTATTAAATGAGTGTTTATTGCGCCAACGCATAAAAGCATTGGTATTGCAAGCAAATCTTCTGATACATTTTTATCAGACAGAACTAATTGAGTAATTCCTTGTCTAACAGCAATTTCTGCCTCTTTCCTAATTCTTTTAATTGAATCTTCTAAGTTCTCTTCTTTAGAAAACAAACATTCGATTATTTTATAATTATTACCAAAATAATTTAAGAAATTATTAAATTGAGAATTAGATAAAATTGGACTTTCCAAAACATAAATATTTTTTTCTGTGAGGTTATTAAAGTCTAAAATATTTCCTAAATTTCCAAATCTAGTTTTTAAACTCATTACTTTGTTTTCTCTAAGAGAATCAATTGGTGGGTTTGTCACTTGACTAAAATTTTGTCTAAAAAAGTGATATAGTGGTCTATATTTATCTGATAAAACTGCTAAAGGAGTATCATCACCCATAGAACCAGTTGCTTCTTTAGCATCCTCAACCATTGGGTGCAAAATTAATTCCAAATCTTCAAGACTAATCCCAAAAGAATGTTGTTTATGTCGCAAATCTTCACCTTGAAATAAACTTTTTTCATTTTTTACTATGAGTTTTTTATCTAGGTCAATAATTTGATTATTAAAATGTTTGTATTCTTTAGCTAAAAAATTTTTAATTTGATTATTTTTAAAAATTTTTCCTTTTTCTAATCTCACTCCAAGTACTTCACCTGGTCCTAATCTACCTTTAGAAAGTATTAACTTTTCGTTAAATTCTATCATGCCAGTTTCTGACCCTGCAAATAATAATTTATCTTTTGTAATAGAATATCTTAAAGGTCTAAGCCCATTTCTATCATTCGCCACAATTGCCCATTCGTTATCTGTTGCTGCAATTGCAGCAGGTCCATCCCAAGGTTCCATAGTACTATTTAAAAAATTAAAAAGTTGTTGTTGATCTTTTGATAAAATTTTACTTTTTTTTGACCATGCATCAGGGATTAGCATTAGTTTAGCTAATGGAGCTGATTGACCGGAAATATTTAATAGTTCAAAAACATTATCTAAAGATGCTGAATCAGAATTGCCTGGTGGTATTACTGGTTTGAGGTTCTCCATATCATCAAATAAAGGGCTAAACATTTCTTGTTCATGTATTTTCATCCAGTTTATATTTCCCTTTAAAGTATTAATTTCTCCGTTGTGAGCTATTGACCTAAATGGTTGAGCTAAATCCCAACTTGGAGCAGTATTTGTGGAAAATCTTTGATGGAAAATTGCAAATCTAGAAATAAATCTGCTATCATTTAAATCAATATAAAAATCAGACAAAGCCTCGGCAAGAAACATTCCTTTATAAATAATAGATTTAGAACTAAACGAGCAAATATAAAAATTATTTAAATTGTTCTTCGATGCTTCTTTCTCAATAATTCTTCTTGCCTCATATAGTTTTACCTCTAAATTTTTGCCAATTTTTGATCTATCATTATGTTTAAATAGCACTTGAGCAATTTCAGGTCTTGTAATTTCAGCTTTTTCACCGAGTACACTCGGATTTACTGGGACCTGTCTCCAGCCATAAATATTAAAATCTTTTTTTGTTAGTACACTTTCTATGATAGTTCTACATTGTTCCTGGGCCGAATAGTTATTTCTAGGAAGAAAAATCATTCCTACACAAACTTCACTGTTATCATGCTTATGACCAGTATTTTCTATTTTTTCTATGAAAAAATCTTGTGGTATTTCAATATGAATTCCAGCTCCGTCACCAGTCTTTCCATCTGCATCAACTGCACCACGATGCCAAACAGCTTTAAGTGCTTCAATTCCATATTCAACAACTTTTCTAGATTTTCTTCCTTCGGTAGAAGCAACCAGACCTACTCCACATGCATCATGCTCTTGGTTTTCATAATAAACATGGTTATCCTTTAATAATTTTTGGTTCTTTTTTCTCAAATTTTTCATGCTACTATTTTTTTATTTTCTAATTTTGATTTTAGGTATTCATTTATTGAATTTGCTACATCTCTTCCATCCTTAATAGCCCAAACAACTAATGAAGCACCTCTCACAATATCTCCTGCTGCGAAAACTCCAGGTAAATTTGTTTCCATAGAATTAAAATCTATTTTAACTGTTCCCCATTTACTTACCCTAAGCTCTTTCTCATTAAATAAGTAAGGTAAATCCTCTGGGTCAAATCCAAGTGCTTTTATTACCATGTCGGTTTTTAATTTAAATTCTGAGTTTTCATCAACTATAGGTTTTCTTCTTCCAGTTTCATCTGGATCACCTAATATCATTTTATTTACTATTAAATTTTCTATTTTGTTTACACCTTCAAATTTTTTTGGTCCAGACAGCCAGATAAATTCTACACCTTCCTCTTCAGCATTTGATACTTCTCTTGCAGAACCTGGCATATTTTCCTTGTCTCTTCTATATAAACATTTTACTGATTTTGCATTTTGTCTTATTGAAGTTCTAACACAATCCATTGCAGTATCACCACCTCCTATTACTATCACATCTTTACCTTCTGCATTTAAAGTTCCATTGTCAAATTGTTCAACTTTATCTCCCAAACCTTTTTTATTCGAGGCAGTTAAAAAATCCATAGCTGGAAAAATATTTTCAAGATCACTTCCTGGAATTTCGATCTCTCTAGGTTTGTAAACTCCAGTTGCAATTAAAATGGCATCATGTTTTTTTCTCAATTCTTTTAAAGACATATTCTTTCCAACTTCAAAATTTTGAATAAATTTAATCCCACTTTCCTTAAGTAAATTTGTTCTTCTCTCAACAACAAATTTTTCTAACTTAAAATTAGGTATTCCATAAATTAATAATCCACCAGGACGATCATATCTGTCATATACAGTAATTTGGTAACCCTCTTTTCTTAGTTGTTCTGCACATGCAAGACCAGCGGGTCCAGCTCCTATTATCCCTATAGATTGATTCTTTTCAGATTTTAATTTAATTGGTTTTACCCAATTTTTTTCCCAAGCATTTTCTGTAATAAACTTTTCTATTGAACCTATAGTAACTGTACCATGACCTGACTGCTCAATAACGCAGTTACCTTCACATAGTCTGTCTTGAGGACAAATCCTGCCACAAACTTCAGGCATATTGTTAGTGCTTTGAGAAAGTTCATATGCTTCTTGGAGCCTTCCTTCAGCTGTAAGTTTTAACCAATCAGGAATATTGTTACTTAATGGACAGTGTACTTGGCAAAAAGGAACCCCGCACTGAGAACATCTGCTTGACTGTTCTTTTGCTTTTTGATTGATAAATTCATTGTATATCTCTTTAAAATCCTCTTTTCTCTCCAAAACTTCCCTTTTAGGTGGGTTTTGTTGACCTAATTTAGTGAATTTTAACATTTTTTCAGACATTTGGGATGCAACATATAGCATAATTCTCAGAGATAAATAGGTAAATAGGTAATAAAAGCTGTCCCTTATTTGATAAAATAACCAATTTATAAGCCATTTTTACATAAACCGCATGGCTGTTATGCATTCATGTAATTGCTTTATTTTGATTATAAATTGTTTAGGAAGAGTTATTAATGATAACAGATTATTTTCAAGCATCCTTTTTAGCTGTAGTTCAAGGAATTTCTGAATTTATACCTGTCAGCTCATCTGCCCATCTAATTATCTTATCACAGTTTTTTGGCTTTTCTAATCAGTCTATAATATTCGATGTAGGCCTTCACTTAGGTTCTTTAATTGCAATAGTATTTTATTTTAGAAATGAACTGCTGAATTTAAGAAATAATAAAGAACTTTTAAAATTAATTATTATAGGATCAACACCGCTAGTAATAATTGGTTATATTCTTTTTTACTCAGGTATGATTAATATATTTAGAAATGTTGAAATAATTGCCTGGACAACACTAATTTTTGGTTTGCTTTTGTACTTTGCAGATAAATCTAAAGTCTCAAAAAACTTTAAATATGATCTAAACACAAAAAATATTTTAATTATAGGTACAATTCAAACCTTGTCTTTAATACCTGGAGTAAGTAGGTCTGGGGTAGTAATTACAATTGGAAGAATGCTAAATTTTAACAGAGAAGACTCGCTAAAAATTTCATTTTTTCTATCTATACCAGCTCTGCTGGGTGCAAGCGTACTGTCTATAAAAGATATAATAAATGAAAGTATTCATATTAATTTTTTGCTAATATTTTCAATTATTCTTTCTTTTCTATTTTCTTACTTAACTATTAAATATTTATTAATTTATGTACAAAAATTTACTTTAAAAATTTTTGTTATATATAGAATAATATTATCTTTTATAATTTTTTTGATAATTTTAAATTAATTTTATTAAATTCTGGGGCTAATTGAGAAAACAGAACTCCAATCAAAATGAATAAACATCCTAATATATTATTTATATTAAGATATTGGCTTAGTAAGATCCAGGCTGCAAGTGTCGCAATTACACCCTCCAAAGAAAAAATAATAGCAGCAGGAGCAGGTGTAATATTTTTTTGAGCATATATTTGTAGTACAAAAGCAATTCCAGCTGACAATATTCCAGCATATAAAATTTGCATTTTCTGAGCTAGAATATTGGAAAAAACAAATTCCTCAAAAACTAATGCTAAAATAATCGAAAAAAGCGAAACTACCAAAGTCTGCACTATTCCAATAAAAATTGGTATATCAAATTTATCAATTACTTTTGCAATAAAAATTATATGTAAACTCCAGAACAAAGCTCCGATAATTACTAATAAATCACCCAGTCTTACTGTTGCATTATAAAAATCAGTTAATAAATACCCACCTATTACACATAAAATTACAGAAGGCCAAATACTCCAATGAATTCTAACCTTATAAAGAAAAAATATTATTACAGGTACCATTGGTACATAAAAAATAGTAAAAAACGCAGCATTAGCAACATCTGTATATAATAATGCAATCTGTTGAAATACAGTACCTCCAAATAGAAAGAGGCCTACCAAAAAAACATTTATTAAGAAAAAATTTTTATCTTTATTTATTTCCTTTTTGATTTTTTTTATTTCAAAGATTAAAAAAAAGGGAATAAGTGCTAAAAATCCAACAAAAAATCGAATACCATTAAAAACATACGGTCCAATTAACTCCATTCCAGTATCTTGAGCTATAAAAGTTGTTCCCCAAATAAAAGTACACACTAGTGCACTTAGTAAAGATATAGATTTTGACATAAATTAAAAAGCTAGATTATAAGCAAAATTTTTTCCTAAACTTTCTTTTAAGGCATTACAAAATTTTGCCGCTTCAGCTCCATCTATTATTCTATGATCGTATGATAGAGATATAGGTAATACAGTTCTTGCTAAAAATTTATTATTTATAAATATTTGTTTTTTATACGACCTACCTATTCCTAATATTGCTACTTCTGGAAAATTAATTATTGGAGTAAAGTAAGTGCCTCCAATTCCTCCTAGACTAGTAATTGTAATTGATCCTCCAAAAAATTCTTTTTTATTTATTTTTAATTTTCTACTTAAATCACTGATCTCTTTAAGTTCTGCTGCAATTTCTTTTATTTTTTTTTTATCAACATTTCTAACCTTTGGTACCATTAATCCATGTGGTGTATCTACAGCTATACCAATATGAAAATACTTTTTGATTGTTATTTTGCCATTATCAATATTATCTATAGACGAATTGAAGGTAGGAAATTTCTTTAAATTATTGGTTAAAGCTTTTGCTATAAAAGCCAAAGGTGTAATTTTAATTTTTTCTCCTGATATGCTATCAATTAAATTAGATCTAAAATCCTCTAATTCAGTAATATCTATATCATCATGATGAGTAACATGAGGAATAGTATTCCAAGAATTTGATAAATGAGGTGCTGCGATTTTTTTTACTCGTGGTATTTCTTTTATTTCGATCTCACCAAAATCAGAATGGTCAAATTCTGATTTCAAATTTGGTTTGTCTATTTGAGGTTTATTTTTTACTTTTGAATTTATAAAAATTTTAATATCTTTTTCAGTTACTCTTCCATCTCTTTCTGAACCAATAATTTCATTTATATTAGCACCAAGTTCTCTAGCAAACTTTCTCACTTTAGGACTTGCTGGAACTTTTTTTGTATCTGACATTTTATAATTTTGTAGGTATAGGTTTTTCTGGGTCAATATTATATTTTTTTATTGCCTCTTTAGCATATTTTGATGGCACCAGCTGTTCCTTTGCTAATACACTTAGTGAATAAGCCACTATATGCTCTTTATCTACCTCAAAGAATTTTCTTAAGTTTTTTCTAGTATCACTTCTTCCATATCCATCAGTTCCTAATGAATAAAAACTTTTTTCTAAATATGGTCTAATTTGATCAGAATTTAATCTCATATAATCTGATGATGCCAGAATTGGACCATCTTCAGATGAAAGACACTGCTCAAGATAGCTTTTTTTTGGTTTTTCATCTGGATTTAATAAATTAAATCTTTCAATTTCTATTGCATCTCTTCTTAATTCACTAAAACTTGTAATACTCCAAACATTGCTATCAATTTTATAGTCTCTCTCTAAGATTTCTGCTGCCGCAATTACTTCTCGTAAAATAGCACCTGAGCCTAATAATTGAATTTTTGTTTTTTTATTTTTATTATAACTTTTAAATTTATACATACCTTTTAAAATTCCTTCCTCAATATCTTTACCTTTTGGCATTTCTGGATGAGGATAATTTTCATTCATTGTTGTAATATAATAAAAAATATTTTCTTGATTTTCATACATTCTTTTCAAACCTTCTCTAAAAATTGTAGCTAATTCATATCCAAATGTAGGATCATAAGAAATACAATTTGGAACTACAGATGATAGAACATGACTATGGCCGTCACCATGCTGCAATCCTTCACCTGCTAGAGTTGTTCTTCCTGCAGTTGCTCCAACCAAAAAACCTCTGGTTTGATTATCACCTGCAGCCCAAACAAAGTCGCCTGTTCTTTGAAATCCAAACATAGAGTAAAAAATATATATAGGGATCATTGAAATATCATGATTTGTATAAGCTGTGCCTGCTGCTATCCAAGACGACATTGCTCCAGCTTCATTTATACCTTCCTCTAAAACTTGACCTTTAATATCTTCTCTATATGAACTTAATTGTTCAGAATCAACAGGTTCATATTTCTGTCCCTCATGAGCATAAATTCCAATTTTTTGAAAAAAACCTTCCATTCCAAATGTTCTTGCTTCGTCTGGAATAATTGGAACTAATCGAGGTGAAACATTTTTATCTCTCATTAAACTGGTTAACATTCTAACTAAAACCATAGTAGTAGACATTTCCTTTTCACCAGTAGACTCTTTCATTTTATCAAAAATATCTTTTGGTGGTGTTTTTATCGCTTTAGCAAAAGATGATCTTTCAGGTAAATACCCACCAAGTTTAATTCTACATTCTTTCAAATATTTAATTTCTGGAGAATTCTCATCTGGTCTATAATATTGAATGTTTTTTACTTGCTCATCTGTTAAAGGTACATCAAATCTGTCCCTATAATATAATAAATCTTCTTCATCTAATTTTTTTTGTTGGTGCGTTGTATTCATACTTTCACCCGACTTTCCCATTCCATAGCCTTTAATGGTTTTTGCTAAAATTACAGTTGGAGTTCCTTTATTTTCCATAGCTGAGTGATAAGCAGCATAAACTTTGTGTGGATCATGACCCCCTCTATTTAATTTCCAAATATCTCTGTCTGTCATCTGTGATACTAATTCTAATAATTCAGGATATTTACCAAAAAATTTTTCTCTTACGTAAGACCCTCCTTTAGCTTTAAAAGCTTGATACTCTCCGTCTACAGCCTCTCCCATTCTTTTTATTAATAAACCTGAATTATCTTTAGCTAATAATTGGTCCCAGTAAGAACCCCAAATTACTTTTAAAACATTCCAGCCAGCACCTCTAAAAATTCCCTCAAGTTCTTGGATAATTTTTCCATTTCCTCTCACTGGTCCATCTAATCTTTGAAGATTACAATTAATAACAAATATTAGATTATCTAATTTTTCTCTAGCAGCTAAGCCAATAGCTCCTAGGGACTCTGGTTCATCAGTTTCTCCATCACCAAGAAAACACCAAATCTTTCTTCCTTCATCTTTCAATAAACCTCTGTTGATTAAATATTTATTAAATCTAGCCTGATAAATTGACATTATTGGACCAAGTCCCATTGATACAGTTGGGAATTGCCAAAACTTTGGCATTAACCATGGATGAGGATAAGATGAAAGTCCTCCTGGCTTAACTTCTTGTCTAAAACGATCCATTTCTTTTTCATTAATTCTACCCTCTAGAAAAGCTCTTGCATACATGCCTGGGGCGCTGTGACCCTGAAAATAGATTAAATCTCCACCAAATTTATTATTCTTTGCTCTCCAAAAATGGTTCATTCCAACATCATATAATGTTGCTGCAGATGCAAATGTACCTATATGTCCGCCAAGCTCAGGATTTTTTTTATTTGCTCTTACAACCATTGCCGCCGCGTTCCATCTAATTAAAGATCTAATTTTTCTCTCCAAATTTTGATCCCCAGGAGATTGGGCTTGTTCCTCAGGTTTAATTGTATTTATATAAGGAGTATTTCTTGAAAGAATTAAATCTGAGCCTTTTTTATATGAATATTCAATTAGTTGTTTAATTAGATATTGAGCTCTTTCCTTTCCATCGTTTTCTAAAACTGATGACAATGATTCTAACCACTCATTTGTTTCTATAGGATCTATATCACCATCTTTTTTGACTACTCTAATTACTGGATCTTTTTTTACCGGTAGATCAACAGTTTCAATTTTTTTATCAGTTTTTGTTTCGGTTATTTCTTTTTTATCATTTACTAAATTTGACTCTGCCTCTTTAATGATATTTTCTGTATCAACTGGAAGCTTTTTAATTTCTTCTTTCTGATTTGAATTTCCTGAAAGTGAAATAAGTACATCACCTTTTGAAACTTTATCTCCAATATTTACACTTACACTTTCAACCGTTCCCTCATCTGTAGAGGGCACTTCAACACTTGACTTATCACTTTCTAAAGTAACAATGGAGTCATTTTTTTTTATTTGATCCCCTTTTTTTACTAAAATTTCAATGATCTCTACACTCTCGAAATCGCCAATATCAGGAACAGTAATTTTGTTGCTCATTAAAAGTTAAATTTTTGACACAATTATATCCTTTTTTAGTCAATCTTAAATGTGTTAATTTTTCTATGTTAATAAAAATCAGGAATTACATAAAAAAATTCACAATAAATAATAAAATTCACAATATTGATGGAAAACTGTGGATACAAATGTGTTTATTGAAAAAAAAGCATAAGATAGTTTAAAAAATTGTTGATTATTGTTTAAAATTATCTTTATTAAACTATATTAGAAAAAGGGCTGCTAGCTCAATTGGATAGAGCGCAGAGCTACGGACTCTGAGGTTGAGGGTTCAAGTCCTTCGCGGCCCACCAAATATATTGAATATGAAAATATCTTTAGAAAAATCAGTAATATACTTTTTCATTATAATAGTTTTTTTATTAATTCTTTTAACTATATTTCTTTAAAATGAGTGATTTTGAACAAATAAGTACGCATTCTGGATTTATGAAGCATAACGGTGGTTTACTTTTCAAAGTAATATCTGAAACAGAAAGTGAATTTAAAACAAAAATTAATGAAAATCATTTAAATAGAGCTGGAATAACACATGGTGGTTATATAGCTTCTATCATAGATGCAGGTATAGGTACTGGAGTACATAGAGCTAATAAAAATAATATTTTTGTAACAATATCTTTGGATATAAAATTTATTGGACCTACAAAAATAGGAGATGAAATTATAGGAAAGGTAAAGATTGAAAAAATTACAAATTCTCTTGTTTTTGCGAGTTGCAAAATTGAGTCAAAAAATAAAATTATCGCTGTAGGCTCTGGGGTTTGGAAAAGAACAAATAATAGTTTTTAATTTAATTTCATACTGAGTGTTTGCAAATATTATATATTGAATTATCTTAAATTGTGTTACTCTTAGTTAAATAAAAAAATCAAATGAGAACTTTTTCAGATATGATTCGGTCATGTTTTAGACTATTTTTGTTCTTTTAGGGTAACAATATATAGTATCAAAAAAAAAAAATATACCAAAGATAGAAATGCCAATAAATAAAATTACCGCCCTGTTAGGACCTACAAATACTGGAAAAACTTTCCAAGCTATCGAAACAATGCTTTCATTTCAATCTGGAATGATTGGTTTTCCATTAAGGTTATTAGCTCGCGAAGTTTATGACAAAGTAATTAAAAAAATAGATAAAAATAAAGTAGCTTTGATAACTGGAGAAGAAAAAATTATTCCTTTAAATGCAAAATATTATTTATGCACAGTTGAGTCTATGCCTGTCGATAAAAATTTAGAATTTGTAGCAATTGACGAAATACAAATGTGTACTGATCATGAAAGAGGTCACATATTTACAGATAGATTGTTAAATCTTAGGGGTGAAAAATCTACAATGTTTATGGGGTCTAATTCAATTAAAATAATATTAGAAAAACTTGATAGCGAAATTGAATACATAAATAAAAATAGATTATCTAAATTAAGTTTTGTTGGTCATAAAAAAATTTCAAGAATCGAGAGAAAGACTGCAATTATAGCCTTTTCCTCAGAAGATGTTTATGCAATAGCAGAATTAATAAGAAGACAAAAAGGTGGTGCAGCAATTGTAATGGGGTCATTAAGTCCAAAAACGAGAAACTCACAAGTACAATTATATCAATCTGGTGATGTTGATTATTTAGTTGCTACTGATGCGATAGGTATGGGTATAAATATGGATCTTGATAATGTCTATTTTTCAAATTTAAGAAAATATGATGGAAGAAAGTTAAGGAGATTGAGTTTAGCTGAGATAGGTCAAATTGCTGGAAGAGCAGGAAGATATTTAAGTGATGGGTCTTTTGGGATCACAGGAGACTGTGAAAAAATTAATGCAGAAGAGATTGAATTGTTAGAAAATCATAAATTTGATAATATCCATACAATATTTTGGCGAAATACTAATCTTAATTTTAATAACGGAAAATCATTGATAAAATCTTTAGATGAAAGACCAAATAAATCTTGGTTAAAAAGAATTAATGAATGTGAAGATGAAAAAGTTTTAAAACATATTCTAAAAGATAGTGAAAAATTAAGCTTATTTAATAATGAAAATGAACTAAAATTATTATGGGAGTGTTGTCAGATACCAGATTTTTCAAAAAAAACATATGGTAATCATATTGAAATCGTGGGTAAAGTTTTTAATTTTTTAAGAGAAAAACCTGGAAAAATTTCCAATAATTATATGAAAGAACAATTGGCATTAGTTGATAAAATGGATGGAAATGTTGATTCTATATCAAATAGAATTGCAAATGTAAGAACATGGGCTTATGTTTCAAATAAGTCTAATTGGGTTGAAAATCAAGATTATTGGATTGAAAGAACTAAATATATTGAGGATAAGCTTTCTGATAGACTGCATGAAGAATTAACAAAAAGTTTTATTGATGAAAGGGCAAGTGTCCTAGCAAGAGGATTAAAACAAGATATAACATTTCATACAAAAATTGAAAATGAAGAAAAGGTTTTAATAAATAATCAGTATATAGGAACTCTAAAGGCTCTAAAGTTAGATTTAGATTTAAAAACTGGAGCACTAGAAACGGATATAAAATCTTTAAAAAAAGCAGCAAGACAAAACGTTAGTCCAGAAATTAATAGAAGAATTAATGATATAATTAATAATCAACTAATTGAACTCAAAGATGATTTCAAAATTTATTGGGGAAAATTTCCAATAGCCAAACTTTTACCAGGAGTGGATTATTTGAATCCAGGAGTCAGTTTAATTATTGATGATATGATTGATACTAAAGATCAAAAAAAGCTCTCTGATTTTTTAGAAAAATGGATCCTCGAAAAAATAAATAATGAACTAAAAAATTTAATGGATTTAAAATATTTAAAACAAAAAAATCCTCAAATAAGAGCACTTGCTTATCATCTTTATGAAAATAATGGTGTTGTAAAAAGGGAAGAAGTTACAGATTTTTTAAAAAAAATTAGTCAAGATGATAGAAAAATTTTAAGGGAACTTGGTGTTAAATTTGGAAGATATCATATTTTTTTATTTAAAATGTTCAAACCAAGTATAGTTTCATTTAGAATATTATTGTGGAAAAATTACAATCAGGTTAATCTTAAATTTAAACCACCAACCTTTGGATTAAATTTTTTGGAAAGTAAAGATATTAAGGATAAAAATATTATGCTCTTAAGTGGCTTTGAAAAATTCGACAGATTTTTTGTAAGAATTGATATTTTAGAGAGATTATTTATAAAGCTTTATAATTTTCAGTCTAAAGAGAGAGAGATTAAATTAATTCCAGAGATGTTAAATTTACTTGGCTGTAGTAAAGAAAATTTTATTAATCTTATAAAATATTTAAACTACAAATCTTTTGAAAAAGAAAATGATACTTTTATAAAATATGTTCCAAGAAAAATGAAAAAAATTAATAAATTTAAAAATATAAAATCAGATAATCCTTTTGAAGTTTTGAATAAAATTAGTTTTAAATAATGTTTAGTTTTTTTAAAAATAAAAATATAAATCATAATAATGATGAAGATATTTTTTCTAAAGTAGCTTCTTTGCTCATACACATTGCAAAAATCGATCAAAATTACACTGCAAAGGAAAAAGAAATTGTAAGTAAAACAATCTTAGAATTGGGAGCTAAAAAAGAAAATATTGAAAAAATTGTTAGTATTGCAGAAAAAAATGAAAGCAATTCTAATCAAATTTTAGAATTTACCAAAGAAGTTAAAAATATGGGGGAAGAAGATAAAGAAAAAATTATTGAGGCACTTTGGACAGTTGTTTATTCAGATGGAAATTCCGATATGTATGAGGAAAATTTAATGAGAAGATTAACTGGTCTACTATATTTAAATAAAAAAAAAGTTGGTGATATTAAAGAAAGAGTTAAAGAAAAGTTAAATAAATAAATGACATACTTGGTTAATGAAAAATGTATTAAGTGTAAGTTGATGGACTGCGTAGAAGTTTGCCCTGTAGACTGCTTTTATGAAGGAAAAAATATGCTTGTAATTAAACCAGATGAGTGTATAGATTGTGGCGTTTGTGAACCAGAGTGTCCTGTTGATGCGATAGTTCCAGATACAGAAGATGGAAATGAAAAATGGTTAAAGATCAACACAAAGTACTCAGAAATATGGCCAAATATTTCAGAAAAAAAAGATCCACCTAAAGATAACGAAAAATTCAAAAATGAAAAAGATAAATTTAAAAAGTATTTTGACGAAAACATTTAAGAAAAAGAAAGTAAAAAAACAAGTTAAAAAAAAAGTAAAAAAAACTTTAAATCAAAAAAAACCTAAAATTAAAAAAGTTATTGTTAAAAAAAGTAAGATAAAAAAAGTAAAATCTTTAAAAGCAAAAAATACAAATCATCAAAAAGAAATTAAAAATGATAATTTAAAAATCTCAAAAATTAATGAGCAAAAACCTGAAATCAAAAAAATTAAAGTTCAAGGTTCGGAAAAAAGAGAATATAAAATTAAAGATTATGTTGTTTATCCTAAACATGGTGTTGGTCAAATTACCGAATTTAAAAAAATAAATATTGGTGGAATCGATGTCGAAACTTACATATTAAAATTTGAAAAAGATAAAGCAAATGGAATGGTGCCTGTTAATAAACAGTCTAACTTAAGACCATTGGCAACAATTAATCAGGTTAACAAATGCATTAGTATTTTAAAAAGTAAACCTAAAATAAAAAGATCCATGTGGAGCAGAAGGGCTCAAGAATATGAAGCTAAAATATCATCTGGAAAAATTTATGAATTAGCAGAAGTAGTTAGGGATCTAAACAAGGGTGATGATATAATGATAGACCAGTCATATTCAGAAAGGCAACTATTTGAAAAAGCTTATGACAGGTTGCTTACAGAATTTCAGATAGTAATTGGAGCATCTTTAGAAGATACACAAAAAAAAATAGATAAAGCTTTAAAAAGAAATTTAAATAAAGATGTTCAAGCAACTACAAGTGTTCCAGAAAAAATTGAACCTAATCCAGAAATAATTCAGGAAGCAGAATAAAAAAAACGCTTCTCACGCAAACGCCATGAGAAGCGTAATAAGTTAAAAAGAATACTAAACTATCTTCTTCTTCTTCTTTTTTTAGCTTTTTTAGCTTTCTTCTTAGCTTTTTTAGCTTTTTTTCTTCTTTTAGCCATTTTTAGCTCCCTTTTTTTACGAATCTTTATGATTCGTTTGTTAAGTACTTTTTTATTTTTTTTGAATAGTTATGTCAATTCTTTAATTAAAGACATTTTTTAAAAAAAAATTATTTTTTTTTATTTTTTTAAGGGTACTTAAAAAAGTTAGATAAATAGCGATTAATAAACAATGTTTAACAAATTAATTTAATAAAGTTTTTCAAAAGAATTTTTATATTTTTGTATAATTTTAAATCTTTTTAACTTTAAAGTTGGTGTTAACATTCCATTTTCAATTGAAAATTTTTCATTAATTGTAAAAAATTTTTTTATATTTTCTATTTTAGATAATTTTTTATTAACTTTTTCGATTCTTTGTTTAATTTCTTCCTCTTTTAAAGATTTTTTTTCTTCATTAAGTACTAACAAAGCAACAAGGTATGGTTTGTTATCTCCATAAACTATGGCTTGATCTATTATCCCAGAATTTATTAATTCATTTTCAATTTTTAATGGTGAAATATTATCTCCACCTGGTGTAATCAAAATATCTTTCTTTCTATCTGTAATTTTTAAATAATTATTATCAAAAACTCCTATATCACCTGTATGAAGCCATCCATTTTTTAATACTTTATCTGTTTCTTCTTTATTATTCCAATATCCAAGCATTACATTTTCACCTTTAACTAGGATTTCTCCGTCCTCAGCAATTTTTACCTGATTTCCTTTAAATGGGGGTCCAACTGTTTCTACTCTAATATCATTTATTGGGTTACAGCTCACTACTGGAGATGTTTCTGTTAGACCATAACCTTGTAGTGTGGGTAAACCTATGGCGTTTAAGAAAAAACCTACTTCTTTATCAAGAGCTCCTCCTCCTGAAACGAAAGTTTTAAGAGAGCCTCCGAATTGGGACTTTATTTTTTGTCTTACAATTTTCTCTAAAATTTTATCCTGAATTTTTTCAATTAAATTAAGTGGTTCTTTTTTAATTTTTTTTAGTCCAAGATTAAGCATTTTTTGAACCAATATTTTTTTAAATCCTGTTGCTTTACTAAAACTTGCATTTATTTTTTGATAAAGATTTTGATAAAATCTTGGGACAGCGGTCATAATTTCTGGACTACAATCTTTCATATTTTGAATTAATTTTTCAATACTCTCTGCATAAAATACTCTAGCTGAAACTGTAATTTGAACAAATTGAACTGTGTGCTCATAAGAATGAGATAATGGTAACCAGGTCAAAAATCTTGTTTGATCTTTTTTAATTAATGGTTCTAAAATTTCAATTGCACCTTCACAATTATTTAAAATACCCCCATGGCTTAAAATAACTCCTTTTGGGTTTCCCTGAGTCCCAGAAGTATAAATTATACAAGCAGGATCATTTCTATTTATGTTAGTTTTGAAATTATTATTTAAATTATTTAAATCGAAAAATAATTTATTTATATTTTGATACTCATTTTGATTTACATTTTCTAAATCATCAAAAGAAAATAATTTTTTAATAAATTTTTTACTTTTAATTATATTTTTCACTTTGTTAAATTGCTCTGTGTTTGAAACAAATATTACTGATGGAGAACAATCATTTATTATATACTCATAATCCCTTTCAGCATATGTTGTATATGCAGGAACTGTTATTGACCCTGATAACATAATAGATAAATCAGAAATAAACCATTCAGGTCTATTTTCAGAAATTAGTAAACATCTATCTCCTTTACTCACATATTTTTTTAATTCATTAGACAATTTAGTTATTGACTGACAAGTTTCATGCCAACTATATTTTTTTTTTGGCTCCTTAAGTGAAGATAATAAAATTTTATTTTTGTCTAATTGTTTTTCATATTGAATAAAGAATAATTCTAATAAATTATTAATACTGCTTAGTTTCATATCTTTTTGGTGGGCAAAGAGAGACTCGAACTCTCACAGCATTGCTACTATTGGATTTTGAGTCCAACGCGTCTACCAGTTCCGCCATTCGCCCTATTTTATTTATCATTATTTTGTTTATAAAATAATAGTATAAGAAGAATTATTGTATTAAAAGTAAATATGTTTAAAGAACTTTATTTAAAATCTATAAAACTAGCAGGGCATAAAAATTCTAAATCATTTTTAGGTTTTTTTTCTTTTATTGAAAGTTTTATTTTTCCAATTCCACCTGATGTACTAATTATTCCAATGACTATTGCTAAAAAACAAGAATGGTTAAAAATTGCATTAATTGCTACAATTGGTTCTGTTCTCGGAGCTTGCTTAGGCTACTTTATTGGATATGTTTTCTTTAATGAAATAGGCATAAAAATATTTGAGTTATATGGTGTAGATAATACCTCTTTTTTAAAGGATAAAGTATCCTCTGAAGGAGGTGTCATTGCTTGGATTACACTTTTAGCTATAGCAGGCTTTACGCCAGTTCCATTTAAGCTGCTCACCATTACTAGTGGTTTTGTCAACTTTAACATAATTTATTTTATATTGATCTCAACCATTACAAGAGGTTCTAGATTTTTTATAATTGCATTTTTAATAGGGAACTTTGGCCCAACAATGAAAAAAATTATTGAAAAAAGATTATTATCTATATCTATTTTAATTTCTCTAAGTGTAATAATCATAGCATATCTTGTTTATAAATTTCTACTCAACTTCAGTAATTAAATGAATACAATTCTGTCATTAAAAAACTTTTTCTTAGCTGTAGCTTTTGTAAGTATTTTTACTTTGGTAAGTGCGGTTTATATTGAATTTATTTTGGGAGCAAAACCCTGTAAACTATGTGTATATCAAAGGTTTCCATATATTATTGCAATATTTATTTGTTATTTTGGTTATACAAATTTAAAGCAAAATCTTTGGCTCTATCTTTTGTCTACAACATTTTTGATAAGTTTAATGTTGTCTGGTTATCACTTTGGAATAGAAAATAATTTTTTTCCAGAATTTTCAGGATGCTCTGCAAGTAATCTGAACATTACTAACAAAGAAGATTTGCTCAAATCATTAAATGAAATAATACCCAATTGTAAGGATGTAACATTTAAAATCTTAGGTTTTTCTCTTGCGACTATTAATGTACTTATATCAGGATTAATTATGATTATATCAATGGTGATACTTAAATATGAAAAAAACAGATAAAAAACTACTAGAACAGTTTATAAGAGTTGATCACGCTGGGGAGAGGGGTGCTATTAAAATTTATGAAGGTCAATTATTAGCTTTAAAAACATTCATGAAAAATGATAAATTAAAAAATCAGATTGAAGAGATGAAAAAACATGAAAAAGAACATGCTGAATTTTTTGACAAAGAAATTAAAAAAAGAAATATAAAACCAACTAAATTTTTACCCTTATGGGATTTATTAGGTGTTGGTCTTGGTTTTGGATCAACTATTCTTGGAACTAAGGCCGCAATGCTTTGCACAGCCTCTGTTGAAGAGGTAATTGATGAACATTATCAAAATCAAATAAATAGAATAGAAGATGATGAAAAGGAATTAAAAAAAAAAATAGTTAAGTTTAGAGAAGATGAACTTCATCATAAAGATATAGCATATGATAATGGTGCGACTAAGGAAGGATTTTATTCAATTTTAGATAAGGTAATTAAAACTAGCTCAAGAATAGCAATTACAATTTCTGAAAAGTATTAATTAAGGTTCTAACTCAACATCCCAATACAAATAATCAATCCAACTTTTATGTAGGTAATTAGGTGGAAAATTTTTACCATTTTTGTGAAGATCTTCAGTAGTTGGCCGAAAAGGCTTCTGGTTTAATTTCATACCAGAAAATTTAAGTAATCTTCCACCTTTTTGAACATTACAAGATGAACACGCTGTAACAACATTATCCCAATCTGTTTTTCCTCCTTTTGAACGTGGCAACAAATGGTCAAATGTTAATTCTTTGTCACTACCACAGTATTGACAAGAAAACTTATCTCTAAGAAAAACATTAAATCTTGTAAAATTAGGATTTGATTGAGGCTTAATATAACTTTTTAATGCTATTACACTTGGAAGCTTCATGCTAAATGATGGACTTCGTATTACTCTATCGTAGTGGCTAACAATACTTACACGATCTAAAAAAACAGATTTTATTGAATCTTGCCAACTCCATAATGAAAGAGGGTAATAACTTAGTGGTCTATAATCAGCATTCAAAACTAATGCTGGACATTTTTCTAGAGACATATTTTCAAGTTTACCTTCAATCATATAAATAGACTAACTTAATTATTATTATTAATCAATGTAACAAAAAATAAGTTAAAAAAATATTAATTATTTATGTTTTTTTTAATGAACTCTAAAGCAAGGCTCGATGCTTCAACTGGTATATTATGTTCGCAATTTTTTATTAATTTTGTGTATACATCCACTTTTTCTCTTATTAAAAAATCCTTTGCATCCAATAAAAAATTGGAAGGTACAATTGAGTCTAAATCTCCATGTATTAAAAGTATTTTAGTTTTAGAGGTAATTCTTTCAGAAAGGTTTTTTTTATCTATAATTTTTCCTGAAAATCCAACTATACATCCATAATTTTCGTCAGAAGTTAATCCGATATTTATAGACATCATACATCCTTGGCTAAAACCAGCTACACATATTTGAGAATTTTTTAAGTTATATTTTATTTTAACTTCATTTATAAACTTTTTTATTATTTTTTCTGCTTTTAAAGATTCCTCTAAAATATATTTAGAATCATCAATTGATAAATCAAACCACTGGTATCCACTTGGATTAATATTACATTTTTCATGACCATTTGGACTTAAAAAAATTGTATTAGGCAAAAATCTTTTCCAATTAAGTGTTAACATACTTATATCTTCACCATCACCACCATATCCATGAAGAAGAATAACTGCATTTTTTATTTTTTGATCTTCAGGTTCAATAATTTTTGTTTTTAAACTTAATTCCATTTTTTAAAACTTAATCAAATTTTTGTAACCATTCTATCATTTGCTCATCTTCAAAATTAATAGATCCAATAACTCTTGCAAATTCCTCTCCATTTTTATTAATAAATATTGTTGTGGGGAGTCCTCTTAAAAGAAATTTTTTAGCTAGATGAATGTCTTCATCATAATAAATTTCTAAATTATCAATTTTCAATTCTTTAAAAAATTTTTTTGATTTTTCTAAGTCTTCTCTTCCAACATTAATTGGTATGATCTTTAAACTCTTAAATTTTTTATTTTTTTGTAAAGCATTCAAAGACGGCATTTCTTCTCTGCATGGAGCACACCAAGTAGCCCAAAAATTAATCAAAATTAGGGAATTTTTGAAGTTATTTAGCGATACAGTTTCTTCTCTCATATTTTTAAAATTTATATTTTCAAGTTTTTTTTGACTTTTATGGATAAAAAGATTTTTTAAATTTGGTTCCTGTATTGCATAAGATACACTTGATGATAATAGATATAATAAAATTAAAAAAAATTTAAATGTTAAAAATTTCATTCTAAAGGATATAAATACATATCATGTCAAAAAATAAAAACAATAAAGCTATTTGGAGCACCAGAATAAAAAAAAACACAACTTCTACATTTAAAAAAGTTGGTAGCTCAATCAGTATAGATAAAAGATTATTTAAAGAAGATATACAGGGCTCAATAGTACATGTTGAAATGCTCTTTAAACAAAAAATTATATCTTTTAAAATCAAAAATAAAATAATTTGGGGCCTTAACAAAATACAAAATGAAATTCTTAAAGGAAAATTTGATTTTAAAGTGGAATTAGAAGACATACATATGAATATAGAGAATAGACTACATGAAATAATTGGAGAGGATGCTGGCTTCGTTCATACAGGAAGATCAAGAAATGATCAGGTAGTCACTGATCTTAAAATATGGATGAAAACATCAACTCTAGATCTAATAAAACTTTTAGAAAGTCTAAATAAAATTTTTTTAAAGGTTGCTGAAAAAAATATTGAAACTGTAATGCCTGGTTTTACACATCTAAAGAATGCTCAGCCGATATCTTTTGCACATTATTTATTAGCATATTTTGAAATGTTTAAAAGAGATAAAGTTAGATTTGCTAATAATTTGAAAAGTCTAAATGAAAATCCTTTGGGTGCTGCGGCTTTTGCTGGTACAAATTTTAATATCGATAGATTTTTTACAACTAAAAAATTAAAATTCAACTATCCAACAAATAATTCGATAGATACAATTTCTGATAGAGATTTCGTTTTAGATTTTTTATACACTGTTTCAACATGTTCGGTTCATATTTCAAGAATTGCTGAAGAATTTATAATTTGGAATTCAGATGCATTTAAATTAATTAAATTAAATGACAAGATTGTAACTGGTTCTTCTATAATGCCTCAAAAAAAAAATCCTGATCCTTTGGAATTTTTGAGAGGTAATAGTGGGTCAAGTTTTGGGAACTTATTTTCTATGCTTACAATTTTAAAAGGTTTGCCATTATCATATTTCAAAGATATGCAAGATGATAAAAAACTAGTGTTTAATTCTTATGATTTATTAAAAAATTCAATTCAGGTTCTTATTGATATTCTAAATAATTTTTCTCCAAATAAAAAAAGAATGTTAGAACTGGCTAATGAAGGATTTATATTGTCTACTGATTTAGCGGACTACCTTGTTCAAAAACATAATTTGCCATTTAGAAAAGCATATATGGTTACCGCAAAAATTGTTAATTTGGCAGAAACTAAAAACTTGAAACTATATGAACTTCCAATGAAAGAATTAAAAAAAATTGAACCAAATCTAGATGATAACGTTTTTAAAGTTCTTAATTTAAGAAACTCAATAAAATCGAAAAAATCCTATGGAGGTACTTCTTTTGAAAATATAAAGAAAATGTTAAAAAAATATAAAAGAGAATCAAAATGAGAAAAAAAATATTATTTTTATTATTCTTCATATTCCTTTTGGCTTCTTGTGGCAAAAAAGCTGATCCTCAATTTAAAGAAAGTAAATTTATTTTATTAAGTAAAACAATTACGGTCTAATGACATATAAAAACAAGCACTTTTATATTGAGAATATAAGTGTAGAAAAATTATCTAAGAAATTTGGGACTCCTGCTTATATTTATTCTTACGGCAATTTAAAAAATAATATTGAAAATTTTAAAAGGTATTTCAAAACATTTGAACCTATAATCTGTTTTTCAGTCAAATCTAATTCTAATTTAAAGTTGCTTAGTATAATAGGTAGGTTTGGTCTAGGTGCTGATGTAGTTTCAAAAGGAGAACTTCTAAAAGCTCTTAAAGCAAAAATTAAACCAGAAAAAATTGTTTTTTCAGGAGTAGGAAAAACAGTTGAGGAACTTAGGTTTGCAATTAACAAAAAAATTTTTTTAATTAATGCAGAGTCTGAAAATGAAATAATAGAGATTGAAAAAATTGCAAAGAAAAATAATAAAAAAATTAATATTGGTATTAGATTAAATCCTGATACTGATGCAAAAACTCTAAAAGAAATTTCAACTGGTAAGGAAGAAAATAAATTTGGTTTAACAAAGAAGAAATTTTTGTATCTAATTAAAAAATATAAAAACTCAAATTTTATTAATATAACTTGCTTAAGCGTCCATATTGGTAGTCAAATCACAAACCATATTCCTTATAAAAGAATGTTAGATGTAATAAATAAAACCATTAATGAGGCTAAATATAAATTTAGTTACATCGATTTAGGTGGTGGTATGGGAATACAATATAAAAAAAATAGCAATAAACTAAATTATAAAAAGTATAGCTCATTAATTAAATCATTTTTAAAAAAAAATGATGTCAAAATTATTTTTGAGCCTGGGAGATCAATTATAGGCAATGTTGGATATTTATTATCTAAAATAATTTACATAAAACAAACTAAAAAAAGAAATTTCATAATTTTAGACTCAGCTATGAATGATATGATGAGGCCAGCCTTATATAAAGCTGAACATATGATTTTACCTTCAAGATTATCTAAAGCTAAAATTAAAAAAAAACATGAATTCGTTGGCCCAATATGTGAAACAACTGATAAATTTTTATCTACAATAAAATATCAAAAATTAAACCAAAATGATGTTGTAATTATTTGTGATGTTGGTGCTTACGGAATGGTATTATCTTCCAATTATAATTTAAGAGCAAAGCCTCCAGAAATTTTAGTAAACAAAAATTTATCAAAAATCATAACTAAAAGACAAAAATTAACTTCAATAATCTAAATCAAATGTAATGATTAGAAGAATACTATTTTTAATTTTTTTCTATCTTGGAGTAATTTTTCTTTGTTTGATTCTTCTTCCAGGGTTAGTTTTAAATAAAAATATCGTTATTTTTGGTGGTAAATTACTTGGTAAATGGAGTAAATTTTGTTTGGAAGTTTTTTTAAATACAAAAATAACCATTGAAGGCAAAGAAAATATTGCAAAAAATAAATTTTTTATTGCTTGCGCGCATCAATCTCAATTTGAAACTTTTTTTTTACAGACATTATTTGATTCACCAATATTTATTCTCAAAAAAGAATTATTTAATGTGCCAATATTTGGTTGGTATTTAAAAAAAATGGGATGCATAGGAATTGAAAGAAATAAAGTTACAAAAGAAAATTTGAACTTTTTTGAAAAAATCAAAAATCATTATAAAAATTCAAGTCGCCCAATAATTATATTCCCACAAGCTACGAGAGTTGACATAAATGATAGGTCACCTTTTAAAAAAGGTGTTAAGAGAATTTATTCTGAATTAAATATAATATGTCAGCCTGTAGCTCTTAATTCAGGTCTTGTTTGGCCTAAAAAAGGTAAGATGAAAACAAATAAAACCTTAAAAATTTCTATATTAGAGGCCATTGAACCAGGAGGAGACCCTGATGAGTTTTTTATTAAACTACAAAAAAATATTTATAAGGAAATAGATAAAATGGTTTAACCTTTCATAGGCATTACTACAAAAATACTATCAAAATCTCCTGGATCTTTTATTAAAGCAGGAGAACCTGTATCTTTCAAAAATATTTCTATTTTTTCACCATCTAATTGGGATGCTATATCAATTAAATATCTAGAATTAAAACTTATGTCTAAATCATGATCAAAAATTACATTAAGAGTTTCTTTTCCATCCCCACTGTTTGCATTATTTACTGACAAATTTAATGTATCTTTAGATAAATTGAATTTAACTCCATCTTTTTTATCTAATGAAACAGATGCTACTCTATCTACTGAATCTAAAAATAATTTTAAATTTATTTCTAGTTTTTTTTGATTTTCCTTAGGTATAACTTGAAGATAATTAGGAAACTTTCCATCAATCAATTTAGAAATTAAAATACAATTATCCAACTCAAATTTTATTTTTGATTTTATATTTGATATTTTAACGTCTCCATCATAGTCGTCTAAAAGTGAGCATAATTGAAAAATAGTTTTTTTTGGCATTATTATTGGTTCAAAATCTTTTTTTTCATCTAATCTAACTTTAGATATTGACATTCTATGACTGTCAGTTGCAGCAGCGGTTAAGAATATTTTATCATCTACTTGGGTTTGGTGAAAAAATATTCCACTTAAATAATGTCTTGTTTCATCATTAGAAATAGAGAATTTACATTTATTTAATAATTTAAGTAAATGTTTTGATTTGATTATAAAGCTATTCTTATCAAAATTTTCATCTGTTAAGGGAAATTCTGAAGGATTGATGCAATTTAAATTAAAAACTGATTTTTCTGACTCTAGGTGAATTTTACTTTCACTTATAGTAGAAAAATTTATTTTTTTACCTGAAGAAAATTTTCTTACTATATCATACATAATTGATGAAGATGTTGTTGTTTTTCCCTCATCAATAATTTCAACATTTTTAATTTCTTGTATAAAAATTAAGTCTAGGTCTGTGGCGGTAATTTTAAGAACTGAATCTTTAGCTTCTAATAATATATTTGATAAGATTGGAAGTGTGCTTCTTTTTTCAATTACACCTTGGCAATAATTTAAAGACTTTTGTAATTCTTGTTGATTTACATTAAACTTCATTTTCTTTACTATATAAAATCTTATTTTTCAGATTATCTATATTTAAGCTCAACTCTTTATCTTCACTCTTTAACTTTTCTATCGTTTTAACTGAATGTATTACAGTTGTATGGTCTCTATTAGAAAATGATCTTCCTATTTCTGGCAGAGATTTAGAAGTTAGTACCTTTGCTAAATAAATTGCAGTCTGACGTGGTCTTACTAAATACCTAGATCTACGAGCAGATAACATTTCATTTTTACTTATTTTAAAAAATTTACAAACAATTGTCTGAATTAGATCAATGGTAACTTTATTTTCAGACATATTTAATAAGTCTTTTAATATAACTTTTGTTTCAGCTAACGAGGGCACTTTGTTATATATTCTTGAAAAAGATATAATTCTATTTAAAGCGCCTACCACCTCTCTAATATTTGATCTAATTTCAGTGCAAATAAATTTTAGAATTTCATCAGACATTTTTATTGAGTTCCCGTTCAGAAGCATTAATTCATTAGTTTTTGATTTTATTATTTTAAATCTCAAATCATAATCAGCATTTTGAATATCAACTACTAGTCCTCCTGAAAATCTTGATTTTATCCTCTCTTGAATTCTAGATAACTTATTAGGAGCTCTATCAGCAGTTATAACTATTTGAGATCCTTTATCTATTAATGCATTAAACGTATGAAAAAATTCTTCTTGCATAGCCTCTTTGCCATTCATAAACTGAATATCATCAATTAATAATACATCTGTATTTCTAAAATAATCCTTAAATTTTACCATCTCATTCGATTTAATTGATTTAATAAAATGGTACATAAATCTTTCTGCAGATATAAACATTATTTTTTTATTATTCTTAAATTCTAGTCCAATTGCATTAAGCAGATGCGTTTTTCCCATTCCAACACCACTATATAAATATAAAGGATTATAATGAGATAAATCTTCTGTTATTTTTTTTGAAGCTTCAAAAGCCAATTTATTACTAGATCCTAGAATAAAATTATTAAAATTTTTATTAGGATCTATTCTGTTATATTTCAAAAAAGAGTCTTCTATAAATGTTATATTTTTTTTGTCTGTAAATTGTGATTTTTTTTCACTTCCAGGATTTTCGATCTTATAATTATCATTTATAGAAATTTCTATTCTATTAATTTGCTTATTATAATTATTTATTATTTGTAAAATTTGGTCCAAATAGCGAGATGTTATCCAATCTCTTATAAATCTAGTTGATACTGAGATTAATACATAATTTTTAAATTCCTCTACAAAGTCTATTTTTTTTAACCACGAGTCATAAATATCTTTTCCAAATTTCAATTTCATATCATTTTGAATATTTACCCATTCAATTGATTTTTGTTTAAGATTTTGATTTAAATTATTATTCATGAGGAATTTTCAATTAAGCTCTTTAATAATTTATTGCAATAAATTTATTTAAATTTTTAAAAAAAAATAAAATCTATAATTGTAAAATCTATGAGTGAAAAATTTTTAACCCATGAATTGAATTTATTTAAAATTAGTAACTAATAATTTACTTTATATTTTTTATTAATTGTCTACATATAGTATTTAAAAGAAAAAAAAAATTACATTTAGTATCATAAAATAAATTATCATTATTAAATTTTTAAAGAAAAATTCAATTAAGGATTTCATTCCTAAAAAGAATTAAACTACTTGAAGTTGATTAAAATTTAAAATTTTAAATTGAATTAATTTTTTTTGTAATTCTTGAAATATTTCTTGACGCGTTTTTTTTTTTTATAATGCCAGTCTTGGCGATCTTCATTAATTCTGAATTAAGCTTCGGCAAATATGTAAGAGCATCTTTCTTATTTTTTTTATCAATAATTGAGTTCATTTTTTTTAAAGCGTTTTTGAATCTTGCTTTTCTATTTTTATTGACTTTTGTTTGTCTAGTTATTCTTCTTATTGTTTTAATTGCAGATTTTGTATTAGCCATAGCGGAAGGTATATAACTTGTGATTTAAAGTCGGTCAATACTTTAAATATCTATTTTTGGCAAATTTGGCACATATATGATGATCTGTTTGTTTGAAAAAACTTAATAATTTTACCTTTACAATTATTTCTTGGACAAGCGTACCCTTTTTTTCCGTATATTTTAAATTTTTTTTGAAAAGAACCGTTATCTCCATTAGCATTTTTGAAATCTCGTATTGATGAACCTCCAGATTTTATAGCAATTTTAAGAACAATATTAGAATATCTAATTATTTTTTTTATTTCTTTTTTACTTATTTCTGATCCTTTTTTTTTAGGATCGACCTTACAATAAAATAAAATTTCATTTACATAAATATTTCCTAGGCCTGCTACAATATTTTGATCCAATAAAATATTTTTAATATTTTTTTTTTTATTTTTAATTTTGTTGTATAAGTAAAAAAAGTTAAATTTTTTACTAAATGGTTCTGGGCCAATTTTTTTAAAGTAAATGTTTAGCTCATCTAAACTTTTAAATAGTTTAAAAAAACCAAATCTTCTAGGATCATTATAAATAATTTTAAAGTTTGAAAATATAAATTTTATGTGATTATGTCTAGTTGGAACCTGTTTATATTGATAAAAACTTAAATTTGTTATTTTATCAATTTTTTTTTTTATTATGTGTACTGTTCCTGACATACCAAGATGAAAAATACAAAATAGTCCAGATTTAAACTCAATAATTATATACTTGGATAATCTTGATACATTCGAGATAACTTTATCCTGCAAAGTTTTCTCAAAATTAACAGGTAATTTAAATCTTAAATTTCTATTTTTCACAATTACTTTTCTTATTTTTTTATGATTAATTGCTCTTTTAAGTGACTGTTTCACTATTTCTACTTCTGGCAATTCTGGCATTTGATATTATATTAATTGAATTAAATTAGAATTAAACTATGAAACAATATCTTCAACAAAGAAAAGGCCTAGTTCAAGGTGTATTTGACAAGGTCTTTAATAAATATGACGCAATGAATGACTTTATGTCACTTGGAGCACATAGGGTTTGGAAAAAAAAATTTATTTTATCTTTGAATCCATCTATAAATAAAAGCTTAATTGATGTTGCTTGTGGAACCGGTGATATAGCAAAACTTTATATAAAATCTACAAATGAAGAGGCTAATATTATGTGTGTAGATCCAAATATAAATATGATTAAATCTTGTAAAAAAAGGCTAAATGAATTTAAAAATATTAAATGGAGTTTGTCTGGTGCAGAAAATTTAAAAATTAAAAGCAACAGTTATGATTTTTATACTATAAGTTTTGGTTTACGTAATACAAAAAATATAAAAAAAAGCTTGGAAGAAGCTTATAGGGTTCTAAAACCAGGTGGGAAATTTATTTGTCTTGAATTCTCAAAAATTGAAAATGAAAACTTTAATCTGCTATATAAAGAATATTCAAAAATCATTCCAAAATTAGGTAAATTAGTTGTTGGTGATGATATGCCTTATGAATATTTGATTAAAAGCATAGAAAATTTTATTAATCAAGAAGAATTATTGGAATTGATGAAAAAATCGAATTTTCAGAAATGTTCATATAGAAATTTAAGTGGTGGAATAGTGGCAATACATTCTGGTTGGAAAATTTAATGATAAAAAAAATTTTTACGCTGATAAAAATTGTAAGAAAAGTAGCTCTATCAGATGCTCTTAAAGTTGTTTCTAAAATTCATCAACCTCCTCTCTTAGTAAAATTATTTATAAACTTATTATCTATATCTTTTAAAAAAAGTAATGATCTAACCCGTAATCTAAGTGATGAAGAAAAACTTTGCAAATCAATTGAAGGAATGGGTACTACATTTATAAAATTAGGACAGTTTCTTGCAACAAGACCAGATATCATAAGTGAAGACTTGTCTAAACATCTAGAAAAACTTCAAGATAAGTTACCTCCTTTTTCAATTACAGAAGCAAAAGAAATAGTAAAAAAAAATTTGGGACAAAATACATTCAACTCAATAATTAATTTTAGTGAACCAGTTGCTGCAGCATCAATAGCTCAAGTACATAAAGCACAAATAAGTGATAGTGGAACAATAAAAGATGTAGCAATAAAAATTTTAAGACCTGACATAAAAAAAAAATTTAATGAAGAAATAGATGCATTGATGCTTTTTGCCTATTTAATTGAAAGTTCAATTAAAAAAACTAAGAGATTAAAATTAATAGAAGTAGTTTTTTTACTAAAAGAAATCACAAACCATGAGATGGATTTGCGTTTTGAGGCTGCAGCAGCTAACGAATATTATGAAAATACTAAAAATGATGCTGGCTTTATAGTGCCAAAAATTTATTGGAACTATACAAGTGAAGAAGTATTAACATTAGATTGGATAGATGGAGTCTCTATTCGAGAAAAAGATATCTTACAAGAAAAAAATATAAATATTGAAAATATTGCAAATGACATAATCCAACATTTTCTTAGACATGCTGTTAGAGATGGTTTTTTTCATGCTGATATGCATCAAGGTAATCTACTAATAAATGAAAATGGTCAAATTGTTCCAATTGACTTTGGAATTATGGGGAGATTAGATAAATTAAATAGAAGATTTTTAGCGGAAATTTTATTTGGCTTTATTCAAAGAGATTATAAAAAAGTTGCAGAAGTTCATATTTTAGCTGGTCTAGTGCCTCAAAACGTACAAATAGATGAATTGGCTCAAGCGCTTAGATCTATTGGTGAACCTATATTTGGTCAATCTGTTAAAGATATTTCAGGTGGCAAACTTTTAAAACAACTTTTTAATATTACAGAAAAATTTAATATGCAAACTCAGCCTCAATTATTATTATTACAAAAAACAATGGTAGTTGTTGAAGGAGTGGCAAGAAAACTAAATCCTAATACAAATATTTGGAGCACTTCAAGGCCAGTCCTAGAAAAATGGCTCAAAGATACAAAAGATCCCATTAGTAATATTTCAGAAACAATTAAAGAGACATCTGAGGTATTAAAAAGATTACCAGAGTTTCCAAAGGTAATGGATAAAGCAAATCAAGCTTTATCTTATCTTGCAAGCGGTAAGATTCCAAATAATTCTAATTCTTTTTCGGCACTAAAAGAAAAGGAGTTAGAATTGAAATCATTCAGAAATCAAAGTATTGTTGGATTATTATTACTTGTATTTTTTGCTTTCATAGTATTTTAATTCTCAAATGAAAAAATTAGAAAATAAAAAAATCTTATTAATTATTTGTGGTGGTATTGCCGCTTATAAAAGCTTAGAGTTAATAAGACTTTTTAAAAAAATGGGTGCAAGTGTGAAAACTGTGGTGACTAAAAATGCAAAAAAGTTTGTCACAAATCTTTCAATCGCCTCTTTATCTCAAGATAAAGTTTACTCCGATTTATTTAACCACGAAAATGAAGCTGAAATGGATCATATTTCTCTTTCTAGATGGGCTGATTTAATACTGATTGCTCCAATTACTGCAAACACAATTTCTAAACTAAGTCACGGGTTAGCAGATGATCTTGCATCAACGCTGGTATTGGCTTCAAATAAACAAGTTTTTCTAGCTCCTGCTATGAATGTAAGAATGTGGGAGCATGATTCAAATAAAAAGAATGTGAATAAGCTTGTTAGCTATGGTTATAGATTAATAGGTCCAGAAATAGGTGATATGGCATGTGGAGAGTATGGTGAAGGAAAGATGACAGAACCACAAGATATTATTAATAATATTTTAAATTACTTTGAAAATTTAAGAAAGAATAAGAAATTGAAAGCACTTGTAACAGCGGGTCCTACACAAGAAAAAATAGATCCTGTTAGATTTATTTCAAATAAATCAAGTGGAAAGCAAGGTTATGAAATAGCAAATTCATTAAAAAATAATGGCATTGAGACAACTTTGATTTCTGGACCAACCAACTTAAAACCAATAAGTGGTATTAATTTAATTAATGTAAATACAGCTGAAGAAATGTTAAATAAATGTTTAGATTGTTTGCCAGTAGATATAGCAATTTTCACTGCTGCGGTTGCAGATTATAAAGTTAAAAATATTTATGAACAAAAAATAAAAAAGAGAGAAAATTTAAACTTAGATTTAGAGCAAAATGTTGATATCTTAAAACATATTTCAAATCATAACTCTCTAAGACCTAAATTGGTGATTGGTTTTGCAGCTGAAACAAATAATTTAAAAAAAAATTCTATAGAAAAACTTTCAGAAAAAAACTGTGACTGGATTATATCAAACGATGTATCAAACCCTGAAATAGGATTTAATTCAGAAAGTAATAAAGTTTCAATATTTTATAAAAATAAAATAGAAGAAAATTTACCAAAAATGAGCAAATCCGCTATTGCTAATGAAATTGTAAATAAAATAATTTCTGATTTTAATTAATGGCAAAGGTTTTAATTAAAAGATTAAGTCCAAAAGTAGAATTGCCTAAGTATAAAACACAAGGTTCTTCAGGACTAGATTTAATGGCATTTATTGAAAAATCAATAACATTAAACCCAAAAGAGTCAGTATTAGTTCCCACTGGAATTTCAGTGGCAATAGCTGAGGATTTAGAAATTCAAATAAGACCTAGATCTGGACTTGCAGCTAAATCAAATATTTCTGTACTTAACACACCTGGAACAATTGATAGTGATTATAGAGGTGAAATAAAAGTAATATTGTTCAATCATGGTAATAATGAATTTATAATAAATAATAAAGATAGAATTGCACAAATGGTTTTAACTCCAATTATTAAAGCAGAGTTTGAAGAAGTTGATAAATTGCCTGATACAATAAGAGGCGAAGGTGGCTTTGGATCTACAGGTAAATGAATAATATTTTTAGCAAAAGTATTATAGAAAGATACTCAAGACAAATTATATTAAAGGATATTGGTCCTAAGGGTCAGAAAAATATAATTAAATCTAAAGTACTAATTGTTGGTGCAGGAGGTTTGGGTTGTCCAATTATTGATTATTTATCTAGAGCTGGTGTTAACAATATGGGAATAGCTGATCATGACAAAGTGAGTCTATCTAATTTACATAGGCAAAACTTTTACGATTTATCTGATTTAGGAAAATTTAAAGTTGAGGTTGTTAAAAAAAAAATAAAAAAAATTAACAATAAAATTAATTTGAAAATTTATAAGAATAAAATAAGTGAAAAAAATATTAATCTAATAATAAAAAATTTTGATATTATTTTTGATGGAAGTGATAATTTTAAAACAAAATTTTTGTTAAACAAATATTCTATTAAACATAAAAAAATTTTGATTGTTGGTGCAATTAATAAATTCGATGGTCATATATTTACATTTAATTTTAAAAATAAAAAAACTCCATGTTTGAAATGCTTTTATCAATCTGATCCCTCTGATGAAATTCTAAATTGTGAGGCTGAAGGAATTTTAGGTCCAGTAGCTGGAATTGTAGCAAATATTCAAGCTATAGAAGGTTTAAAACAAATGCTTAAAATTGGAAAAGATTTAAATAAGTTGATCTTAATTATAAATTTACTAAATCTTGAATTTAGAAAAGTCACTTTTACAAAAAAGAAAAATTGCGTATGTGGAAAATTTTAACTTTAATTTTTCTTATATTAAATTTTTTAACATATTCTATGGCTTTAGAAAATTCAAAATTTTTAAGTTTAAAAAATGACAGAGTAAACGTCAGATATGGTCCAGGATTTGATTTTCCAATTAAATTTATTTATTTTAAAAAATTTTTACCTGTAAAAGTTATTGACACTAAAGAAAATTTTAGAAGGATAGTTGATCACAAAAAGAATAGTGGGTGGATACATAGGACACAACTTAGAAATGTCAATTCACTTATAGTTTTAGAAGATAAAATAATTTTTAAAAAAAATAGTAAATTCTCAGAGCCAGTTATTAAAATTGAAAAGGGTAGACTTGTAATTATAAAAAAATGTTTAAATGATTGGTGTAAAATAGAAACTGGTGAGTATGTAGGCTGGTTAGAAAACGATAATGTTTGGGGTTTTAAAAATTAGATTAATTAAATCGATCTAAATTCATTACTTTAGTCCAAGCAACAACAAAGTCATTTATAAACTTATCATGAGAGTCGTCTGTTGCATAAACTTCAGCTAGCGCTCTAAGTTGTGAGTTTGATCCAAATATAAGGTCAGCCCTTGTCCCGGTCCATTTAACTTTGTTTGTTTTTCTATCTCTTCCCTCGAAAGCAACCTCTTTTTTAGAAGTTTCCTTCCACTTAACGTTCATATCTAATAAATTTATGAAAAAATCGTTTGAAAGCTTTCCAACATTTTTTGTTAAAACTCCATGTTTAGAATTGTCAAAATTTGTACCCAAAACTCTCATCCCCCCTACCAGGACTGTCATTTCTGGTGCAGATAAATTTAAAAGTTGCGCTTTATCAATTAATAATTCTTCAGCGATTGTAGAGTTGTCTCCCTTTGCATAATTTCTAAAACCGTCGGCAACAGGCTCCAATAATCCAAAAGAAAAAATGTCTGTTTGATCTTGAGTTGCATCACCTCTTCCTGGTTTGAATGGTACTTTTACTTTTTTCCCAGCCTTTTTTGCTGCCATTTCAATTCCTAAATTTCCACCAAGCACAATTAGATCTGCTATTGATACAAATTTTGATTTCGAATTAAAATGTTTTTGTATTTTGTTATATTTGTTAATTACTTTTGAAACTAATTTTGGATTATTTACTTTCCAATCCTTTTGGGGAGCGAGTCTTATTCTTGATCCGTTAGCCCCACCTCTTTTGTCCGATCCTCTGTATGTTGATGCTGAAGCCCATGCAGTAGAAACTAAATCAGAAATATTCAAGCCAGCTTTAGCTATTTTCTTTTTTAAAACCTCAATTTCTTGATTTTTAAGTTTATATTTATTTTTTGGAATTGGATCCTGCCAGATTAAATCTTCTTTAGGTACTTCGCTGCCTAAATAATTCACTCTTGGTCCCATATCCCTATGAGTTAATTTAAACCATGCTCTTGCAAAAGCGTCTGCAAATTCATCTGGATTATTATGAAAATGTTTTGAAATTACTGAAAATTTTGGATCCATTTTTAAAGATAAGTCAGTAGTTTGCATCATTGGTAAATTTTGTCTTCCTTTAATATGTGCATCTGGTGTCATTGAAATTGCATGACCATTTTTCTTTGGTTTCCATTGGTAAGCACCTGCAGGACTTTTTGAAAGTCCCCAATCGTAACCAAATAAATTATCAAAATAACCCATATCCCATTTAATTGGATTTGAAGTCCAAGCACCCTCTATTCCACTACTTATTGTGTCAGCCCCTAATCCTGATTTATAGTTACTATTCCAACCTGTTGCTTGATCTTGTATTTTTGACCCCTCTGGTTCTGGTCCTTTGTGTGACTCTGGAGCTGCACCATGAGATTTTCCAAATGTATGACCTCCTGCAACTAATGCAACTATTTCATAATCATTCATTGCCATTCTACCAAAAGTTTCTCTAATATCTCTAGCTGCTTTAATTGGATCTGGATTTCCATCTGGTCCTTGAGGGTTAACATAAATTAATCCCATTTGAACTGCGCCTAAAGGGTTTTCTAATTCTCTATTTTTGTCATATCTATTATTTGCTAACCATTCTTTTTCGGAACCCCAATAAATATCTTCTTCAGGTTCCCAAATATCTTCTCTACCTCCACCAAATCCAAAAGTTTTTAACCCCATTGATTCTATTGCTACATTCCCAACCAAAATAAAAAGGTCAGCCCAAGAAATTCTTTTTCCATATTTCTTTTTTATAGGCCACAGAAGTAATCTTGCTTTATCTAAATTAACATTATCTGGCCAACTATTTAAAGGTGCAAATCTTTGATTTCCAGTTCCTGCTCCACCTCTTCCATCACCAGTTCTATAAGTTCCCGCTGCATGCCATGCAAGACGAACAAATAATGGTCCGTAATGACCATAATCTGCAGGCCACCATTCTTGGGAATCTGTCATTAATTTATGTAAATCTTTTTTTAAGGCTTTGAAGTTAAGCTTCTTAAATTCTTTTTTATAATCAAATTTTTCTTCCATTGGATTGACCAAAGAAGAATGTTGACTTAAAATTTTTAAATTTAAGCTATTAGGCCACCAATCTTTATTGGTTTGACCTTTTCCAGTTGGATTTTTTTGAGGTATTCCATCGCCATGAAAAGGACACTTGCTAATTTCTCTATTTATCTCACTGCTCATAATTTACCTAATTTATAATCATTCTAAACTGTAAGTCAAGTGCGCTAATTTGGATATTTTTTATTTAAAATAATATAAATTTAATAAATATTATTCTGGTTCTATTTTAACTAGAACTTCGACAGATTTAATTTTTTTTCCTGGAATAATTTTTTTTAATTCTATTTTTTTGATATCTTCATTTTTTAAATCTATTAATTCATTATTAGTTTCATCAAAAAAATGGTGGTGGTGAGATGTATTTGTATCGAAATAATTATTATTTGAGTCGATATTAATTTGTTTTAAATAACCTGAGTTTTTAAAGGCATGAACTGTGTTATAAACTGTTGCAAGTGATATTTTGTGCACTAAATTATTTGTAAGTAAATTATAAAGGTCTCTTATTGTAAAATGAAATGTTTCTGACCTATCAAATAAAGCCTCACAAATTTTTATCCTTTGTTTTGTAGGTCTCAACTTAGAATTTCTCAATTTAGTTATATAATTTGAGGTTTTTTGGGTCATTTTTTTAATTAAAACAAATTTTTTGTATATTATAATGTTATTAAATCAAGTAAGAAATACAACACTAATAATGAAAAAAAATTCATTCAATTATGATGAACTGATTGATTGTGGAAATGGTGGGCTTTTTGGTCCAGGAAATGCAAAACTTCCATTGCCTCCAATGCTAATGTTTGACAGAATAACTGAAATTAATGAAAATAAAGGTGCTTTTAAAAAAGGAATTATTAAAGCAGAACTAGATATTAAAGATGAACTTTGGTTTTTTAATTGTCATTTTAAAGAGGATCCTGTGATGCCGGGTTGTCTAGGGTTAGATGCTATGTGGCAATTAGTTGGTTTTTATTTAGGTTGGCTGGGTAACCCCGGTAGAGGAAGAGCTCTTGGTGTAAATAATGTAAAATTTACAGGAGAAGTTCTTAAAAATGTTAAAAAAGCAACTTATGAAATTGATATGAAAAGAATTTTAATTAAAGAAGGAACTACTGTAGGTTTAGCGAACGGAATTTTACATGCAGATGGTAAAAAAATTTATTCTGCTGAAAACTTAAAAGTAGGTTTATTTAAATAATGAAAAGAGTTGTTATTACTGGAATTGGAATCGTATCTTGTCTTGGGAACAATCAAGAGGAAGTATATCAGTCTTTATTAAATTCAAAATCTGGAATTACTTTTTCAGAAGAGTACAAAGAATATAACTTAAAAAGTAACATACATGGAAAACCAAACATAAAATTGGAGGATCATGTAGATAGAAAATTTATTAGATTTATGGGGCCAGGATCTGCTTATAATTATATTTCAATGATGGAAGCAGTGAAAGATGCTGGTTTAGAAGAAAAAGATGTAAGCAATATTTCATCTGGTATGATTATGGGTTCAGGAGGACCTTCAATTGAGAATGTTATTTTAGCTGCAGATAAAACAAGAGAAAAAAATCCAAAAAGAATGGGACCATTCGTTGTTCCAAGAACTATGTCTAGTACTGCATCAGCTACACTTGCGGTGCCATTTAAAATTAAAGGAGTAAATTATACAATTTCTTCAGCATGTGCAACTAGTGGACATTGTATTGGAAATGGAATGGAATTAATTCAATTAGGTAAACAAAAAATAATATTTGCTGGTGGAAGTGACGAAGTTCATTTTGCTATGACAGCAATGTTTGATGCGATGACTGCATTGTCATCAAAATATAATGATACTCCAGAAAAAGCTTCTAGACCTTATGATAAAACTAGAGACGGATTTGTAATATCTGGTGGTGGAGGCGTACTAGTTTTAGAAGAATATGAACATGCAAAAGCCAGAGGAGCAAAAATTTATGCTGAGTTAACTGGATATGGAGCTACTTCAGACGGATATGATATGGTTGCTCCATCTGGAGAAGGTGCTGAAAGATGTATGAAAATGGCATTAAGTAATGCTAAAAATAAAATTGACTACATAAATACTCACGGAACATCAACACCAGTAGGAGATATTACAGAGCTTAACGCAGTTGGAAAAGTATTTACTGATTATAAACCTAAAATAAGTTCAACAAAATCGTTAGCAGGACATTCTCTAGGCGCAACATCGGTGCATGAGGCAGTTTATAGTTTAATAATGATGAAAAATAATTTTATATCTGCATCTGTCAATATTACAGATATGGATGATGAAGCAAAAAAATACCCAATAGTGACTAAAGTGGAAAAAAATGTTGAGTTAACTTCAGTTATGTCAAATAGTTTTGGATTTGGTGGTACAAACGCAACTCTAGTATTTGAGAAAATATAGTATGGAAATAATGAAAGGCAAAAAAGGACTTATAATGGGCGTTGCTAATGAAAGATCTATTGCTTGGGGTATATCACAAAAGCTTGCTGAAGCAGGTGCAGAACTCGCATTTACTTACTTAGGAGATGCACTTAAAAAAAGAGTTATTCCATTAGCCGAAAAATTAAATTCAAAACTGACTTTTAGTTGTGATGTTGAAAAAAAAGAGGAAGTTATAAAATTATTTAAAGATATAAAATCACAATGGGGAGAAATTGATTTTGTAGTGCATGCTGTTGCTTTTTCCGATAAATCTGAATTATCAGGTGAATATTTAAATACAACTAGAGAAAACTTTTTAAGAAGTATGTTAATTTCTTGTTTCTCATTTACAGAAGTTGCAAAGGAAGCATCAAGTATTATGAAAGATGGTGGAAGTATGCTAACTTTAACCTACGAGTCAACTAAAGCAATACCTAACTATAATGTAATGGGCGTTTGTAAATCAGCGTTAGAAGCAAGTGTGAAATATCTTGCTAGAGACTTAGGTATAAAAAAAATTAGGGTTAATGCTATAAGTGCAGGTCCTATTAAAACTTTAGCTGCTTCAGCAATAGGAGATGCTAAATTTCTTTACAAATGGAATGAGGACCATTCTTTTTTAAAAAGAAATGTTGATATTCATGATGTAGGAAATTCTGCCTTATATTTATTAAGTGATCTAAGTAGTGGTGTCACTGGTGAAATTCATTATGTTGATGCAGGTTACAATAAAGTTGGTATGCCAGATCCAAAAAATATTACATAAATGTCTAAGAGATATAGTGGGAAATCTTTCAAAGACTCGAGTTTAATGAAAAAACCAAAACTTTCTTTTAAACAAAAAAGAAAGATAAAAAGAGAGAGAAAAAAAAAATAACTGCGATTATTTGCAAGTTTAAAACTCAAAAAATTATTATAATTTACAGACATGCGACGTAATTTTTTAAAGACTTTGGGTTCGTGTATTATGGGTTTCTTGGTTTATCCATTTAGCTTGGCTAGAGCAAATAATCTAATAGGATATAATACAAAACTAGAAAAAAATGAGGTTGAATACAACATTATTAATCCAGATTTAACTGATGAACAAAAGAAAATTATGTTTGATGAAGCTACTGAAAGAGCTGGATCGAGTGTTTTAAATAAAGAGAAAAGAGAGGGAACTTATCATTGTGCCAATTGTGGGGTAAAATTATTTGAATCCACAGCTAAATTTGATAGTGGAACAGGTTGGCCATCTTTTACTGAAGCAATACCAGGCGTATTCAAAACAAAAATAGATTACTCATTTGGAATGAAAAGAACTGAATATCATTGTGCAAATTGTGGAGCACACCATGGCCATGTCTTTAATGATGGACCAAATGGAGGAAAAAGATATTGTAATAATGGGTTATGTTTATTATTTATTCCAACTAGTTAAATACTTATGAAAACATTTATTTTATTTTTAATTTTATTTCCTAATATTTTGTATGCGGGATCAATGAAAATGATAGGTGAAGAGGGTAAACTGAACGAAGTTGATAGAATTATCGAAATAAAAATGTATGATAATTATTATATTCCAACAGAAATAAAGATAAAAAAAAATGAAACAATAAAATTTATTGTAAAAAATTTTGGTGATCTAGTTCATGAATTTAACATTGCAACAAAAGATATGCACATTAAACACCAGCCAGAAATGATTAAAATGATGGAACATGGAATTTTATTAGGTAACAAAATTGATAAAGAAAAAATGAAAGAAATGGCAAAAAAAGATCATTCTATGGCACATTCTCATTCAAACAGTGTTTTGCTTGAACCAGGACAGAGTGGAAAATTAATTTGGAAGTTTAATACAGATACAAAAATTGAAGCGGCTTGTAATGTCCCTGGACATTATGAATCTGGTATGATTGCAAAAATTAGCTTATAATTTATTTACAAGATAATAAAATTTAGCAACAGCTACAACTTTTTTTCTTTTTAGTTTTTGGCTTTTGCTCAGTTTCTAATTGTTTTTTTTCCACTTCAATAGCCGTTGTCTGTTTTAAAATTTTATCCTCAAAGTAAGCATAAAGTGAATTGAAACCAAGTTTTAAGGCTTTTTTTTCCTCATAATTTCTTCTACCTTTGAGATTTTCAATAATTTTTATAATTTCTTGATTTTGCATCTATTTAAATAGCAGCCTGTTTTATAGAAAGTTTAACTTTTCCTCTATCAAAACCAATAACTTTCACTTTTACTTCATCACCTTCTTTTACAACATCTGTTACTTTTGCAACTCTTTTTTCTGCAAGTTCTGAAATATGCACAAGTCCATCCTGTTTTCCAAGAAAATTAACAAATGCGCCAAATTCCATAATTTTCATAACTTTACCATTATAAATTTTATTTAATTCAGCCTTAGCAGTTAAATCTTTTATAAATTGTAAAGCAATATTTCTAGACTCTTCGTCTGGTGCTGCTACTGTGACCACACCCTCATCATTTACATCAACTTTAGCGCCTGATTTTTCTACTATTTCTCTTATTGTTGCTCCACCTTTTCCAATTACAGTGGCTATATCTTTTTTATCTACAGTTATTTTTTCCATTTTTGGAGTATGCTTGCCTACTCCATCTCTTGACTTGGAAAGAGATTTATTCATTTCACCTAATATATGAATTCTTCCTTCTTTAGCTTGCTTAAGAGCCTGTTCCATTATTTCAAATGTAATTCCTGTAATCTTAATGTCCATTTGGAGTGAAGTAATGCCATTTTTAGTTCCTGCAACTTTAAAATCCATATCTCCAAGATGATCCTCATCTCCAAGGATATCTGACAACACACTAAAATCATCTCCCTCTTTAATTAATCCCATGGCAATACCTGCAACTGGTTCTTTTATTGGTACACCAGCATCCATTAACGCAAGAGAAGTTCCACAAACTGTAGCCATAGATGATGAACCATTTGACTCAGTTATTTCTGATACAATTCTAAATGTATATGGGAAACCTTCTTTTGGAGGTAAAGATGAGTTGATAGCTCTCCAAGCAAGTTTACCATGTCCTATTTCTCTTCTTCCTGTTCCAATTCTTCCAGTTTCGCCAACTGAAAAAGGAGGAAAATTATAGTGCAACATGAATCTTTCTCTTTGAAGACCCTCTAAACTTTCAATTCTTTGTTCGTCATCAGAAGTTCCAAGTGTAGTTGTTACAATTGCTTGAGTTTCGCCTCTTGTAAAAAGTGCCGATCCATGAGTTCTTGGTAAAATTCCTACTTCACACATGATTGGTCTTACATCTGAAAGACCTCTTCCATCTATTCTTTTTTTGTTCTTTAATATATCTGTTCTAACTATTCTTTTTTCTAAATTTTTGAGCTCAGAGTTCACATCTAAGTCTGTAAAATTTTCATTTTCTTCAAACAATTTTTTCGCTTTTTCCGTTATTTCAGAAATTAGATTTGATCTTTCTTGTTTATCTCTTATAGAAAAAGCTTTTTTTAATTCACCGGTATATTCATCTTCAAGTTTTTTCTTAACTTCTGATAAATCTTTTTTTTCTACAATCCAGTCAGGTTTTTTACATTCTGCAGCAAGTTCCTCTATCATTTTAATTACTGGTATAAAATTTTCATGACCAAATTTAACTGCATTTAACATTTCCTCTTCAGTTAATCCGCTTGTTTCAGATTCAACCATTAATACTGCATCTTTTGTTCCTGCAACAACAAGATCCAATTTTGAATTTTCCAATTCTTTTTTTGATGGATTAAGAACATAATTTCCGTCTATAAAACCAACCCTAGAAGCTCCGATAGGTCCCATAAATGGCATACCTGATATTGCTAAAGCTGCAGATGAAGCAATAATTGATAATATATCAGCCTCATTTTCTTTATCATAAGATATTACTGTTGGTAATAATTGTACTTCATTTTTAAACTCATCTGGAAATAATGGTCTTATAGGTCTATCTATTAATCTTGAAATTAATGTTTCACTTTCAGTTGGTCTAGCTTCTCTTTTAAAATATCCACCAGGTATTTTTCCAGCTGCATAATACTTTTCTTGGTAATTAACTGATAACGGAAAATAATCCATATCTGGATTTATTTTTTTTGCTCCAACAACAGTTGCTAAAACAACTGTTTCTCCGCACGTTGCTATTATTGCTCCATCGGCTTGTCTTGCGATTTTGCCTGTTTCTAAACTTATTTTTTTTCCTGCTATTTCTATTTCTTTTTTTACTATTTTGAACATCTACTTCCTTAAATTTAGTTTCGATAAAACATTTTTATATGAATCTAGTTTATTTTTTTTCAAATAATCTAGTAATTTTTTTCTTCTATTAACTGCTCTTAACAGTCCCACTGAAGAATGTTTATCTTTTTTATATTGTTTAATATGTTTTGATAAATTTTCTATTTTATCAGTTAGTTGGGCTATTTGAACTTCTGATGAACCAGTATCTTTATCATGAATGGCTAGCTCTTTACTTTTCTTTTTCATTACATTCCTTGTTTATTAGTTTGTTTTATTAAGTTTTCAATTTTTTCTGCATAATCAAAGGACTCATCTTTAACAAATAAAATTTTTGGTAGGTATTTCATAGTTATTTTTTTTGACAAGGCTTTTCTTATTACAAATGAAAATTCTTTTAGTTTTTCTACAATTTCATGCGAATTTTTTCCTCCAAGTGGTAATACAAAGGCTTTTGCAACCTTGAGATCTTGGCTCATTCTAACTTCTGTTACTGTTATCTCTTTTGTCTCCAAGTTTGGTAATTTTGCTTCCCCCCTTAAAAAAATCATTCCTAAAGCTTGTTTAACCATTTCACCAACTCTTAATTGTCTTTGAGTTACAGTTTTTCCTAGTTTGCTCATGTTTAAATTTGTCTTTCTATTACTGTAGAATTGTATACTTCAATTATATCTTTTTTTTGAAACTCAGTGAAATTTTTTACTGTAATCCCACATTCTAAACCCTCAGTTACTTGTTTGGTCTGGTTTTTTTCTCTAAAAAGTGAACCAATTTTTCCTGTAAATATAATCGCTCCATCTCTTATTATTCGAGCATCGCTTTCTTGGGATATCTCACCTTCAATTACTTTTGATCCAGCAACCTTTCCAACTTTGGAAACTTTAAATATTTCTAATACTTCAGCTGATCCGATAATTTTTTCTTGAACATCTGGTGTAAGTAAACCAGACATTTTTTTCTTAGTAAAATCTAGTAGTTCATAAATTATATTAAATGAATTAATATTTATTTTTTCTTTCTCAGCTAATTTTTTTGCTTCTTTGTTTGGTTTAACATTAAAAGCTAGAAGCATGGCATTAGATGCTTTGGCAAGACTTACATCTGTTTCTGTAATCATCCCTATATCAGATAATATAATTTTAGGCTTTACTTCTTCATGCTTTATTTGAGATATTGCATTTTTAATTGCTTCAGAGGATCCATGAACATCTGACTTAATTATAATATTAAGTTCTTCTGAAATTTTATCTTGAAAAGCTGAATCTTGTGTAACAAATGTTAAAGGATTTTTACCTTTTTGAGTTTCAATTACTCTAGCTTCACACAAAGATTTGGCCTCTTTTTCATTTTCTAATACGAGGAAATCATCTCCTGCTTTTGCTGCACCATTAATACCTAAAACTTCTACTGGAGTTGAGGGATTTGCTGTATCAACATTTGTACCATTATCATTTATGAGAGCTCTAACCTTACCCCATTTTAATCCACTGACAAAATAATCTCCTTTTTTTAAAGTACCTGATGTAACTATAATATTTACTATTGGTCCTCTACCAATATCTATTTTTGACTCTAAAACTATACCATTTGCTTTCAAGTCAAAGTCTGATTTCAAATCTAAAAGCTCAGCTTGAAGTAAAACTGACTCTATTAATTTATCAATATTTCTATTTTCTTTGGTTGAAATTTCAACCATTAGCGTATCTCCCGAAAGCTCCTCAGCAATTAATTCATGCTCTAAAAGTTGATTTTTTATTTTTTGTGGATCTGAATCTGGAAGATCACATTTATTAATTGCAACAACTATTGGAACTTTTGCAGCTTTTGCATGTTTTATAGACTCTATAGTTTGTGGTTTAACACCGTCGTCGGCAGCTACAACTAATATAACTATATCAGTTAATTTTGAACCTCTGGCTCTCATCTCGGTGAAAGCTGCATGTCCAGGCGTATCTATAAAAGTAATTTTATTAGTCTTATATTCTATTTGGTAAGCTCCTAAATGTTGGGTAATCCCTCCAAATTCACCTGAAACTACATTTGTTTTTCTTAGTGAGTCTAAAACTGAAGTTTTTCCATGATCAACATGACCCATTACAGTTATAATCGGTGGACGACTCTTAAGGTTTTCAGATTTAACATCTTTAATTTTTTTTATTATTTCTTCTGCTTTTTGCTCTTTTATTGGATTGTGTCCAAATTCCTGAACTAAATATTCTGCAATATCTGCATTAATATTATGATTTATTGTTGCTGTAACTCCCATACCGAGCAATTTTTTTATTAAAGAACTTGATTGCTCTGCCATTCTGTTTGCTAACTCTCTTATAGTAATTACTTCAGGAATATTAACGTCTCTTTTAATTGGTTTTAAATTATCTTTTAATTCATCTTTTTTGTGTTCTTTATTCTCTTTTTGTTTAGCTCTTTTATAAGAGGCAAGGCTTCTACCTTTAAGTTCTATGTCTTCATCACTTAAAGCTCTTGATACTGTCAATTTTAATTCTCTTCTTTTAGATCCTATTTTTCCTTTTTGTACTGGTTCACCTTTTAACCTTTTTGTAGCTCTTTGTTCTGCTAATTTCCTTTTTTCAAAATCATTTGATTTAGGGGGTGAAATAAAGTTGTCTTGTTTAAACTTAAAATTTTGCTTAGGTTTAAAATTTTTAGTTTGTGTTTGATTTTTCTGAAATGATGTTTTGTTACCAAACTTTGGTTTTTTTTCTATTATTACTGAATTTTTACCGTGTGATTTTGCAAGTTCAATATTGTTTATAGTTTTTTTGGAACTTCCAGAAATAGATAGTTTTAATTTTTTTTTTTCCATTTATCATCTCTCAATCTTTATATGCTTTTTCTCTAGCAGTCATTATTAAATCATCTGACTCTTTTTTTGATAAAGCAAAATCTTCTAAATAACCTTTGATCTTTATTCTTTCACCTTTAACTATATCATATGTACCTGTTAATTCGTCAGAAGAAAGGTCGGCAAAATCTGTTAGGGTTAATATTTTTTGTTCACCTAAAGTCACAAGCATACCAGGTGTTAATCCTGAATGATTTATTAAATCATTTTCAAGACCTAAATCTCTTATTTTTTTTGTAATTTCTTCTTGATCTTTTTGATAAAACTCTTGGGCTCTTTGTATTAACTCTTTAGCTGTATCGTCCTCAATGCCTTCAATTTTTGTCAAAGCCTCCGGCTGACTATCTTTAATATCATCAATCGATGAGAATCCTTCGGCAACCAACAATTGACCAAGTGTCTCATCTAATTCCAGATTTTTTACAAAGTTGTCAGTTTTTTCCTTAAATTCAATTTGTCTTCTTTCAGAGTCCTCTTGATCGGTAAGAATATTTATTTCATAATTCAAAAGTTTTGTTGCCAGCCTTACATTTTGACCTCTTCTACCTATCGCTTTACTTAAATTTTCCTCTGTTAATATCACATCTAATTTTTTAAATTCGTCGTCGACGTTCACTCTTTGAACAATAGCTGGAGAAAGTGCATTTGAAACAAAAACCGCTGGGTCTTCTGACCAATTAACTATATCAATTTTTTCACCCTGAAGTTCATTTACTACCGCTTGTACTCTACTTCCTCTCATTCCTACACATGCTCCAACAGGATCTAAAGAAGTATCTATTGCCTTAACACATATTTTTGCTCTACTTCCTGGATCTCTAGCAGAAGACTTAATCTCAATTAATCCATCATATATCTCTGGCACTTCTTGAATAAATAATTTTTCCATAAATTTAGGGTGAGCACGTGATAAAAATATTTGCTGACCTCTTGGTTCTCTTCTCACATCCAAACAGTATGCTTTTACTCTATCTCCAGCTTTTATATTTTCTCTTGGTATCATTTCATTTTTTTGAATTATTGCCTCTGTTCTTCCAAGATCTACAATTATATTTCCAAATTCTAATCTTTTAACAATCCCACTCAAAATTGAATCTTTTTTGTCAATGAAATCATTGAATTGTCTTTCTCGTTCTGCTTCTCTTACATTAAAATTTATTACCTGTTTTGCTGTTTGAGCTGCAATTCTCCCAAAATCAAATGATGGTAGTGGTTGTAAAACTTCGTCTCCAATTTTTTTGTCACTATTACTGCTATTCATTTTTGTTGCCTGGTCTAAACTAATTTCGATATTTGAATTTTCAGGTTTTTCAACAATTATTAGTTTCCTGTAAATTCCAATTTCTCCATTCTCTCTATCGATTAAGACTTTAATTTCATTTTCAGATCCAAATTTTGATTTTGCTGCTTTTGCAATACCATTTTCCATAGAGTCGATAATTAATTCTTTATCTATCGATTTTTCTAAGGCAACAGCTTCAGCTATCCTCAGTAATTCTAATTTGTCAGCTCTTCTATTTAGCATTTTTGTTTCCTCCAAAAAAAAATGGGCCGAGGCCCATTTTGAAATTTCAACAATGTAAATTGAATATAGGTATTTTTATCTGATTTTCAATATTAATTACTTGCTAAAAACATTAGCTTTATCAGTTTTTTCCCAAGAAAATGAGCCATTAGAGCCAGGTTCTCTACCAAAGTGTCCATAGGCAGCGGTTTGCTCGTAAATGGGTTTATTTAATCCTAGCATTTCTCTTATACCTCTAGGACTTAAGTCAAAATTTTCACTTATCAATTTTTCTACATGTCTATTTTTTTCTTCGTCATTATCGAAAAGATCGACATAGATTGATAAAGGTTTTGATACTCCAATAGCGTATGCAAGTTGAATTAAACATTTGTCAGCAACTTTAGAGGCAACAACATTTTTTGCTAAATATCTTGATGCATATGCAGCGGATCTGTCTACTTTTGTTGGATCTTTTCCAGAAAACGCTCCTCCTCCGTGAGGTGCAGCTCCCCCATAAGTATCAACAATTATTTTTCTTCCTGTTAGTCCACTATCTCCATCTGGTCCACCAATTACAAAATTACCTGTAGGATTTATATAAATCTCTTTTTCGTCAAGATTTCCTAATAAACTTTTTGGAATAGATCTCTCAATATACGGAATGCAAAGCTCTTTAACTTTTGTTAAATTAACATCTTTAGAATGTTGCGTAGAGATTACTACTGATTTTACAGCATTGGGTAAGCCATCTTTGTACTCAATTGTAATTTGACTTTTTGAGTCCGGTTCTATTCCTTTAAGCTTTCCAGATTTTCTATCTTCAGCCATTAATCTTAAAATTCTATGTGAGTAATGAATTGGAGCTGGCATTAAAACATCAGTTTCATTACACGCATATCCAAACATAATTCCCTGGTCTCCAGCACCTTCATCTTTATTTCCAGATGAGTCTACACCCATAGCTATATCTGCTGACTGAGAGTGTAAATGTGTTTCTATCTTAGTAGTGTCTCTCCAACTAAAGCCATCTTGATCATAACCAATATCTTTAATACATTCTCTAACTTTTTGAATTAAATCGTCTTTTTTAATTTCAGGTCCTCTAACTTCTCCTGCTAAAACCACCTTATTAGTTGTTGTTAAAGTTTCGCATGCTACCCTTGATTGAGGTTCTGCACCTAAATAAGTATCCACAACCATGTCTGATATTCTATCGCAAACTTTATCTGGATGTCCTTCTGAAACTGACTCGCTAGTAAATAAATAATTTTTTTTCATCTTAACTCCCTTTCTTTTTTAAAAAAAAAATTAAACTAGTATAAATTAACAAGAAATAAAAGAAGATCTTGTTACCGTGCGAACTAAAAAAGGTTTTTTTTATAAATTTTAAACTTCTAATTTCAATTACTCCCCTGTCAGTTGATTCAATTTTATTTATTATCTCCCCTTTGAAATTAATAAATGCAGATATTCCATTATTAGTAGATCGAATAGAATTTTTTCCCTCTTCTATAGATCTAAAAATTAAATGTGAAAAATGTTGGTATGGTCCTATAGAATTTCCAAACCAGCCGTCTTCAGAAATATTTAGTATTAAATCATAGTCAGTTTTTGAATAATTCAATTTACCAGAATAAATTATTTCATAACAGATTAATGGAAGGAAATTAATTCCATTAATTTCAATTATTTCCCTTTTAAAACTTTTTGAAAAAGAACCATAACCTGGAGTTATTTTTTTTAAACCAAATTTGTTTAATAAACTTTCTAAAGGGAGAAACTCTCCAAAAGGAACAAGTTTATTTTTATCGTATATTTGTGATATATTTGTGTCTTTATCAATAACAGCCATAGAATTATAAACCTTATTGTTTTCTGCTCTATTAATACCTAAAATTATCTTATGGTTTTCTGAAAAATTGTTTGAAAATAATTGCTTATATTGATGCAAATCATCTAGATAAACTGATGCAAAAGTACCTTCTGGAAAAATAAAAATAGAGTTTTCAAATTTATTTGGACTGCTAAGTTTTATTAATTCTTCAATTAATTCATAAGAATCATAATTTTGAAAAAATTTATTGATTTCAATTTTAGGAGAGACAATTTTGACTAAAAAGTTCAGATCTGTCTTTTTAACTGAAAGATCTTTTTTTAACATTGATGAACCATAAAAATAATTTAAAATTAATAATAATAAAGTTGAAAAAATAAAAATTAATTTTTCTTTTTTTCTATATTTAAAAAAAATTACAGAAGGTATTAAAAAAATATTTATTACCAATAAATTTAGTGAGTAGGTTCCTATTATTGATAAAATTTGAATCATAGGTAAATATTCAGTTAAAGAAAATACAATTAGATTCCAAGGGAAGCCGCTCAAAACAAAGCCTCTAATATATTCAACTGATCCAAAAATTATTGAAAAAATAAAAATAGAGGAAATCTTATTATTTAAATTGAACATTGAAGAGATTAACGTTGCTAATCCATAAAAAATACCTAGAAATAATGGAATTAAAATTAGAGCAAATGGTATCAAAGGTTTATAAATTTCCTCAAAAGTCAAAGAATGAGTTAACCAATATAAACTGGAAATAAAGTAACCAAAACCAAATATCCAACCAATACAAAAAGATACAATTTTACCTTTTTTGTAGTGAGAAATAAAAAAAATAAAAAATAACGGAAAAGTAATAAAATTAATAAAGAAATAATTATAAGGCGGCAGACTGAATGAGGAAATAAAACCAAGAATAATTGGGAGAAAAAATATTAATAATCTATTTTGTAATATCAATTTATACTTTTTTATTTAAATAATTTAAAATTAAATTTTCTTTTTTATTCATTCTATTAAAATCTCTTATATTTTTATGATCATATCCCATTAAATGTAGGTAACCATGTATCCAAATTTTATCAAATTCAATATAAAAATTTGATTTTTTTGATCTTTGATTAATTATGTCATAACTAATTGCTATATCACCAATATAATTTTTGTTATTAAATAAATTTTTAATTGGAAATGAAAGGACATCTGTTGGAATATTTTTTTTTCTAAATTTATTATTTAAAAATTTCATATTTTTATTATCAGTTAACAATATTGAGAATTCTTTGTTAATATTAAAAGCTCTAACTTTTGAAAGTTTGTTAAATTTATTTTTGATGTAAATAGAGGGATTTTTTATATATTTTTGCCATTTTTTATTATCTAAAATTACATTAGTTTTTATCATTAATCATTATTTTGATCTGCATATGCCTTAACAATTTTTGAAACTAAAGGGTGTCTAACAACATCCTTATGATCAAAATCTACAACCGAAATTTCATCTAGATGACCAATTAATTTCTTTGAGCGACTTAAACCTGATAATGATTTATTTGGTAAATCAATTTGAGATGGATCACCATTAATTACAATTTTAGAATTTTCCCCTATTCGTGTTAAAAACATTTTTATTTGAGTATCTGTTGCATTTTGTGCCTCATCTAAAATTGCAAATGAATTTTTCAATGTTCTACCTCTCATAAAAGCTAATGGTGCAATTTCTATATCTCCAACCTCAATTTTTTTTTGAATTTTTTCAAAATCTAAAAGGTCGTATAGTGAGTCGTATAATGGTCTAAGATATGGATCTACCTTTTCTCTCATATCGCCTGGCAAAAAACCTAATCTCTCTCCTGCTTCAACTGCAGGCCTAGATAAAATAATTCTCTCAATTTTTTTTTCTAGTAACATTGTTAACCCTACAGCTACTGCTAAAAATGTTTTCCCAGTTCCTGCTGGTCCTGATGAAATAATAATTTCTTTTTCCTTTAAAGCTCTAACATAATTTTTTTGTTTCTCTGATCTTGGAATTACTGATTTCTTTGGAGTTTTAATTATATATTCCAAATTTTTTTCAGAACTTATTTTTTCGTTAATCATGAAATTATTAATTGACGAAATTATATCTTTTTTTTCAATTGATCCATTAATTATAAATCTATCATTTAAAAATTTAATAGCATTCTTAACAATTTCGTTATTTTTCGTGGTACTTTTGACTAATATTGAATTGCCTCTAGAATAAATATTTGTATTAGTAAGTTTTTCAAGTTCCTTTAAATTATTGTTAAATTCACCAACTACTCCAAGTAGATTCTCATTGCTTTGGAAAATTATGCTTAACGTATCATTATCAGCATAGACATACTTTAAATCAGATTTAAGTTTTTTTTGAGCAAAATTACTCAATTTAGAAACTCTCTTTTTTCATTAGTTATTCCAAATAGAGTATTCCGGTTTACTTTTTCAATCTCAACTTTTACTGTTTTGCCTAAATATTTTTTATTTCCATTAAATATAACTGAATTCATATATTTATTTCTTCCAAATAATTTATTTTGACCAATTATTTCATTTTCTACAAGCACATCAATAGAATTATTTATGAAAGATTTATTCATAGTTAGTTGATGTAAAGATAATTGTTCTTGAATTTTTATTAATCTTTCTTTTGAAACTTCATTTTCTATTTCTTTCAGTTTTGATGCCTTTGTTCCTGGTCTAGGGCTAAAAATAAATGAAAATGAGTTTATAAATCTATAATTTTTAATAAAATCTAAAGTTTCTACAAAGTCATTTTCATTTTCACCAGGATAAGAAATAATAAAATCACTAGAAAATTCTATTTCAGGATTTATTTTTTTAAGGTTTTCATAAATTTTAATATAAGTTTCAACTGTATGCTTTCTATTCATAAGTTTTAACATTTTATTTGAGCCACTTTGAATTGGCAGATGAACAAATGGCATTAACTTCCTGCTGGTTGAATAACAATCAATCAAATCATCCGTCATATCTCTTGGATGAGATGTGGTATATCTTATTCTATCAATCTCTGAAAATTTTTCTAAATTATTAATTAAATTAGAAAGTCTGTACTCCTTATTTTGATCTTTATAAGAATAAGCATTGACATTTTGGCCAAGAAGAATGATCTCTTTTGCTCCGTTTTTAACTAATTTCTCAGCTTCTAACATAACTTTATCAAATGGCCTTGAGTACTCTGGGCCTCTAGTAAAAGGAACTACGCAAAAGTTACAAAACTTATCACATCCTTCCTGGATCGTAAGATATGCAGACACATTTGAGTTATCATTTTCTGTTCTATCTAAATAATTAAATTTATTAACTACATCAAATTCTGTTTCTTCTATTTTTTTTCCAATTTCAAAATTTTTAATTAAGCTGTTTATTTTATGATAAGATTGAGGTCCTACAACTATGTCTATGTAAGGCTCTCTCTTTAACATTTCTTCATTTTCAGCTTGAGCAACACAACCAGTAATAATTGTAATTGGTTTATTTCTTGATTTATAAATTTCTCTAATTCTACCCACTTCGTGGTAGACTTTTTCCTTTGCTTTATCTCTTATATGGCATGTGTTAATAATATAACAATCTACATTTTCTTTATTATCAGTTTTTAAATAACCAATTTTTTTGACTGTGTCGTAAATTCTATTTGAGTCATACTCATTCATTTGACATCCAAAAGTTTTAATAAATATTCTTTTTTCCATTAATTAAGGTTTTTTTTTTACACCATACAATTCTAACTTATGGTCAACTAAACTATATCCATATTTATCTGCAACTTTTTTCTGCAATATTTCAATTTCTTCATCAACAAATTCTATAATTTCACCAGTTTTAATATCAATTAAATGATCATGATGACTCTCATTTATTTGCTCATATCTTGCCTTGCCACCTTTAAAATCATGCTTGGTTAATATTCCTGATTCTTCTAATAACTTGACTGTTCTATATACTGTGGCAATACTTATTTTAGAGTCTATCTTTGACACTCTCTTATAAAGTTCATCAACGTCTGGATGATCTGACTCTCCATAAAGCTCTTTAGACTCTGATATAACCTTTGCAATTATTTTTCTTTGCTCAGTTAATTTAACACCCTTTGCAATACATTTATCTTCAATTGTTGATGACATTTTTTGTATTTTAACTCGAATAATATGGTTTAATCAAATTTTTTTTTAATTGGCCATTATTAAATAAATCAATAATTTTATCATATCCATGATCTTTTATTTGATCTGAATTATAGCCATAAATATCAACCTTATTTGCAAATCTAAGTCCTTTAGCTATAGCCAAAGATGCCCTGATACCAGAGAATTTTCCAACTCCCTGATTAACAAAAATATTGGTGATTTCATCAATTTTTATACTTTTTGAGTTCAGAAATTCAAATAATAAAATTACAATTTTATCAAAATTTTTTCTATTGTTAATGTATTCACTGGTATATGATTTATTATTTGAGATGATATTAAAAAATATTTTATCTTTTCCAGCATCTATTATTAAATTTTTCATTATATTTATTTTTTCATTTAATTCTATTTCAGATGATGATGTTAGTAAATATTATATTGAAGATAAAGGTATAGTTTCTTTAATGTATCACAGATTTAACGAAAGTAAATATCCCTCTACAAATATACAAATGGATATTTTTGAGAAGCAAATAAATTTAATAAAATCTGAAAACTTAGAAATTGATGATATAGAAAATTTTAATTTAAATTTTTCTAAAAATAAGGACAAAAAAAAAATCTTAATTACTATTGATGATGCTTTTTCATCATTTTATAATAATGCTTGGCCCTTTTTAAAAAAGAATAAAATTCCATTCATTTTATTTGTTTCAACTGAACCAGTTGGCAAAAATGGATATATGACTTGGGAAGAAATTAAGGAAATCGAAAACTCAGAATTTGGATATATTGGAAATCATTCTCATTCACATGAGTATTTAATTAATTATAAGTTTAATGATTTTAAAAACGACATCGATAAATCAATAAGAATATTTAAAGAAAATTTAGGATATAATCCAGTTTATTTTTCTTATCCATTTGGAGAATATAGTAAAGAACAAAGAAATTATATTAGCAAAAATTTTAAATTTGCATTCGGTCAACATTCAGGTGTCATAGATTTTAATAAAGATAAATTCGAGCTTCCAAGATTTCCAATTAACGAGAAATATGGTGATTTAGATAGATTTAAGTTTTTGATTAAACTCCTGCCATTGCAATATAATAAGATTAACCCAGATGATAAATATATAAAAAAAGAAGATAATCCTCCTGATGTATCTATAGAATTTTTTAAAGATCAAAAAAATATAAGAAATATCAATTGTTTTTCAGATGAAGGACCAGGGTGGAAAAAAACTAAAATTACATTTGAAGAAAATCTATTAAAATTAAATTTTATTGATAAATTTAAATTTAGAAGAGGTAGGATCAACTGTTCTTTAAATGATGAGGCTGGATGGAGATGGTTAGGAATACAATTTTCTATTGAAAATTAAATTATTTTTTTCATTTTTTTGCTGCTAGGTAAAAGTTCTGCATCATCAAAATCAGTTAAATTATTTTGTTCAATAATTTTTTTTAAGATTTTTGTATATTCTAATCCAGTTTCAGCATATTTGTCTAAATAATTTACAAGCTCCAGACTATTCAATTTTCCTTGATTGTCTCTTTGAATAGCTCTCATTTTTCTAAACTCTCTGTAACTTGAATGAGTATTTAAATTTCTCTGATAAGCTCTTACTGAGGCTTGTAAAACTTTAAATTTCATAACTTTGTGAGTATCTCCAATATCAGCACCCTTAGGTTTAATTCCTTCACCGCTAAATGTCCACTGACCAAACAGTGCGTTCCCCTCTAATGCAAATCTAGAAGTACCCCAACCAGTTTCCTTTGCAGCTTGGGCTATCGCAAGAGATACAGGAATTTCATCCATTCGTATCTTCAAAGTAGTCAAATCTCTGTTTACAACACCGTATTGTTTAAATTTACTTTTAAGCCACTTAATCTCTGAGTCTGAGTTATTATTTTTGTTCAATACAGCAAAAAGTTTCTTACGCTCAACCTTAATTCTTGTATTTTCTTCAAGTATTAAGGGTAAAACAATCTGAATAAAAAGATTTTTTCTTTTTTTTGTATTTTCAATTTGTTTAATTTCTTTTGGTAATAAATCTATTTTAACTGGTTTTACAATTTTTTTATTTCTAATTTCATTTAAATTAAACCCGTTGTCCTTATAAATTTCTTCTAATGTTGAAGCGCTAAATCTAACTGTATTATCTGGTACACCTTCAAATTCAAAAATATCTAGGAATAAATCAGTTACTTTTAATTTATCACTTTCCTCTTTTTTATTATTTAGTTCTAAATTTTTACCATCTAAAACTCTTTCAAAGTTTAATTTTGAATTATTTTCCACTGTTAAAGGGCTTGATAGAAGTTTTGAAGATAACTTTATAACAGAAGGCATGATTCCAAATGAAAATATTAAAATAACACTGGCCAAAATAGTATAATTAAAACTTTTAAAGGGTTTAAGATCTATTAAAGAAGAATTTTTTTTAATTATGTAGCCCTTTTTTAAAAGTATTTTTTTTATTTTAAGTAAATTTAAATTTTTTGGCTTCATTTTTAATTTATATATGATTCTTGGAAAAAATTAGACAGCTATTACCTCTTTTATTTCGGGAATATAATGACATAAAAGATTTTGAACGCCTTGTTTTAAAGTCATTGTAGAACTTGGACATCCAGAACAACTTCCTTGAAGGTTTACTGTTACAACTCCATTTTTAAACTCTTTAAATTTAATATCACCACCATCCTTTGCAACAGCAGGTCGCACTTTTGTTTCCAATATATTAATAATTTTTTTTTCTATTTCAGAAAAACTTTTATTTACTTTGTTTGTATTGTTTTTATCTATTATTAGTTCTGCCCCATTAGAATAAAAATCATTTATTAGAGATATAATTATATGCTTTAAATCATTCCATTCAGTATTTTGATCCTTATTTACTGATAAGAATTCATCAGTTAAAAAAACACCCTTCACACCCTCAATTGATAGAATATTTTTTATAAGCTCATTATCTGTTAAAGTTTTATCAGTTATTTCTACGGGTGAGTCATTTGATACTTTCTTTCCAGGAAAGAATTTTAATGAGTTTGGATTAGGTGTTATTTCTGTTTGTACAAACATGATTAATATATAGTTACAATTACTTAAAAATAAAGACTATTTACTAAAAACCAACTATTTTTTTTAATTCACTAACTTTTTTCGAAGCTATTTTATTGGCTTTTTCTGCCCCATCATTTAAAATTTTATCAATAAATTCTTTATCTTTATATAACTTATTAATTTCAACTGAAATTGGTGATATTTTCTCAACAACTAATTCTGAGAGCTTTTTTTTAAATTCTGAAAAATTTTTTCCTGAAAATTCGTTAACAGTAGATTCTAAGTTTTGATCAGATAAACTCGAATATATTCCTAACAAATTTTCAACTTCAGGTCTTTCGTTTAAATTTTTTTTATCCGAAGGTAAAGTTTTATCATCAGTTTTTGCCTTTTTAATTTTGTTAATAATTGTATCTTTGCTATCATTTAAATTGATCCTACTTAAATCTGAAGGGTCTGATTTACTCATTTTTTTTGTTCCGTCTTTTAGACTCATAATTCTACTAAAACTTTTTTGAATTAAGGGTTCAGGAGCAACTAAAAAATTTTGACAATTAAATTCTATATTAAATTTTTGGGCAATATCTCTACATAGTTCTAAATGTTGTTTTTGATCTTCACCAACTGGTACATGAGTAGAGTCATATAATAATATATCAGCTGCCATCAAGATTGGATAAATATATAATCCAACGCTTGCTTTTTCTTTATCTTTGCCAGCTTTTTCTTTAAACTGAGTCATACGATTAAGCCATCCCATTCTAGCTGTACAACTTAATATCCATGATACTTCACTGTGAGCAGCTACCGATGATTGATTGAATATAATACTTTTTTTGTAATCAAGTCCACTTGCTAAAAAAGCTGCTGTGGTCTCTCTAATACTATCTTTTAATTCATTTGGATCCTGTTTAACTGTAATTGCATGCAAATCAACAACACAGTAAACACATTCATTATTCTCTTCGTTTTGAAGATTAACAAAGTTTTTTATTGCTCCCAAGTAATTACCAAGGTGTAAATTACCAGATGGTTGAACTCCAGAAAATATTTTTTTGGCCATTTTAATACTTTAATTTAATATCTGAAATTTTAAAGGCTTTAGTAATAATTGAAGCAATTATATAGAATATTAATGTTATAATTACTAATAAAATAATTATTAACAGTTTAATATCACTTTCATAAATTAAATAATCAGAGAAATATCGAATTAATTGACTAAATAAGAATGCAGAAAAAACAGATAAACAAGAGATATTCAATAATTTAAAAAGAAAATTTCCATTAATAGAAAAATAATTTTTTTTCATTAAATAGAATAAAAGCAAAAAAGAATTTATCCATGAAGAAATTGTTGTTGCAATAGGAATGATAATAAAACCAATAGATGAAAAAAAATATAAACTTATTATAATATTAATTGAAACTGAAATTAATGAAAAATAAAAAGGTATTTTGGTATTATGTCTTGCAAATAGAAAACTTGAAAACACTTTAATAAAAGCGAATGCAGGCATTCCTAAGGCAAAATAAAATAATGCTAAACTTGTATTTTGAACACTCAATTCATCGAAAGAACCATAACCAAAAAGCGCTGATGTAATCTCATTAGAAGCAACTAAAAGTGCTGCAGTAGCTGGTAGACTTAAAAACAAACTTAATTCCAAAGATTTGTTTTGTATAAAGTTTATTTTAGAAGTATTTTTATTATCAACATACTTGGATAAATTAGGAAGCAATACAGTTCCAATTGCAATACCAGCCACAGCTAAATTGATTTGATAAATCCTATCTGCATAGTAAAGATAAGATACAGCATTGGCTTGAAAAGATGCAATAATAGTTCCTATTAAAATATTAATCTGTGTTACTCCAGAAGAAAATATACTTGGAAATAATTTATTAAAAAATAATTTAATTTTATTGTTATAATTTAACTTTAACGAAACTTTTGGTACATAATATTTTTTTACAAAAAAAATTAAAAATATTAATTGAATAAGTCCGGCAAAAGTAACTGCATAAGAAACATAATAAACTAGGTCATCTGATAAAATTTTGCCGAATAACAAAACTAAAATCAATATAATGTTTAAAATCACTGGTGTTGCAGAAGCAACAGCAAATTTATTATGAGAATTTAAAATTGCAGAAAAAAAAGAAGATAGACTTACCAAAAATAAAAAAGGGAAAGTTATTCTAGTTAGTGTTGTCGCAAGCTGTATTTTTTCAGGATTTGCCCTAAACCCTGGCGCAATTATTGATACAAAAAAAGGCATAAAAATTTCAATTGTAAAAACGATTACTAACAACCAAATTATTAGAATATTAAAAATGCTATTAGCAAAATCTTGCCCTCTTTTTTTTCCTTTGTTTAATTCTGTTTTGTAACTTGGAACAAAAGCTGCATTAAAAGTACCTTCTGAAAATAATCTTCTAAATGTGTTTGGGATTCTAAAAGCTACAAAAAATGCATCTGCAACAGGTCCAGCTCCTAAATAGATTGCAATTAAAATATCCCTGAAATATCCAGATATTCTGCTTATTAAAGTAAAGAAACTAAATGTACCGGTTGACTTAATTAGGTTCATAAATCATATTAGTCTTAAATTTACCCTATTTGTATATCTAATTGTAATAAATGAAAAAAAATAAAATTGAACATTATTCTGACAAAGAAGCACTGGAGTTTCATAATAGCATAAAATCTGGAAAGATTGAGATAATTTCATCAAAACCAATGACTACTAAAAGAGACTTAGCATTAGCATACTCTCCAGGTGTTGCAGCACCAGTTAAAGCAATATCAAAAAATCCAGATTTAGCCTATGATTATACGACAAAAGGAAATTTGGTAGCTGTAATTAGTAATGGTTCAGCAATCCTCGGTCTGGGGAATCTTGGCGCTTTAGCATCTAAACCAGTAATGGAAGGAAAAGCAGTTTTATTTAAAAGATTTGCAGACATCGACTCAATAGACTTAGAAATAGATTCAAATGATCCGAAAGAAATAATATCATCAATAAAACATTTTTCTAAAAGTTTTGGTGGAATAAATTTAGAGGATATAGCATCACCAAATTGTTTTATAATTGAAGAAAAATTAAAGAAAATTCTTGATATACCTGTTTTTCATGATGACCAACACGGTACAGCAATCATAACTTCAGCGGCCTTGATTAATGCTTTAGATATAGCAAAAAAAAATATTAAAAAAATAAAAATTGTTGTTAACGGAGCTGGTGCTTCAGCGATGGCATGTACTAAACTTTTTATTAAATTAGGTGTACAACCAAAAAATATTACCATGATTGATAGAAAAGGAGTTATCTACAAAGGAAGAGATGGCTTAAACGAATGGAAACTTCCTTTTGCAATTAACACAAAAAACAGAACCCTCAGTGATGCTATTAGTAATACTGATGTTTTTTTAGGTTTATCTTCTGCAGGTCTTCTAAAAAAAGATATGGTTAAAAAAATGTCAAAAAATCCGATAATTTTTGCTTGTGCAAATCCTGATCCTGAAATAACTCCTGAAGAAATAGAAGAGGTTAGAAAAGATGCAATTATTGCAACAGGAAGATCTGACTATCCAAATCAAGTAAATAACCTGATAGGTTTTCCATATATATTTAGAGGTGCTCTAGATGTAAGAGCAAAAACAATTAATGAAGAAATGAAAATAGCAGCTGTAAAATCTATTGCTAATTTAGCTAGAGAAAGAGTGCCGGATGAAGTTGCTGCTGCAATGGGAGGGGAAAGACCAGTATATGGCAAAGAATATATTATCCCGTCAACGTTTGACCCTAGATTAATAAGCGTAATACCATTAGCAGTCGCAAAAGCAGCAATTAAAAGTGGAGTTGCAAGAAGAAAAATTGAAAATTTTGAAATTTATTCTGACCAGCTTAAACAAAGATTGGACCCATCAGTAACAATTATGCAAGGTATTAATTCTCAAATAAAGAAAAATCAAAAAAGAGTTGTTTTTGCTGATGGTGAAGATGAAAATACACTTAAAGCTGCAATAGCTTTTCAAAAAAGCGGTTTTGGAATTCCAATTTTGGTAGCAAAAGAAAAAGTAGTTAAACAAAGATTAAAAGAAATTGGATATAGCGAAAACTTTAATATTCAAATAATAAATTCTACGAATAAGGAAAAAAGAGAAAAATATAAAAAATATATATTTGAAAAACTTCATAGGGAGAAGGGTTTCCTAGAAAGAGATTGTGATAGACTTGTAAGAAATGATAGAGTTGTCTGGGGTTCTTGTATGGTATCATGTGGTGATGCAGATGCAATGGTTACAGGTAATACAAGACGATATGGCCAATCACTTCAAAAAGTTTTAAGAATTGTTAAATCTAGACCAGGTGAAATAATGTTTGGACTAAATATGGTTGTAAATAAAGGTAGAACAGTATTTATCGGCGATACAACTGTACATGAATATCCTTCATCTGAGCAGTTGGCTCAGATTGCCTTATCAGCAGCAAGAGTGGTAAGGCTTTTTGGTTTTGATCCAAAAGTAGCTTTTCTTTCACATTCAACTTTTGGTCAACCTATAACCAGTAGAACAAAACATATCAGAGACGCAGTTGAAATTTTAAAAAAAAAGAAAGTAGATTTTAAATTTGATGGGGATATGCAGCCCGATGTTGCTCTTAGTGAAGAATATAAAGACTTGTATCCATTATCTGAAATAGTGGGTAATGCAAACGTGCTGATTATGCCTGGTCAGCACAGTGCTGCAATATCATATAAAATAATGAAGACTCTTGGTGGAGCAAAAGTTATTGGTCCACTTTTAATAGGTTTGGGTGAAGCCATTGAAATTGCACCTTTAAGATCTTCCACGTCTGATATTTTAAATTTGGCGTCTGTAGCTGCCTACTCTGCTGGAATTATTGATTATAGTATAAAAAATTAATCTTTTTGTATCCTTAAATCTTCAACAAGCAATATACTTGCAATGACATTTTTTACATCAAGAATTTCTTTTGCTTCTTTTATTACTTCCTTTTTTTCATCTTCTGTTTCAGCAATTCCATATATGTAAATTGTTTTTTTATAGGTATCTATAGAATAATTTGCTGATTTTATTTTTTTATTAAATATAATTGCTGATCTCAGTTGTGATGTGATTAAAATATCTTTTGATGATTGTTTAAAATTAAATTTTTCTTTAATTTTTAAATCATTTCTAACAGATCTAACACCCTGGGTTTCCCATGCCAATTTTGTGATTTTTAATTTTTCCTCAGGAGTTTCTACTTTCCCTGTAATAAAAATTCTACCATCCAATACTTGTGTACTTACATTTAAGAAATAGTTTTTATCAACAAGTAATAATCTGGCATCCAAATTTTTATCCATAATTCCATCATCTATTTGTGTACCTAAAGTTCTAGGATCAAGAGCTACTGTTACACCAGTTCCAAAAACGCCTTTAGATGAGGCTCCAACACATCCTGATAAAATTATTAAGATAAATAAAAAATGTATTTTTTTTGTTATCATTTTTTCAAACTCAAACAGTAATTATATATCTCTTTTTTTGAGATATTTTTTTCATAATTTAACAAATTAACTATTTCTTTTGTGGATAGTTTTTTTATTAACATGCCAATTTTTTTTTTATCTGATTCGTTAAGATTATTCGAAGCTTTTTTTTTATTATTTAACTCTGAAATAACTATAGTAATTTCTCCTTTAAGATTTTTAAAGGCTTTCAAATCTGAAACTTTAGATCTAAAAAACTCTTCATAATATTTTGTAATCTCTTTACAAATAACAATATTTCTTTCAGAGAAAAATTCTTTAATTACATTCAAGTTTCTATTTAATTTTTTTGCTGATATAAAAAAAACAATTGAACAATTCAGATTAGATAAATCACTTAAATTTTCTTTAATTTCACTCTTTTTTTCAGGAAAAAATCCATAAAAAAAATATTTTTCTGAAAAACCACTTATTGATAAAGCTGCTGTAACTGCAGATGAACCTGGCACAGGCACTATATTGATATTCTCTTTTATACAAGCTTGTACTAAAACTTTTCCTGGATCTGAAATTGTTGGCGTACCTGCGTCAGAAATCAAAGAAATAATTTTATTGCTTTTAAGCTCAATCAATATTTTTTCGATACTCTTTTTTTCGTTAAACTTATGATATGAAATTAAATTTGAGTTAATACTATATTTTGAGATTAGTTTTTTTGAAACTCTTGTATCTTCACACAAAATAAGATTTGAGTTTTTTAAAACACTAATTGCACGATAAGAAATATCCGCCATATTACCAATGGGGGTGGAAACAAGATATAGACCAGTTCTTAGATTGCTTTTATTATTCTTAGATTGTAGATTCATTATTTTATATTGAATATAATAATACCATTAAAATGAAAATTATTAGCCAATTTATTCTAACAATCCTTTTTTTAATTACTTCGAATTATGAAAAAGCTTATTCGTCAGATAATATAAAAATTGGTTTAATGATTCCTTTAACTGGAGAATACAGAGAAATAGGCAAATCCATTTTAAATGCCACCAAATTAGCAATAAATAAAATCGACAATGATAAAGTTTTAATTGTACCAAAAGACACAAAAGCTAGTCCCGAAATTACTTTAAAAGTTGCAAAAGAGCTAAAAGATAGTGGTATTAAAATTGTTATTGGGCCGTTGTTTAATGAGAGTCTTCTTTACTTAAATGAATTAGATGAAATGATTTTTTTATCATTATCCAACAAGGTTTTAAAAATACCAAATAATGTGATCTCGGCTGGCATAAATGCTGAGTCTCAAGTTAATACAATTAAAAAATTCCAAAAAGAATTTAATATTAAAAGATCTATTTTTTTAATTCCTGAAACTGACTATAAACCTGAAATAGAAAATGCAATTAAACAAACAAAAATTAAACTTAAAGATAAATTTATATATAATACTGATCCCACTGAATTAACTTCACAAATTGAAAAACTAACGAGATACCCTCAAAGAAAACAAAACTTATTAGATGAAATTGAGAGGATAGAGAATTCTAATGATGCAAATAAGGAAAGAAAAATAGAAAATTTAAAAAAAAGAGATACGCTTGGAGGAATAAATTTTGATTCAGTAATAATTGCAGATTTTGATGAAAGTTTAAAAAGTGTTGCTACATCATTACTTTACACTGACATTTCAGCTGAAAGGATAAATTATATTGGTCTAAATCAATGGTTTGATAAATCATTGATATCTGAAAAATCCTTGCAACCTTTTTATTTTCCATCAATTAATAAAAAAAATTATGAAGATTTTAAAAAAGAATATTCAACTATTTTTTATGAAGAACCAAATCAAATATCTTTTCTTAGCTATGACTTAGTTGGTCTAATTTATTTTTTGATCTATAAGAATGATTTTATTATTAATGAGAAAATATTTTATAAAAAAAATAAGTTTAAAGGTAAAATAGGTATATTTGAAATTAATAAAAATAAAATTAATCATATACTTAATTTTTATTCCGCTGAAGGTGAAGAATTTAAAAAAATTTTCTAATTCTTCTAAATGCTTTAAATCTATGATCTTTTTTAATTTTTTTTGAATATTTCATTTGTCCGTAAGTAATTTTATATCCATTTGGAATAAATATTGGATCATATCCAAACCCATTTTTTCCTAATTTTTTTTTAGAAATTGAACCCTCTACTTTACCAGTAACCGTTATAAATTTACTAGAACTCCAAAAAATAGTGAGGGCACAGACGAACCTTGCTTTTATTTTTTTATTCTGCCAATTTTTACTTTTTTTGGAAAGTTCATTGTAAACCTTGTTCATAGCCAAATTAAAATTTCCTTTTTTCCCTCCCCATCTTGCAGAGTAAATACCAGGAGCTTTATTTAGTATATCAATTTCAATTCCAGAATCGTCTGCAATACAAACCATATTGGTTTTTTTAGAGTAGTACTTTGCTTTTATGAAAGAATTTTCTGCAAAAGTTTTTCCATTTTCCTTGGGACTTTTTAAATTAAAATCTCCTGTACTTAAAATTTTAACTTTATTTGGTATTAAATCTCTAATTTCCTTTATTTTTCCTTTGTTATTCGAGCCAATAAGAATTCTTGAAATATTTTGTTTTTTGATCTGGAAATTCTTAATTTTCATACCATATATGTATCTATGGAAAAAAATGAAAATTTACAAGATAAATCAGAAATAGAAAGTGAAAGCACTGACAAAGAAAATCAGGAAAACCTCCATCAACATACTAGTAAAAATTTAAATGAAGATGAAGTTGATAAAGAAGAAATTTCACCTGAAGATAAAATTAATGATTTAGAAGATAAATTAAAAAGAACATTTGCAGAAATGGAAAATCAAAGAAGAAGGTTTGAAAAAGAAAAGGATGATGCCTATAATTATGGTGGATTTAATTTTGCTAAAGAGGCTTTAAATCTTTTAGATAATTTAGAAAGATCCAAAACATCCTTAGAGAATGATAACACATTAAAAGATTCTGAAATATTAAAAAAAACAATAGATCACTTAAATATTATTTATAACGATATGATTTCAATTTTTAAAAAAAATGAAATTGAAGAAATTAAGTCAATTAATCAAAAACTTGACCCAAATATTCACCAGGCAATGTTAGAAATAGAAGATAAAAATAAGGAACCTGGTACTGTCGTACAAGAAATACAAAAAGGCTTTATGATGAAAGGTAGGTTGTTAAGACCATCATTGGTAGCTGTTTCAAAAAAACCATCTGAAAATGATGAAAAAACTGAAAATTCTAAAAAAGATGAGGAAAATCAATCAAAAAATGAGGAAAAAATATAAATTACAAACTTGTACAATTAAAATTAACACATATATGAAAGAGAAATATTTAATATGAGCAAAGTAATAGGAATAGATTTAGGAACTACTAATTCATGTGTATCTATAATGGAAGGTACGCAACCCAAGGTATTGGAGAATTCAGAAGGTGCAAGAACAACTCCTTCAGTAATTGCATTTACTGATGAGGAGGAAAAATTAGTTGGACAACCTGCCAAAAGACAGGCAGTAACTAATCCTGAAAATACCATTTTTGCAGTTAAGAGACTAATTGGAAGAAACTTCGAAGATCCAAGTGTAAAGAAAGATATCGAAACAGCACCTTTTAAAATAATACCATCAGATAGTGGTGATGCGTGGATTGAAGCAAAAGGTAAAAAATATTCGCCATCTCAAATCTCAGCCTTTGTTTTACAAAAAATGAAAGAAACTGCAGAGAAGTATTTAGGACAAGAAGTTTCAAAAGCAGTTATAACAGTTCCCGCATATTTTAATGATGCCCAAAGACAAGCAACTAAAGATGCAGGTAAAATTGCTGGATTAGAAGTATTAAGAATTATAAATGAGCCAACAGCAGCATCTTTAGCCTATGGGCTAGATAAAAAAGCTAACAAAAAAATTGCTGTTTATGATCTAGGTGGTGGTACTTTTGATGTGTCAATTTTAGAATTGGGAGATGGTGTATTTGAAGTTAAATCTACTAATGGAGATACATTTTTAGGTGGTGAAGATTTTGATAACTCGATTGTAGAGTATTTACTAAGTGAATTTAAAAAAGAGAACGGAATTGATCTAAAATCTGACAAACTTGCTTTACAAAGACTAAAAGAAGCAGCTGAAAAAGCTAAAATCGAACTTTCATCAGCTACACAAACTGAAATTAATTTACCATTTGTAACTGCAGATAAAACAGGTCCAAAACATATTAATCTTAAAATGACAAGGGCAAAATTAGAAGCTTTGGTCGAAGATTTAATTTCTAGAACAATTCCACCTTGCAAAACAGCTTTAAAAGATGCTGGGCTTTCGTCTGGTGAAATTGATGAAGTAATCCTTGTTGGTGGAATGACAAGAATGCCAAAAGTAATAGATGAAGTTAAAAACTTTTTTGGCAAAGAACCAAATAAAAGTGTAAATCCTGATGAAGTTGTTGCGATGGGAGCTGCAATACAAGCGGGTGTTCTTCAAGGTGATGTAAAAGATGTACTACTTTTAGATGTTACCCCTTTATCATTAGGTATTGAAACTTTAGGTGGAGTATCAACAAAATTAATTGAGAAAAATACAACAATACCAACTAAAAAAAGTCAGGTATTTTCAACAGCAGAAGATAATCAGCCCGCCGTTTCTATTAGAGTTCTTCAAGGTGAGAGAGAAATGGCATCTGATAATAAAATACTTGGAAACTTTGAATTAGTTGGAATAGCTCCAGCTCCAAGAGGCGTACCTCAAATTGAAGTAACCTTTGATATTGATGCAAATGGAATTGTAAACGTTTCAGCTAAAGATAAAGGAACTGGTAAAGAACAAAAAATCCAAATCCAGGCATCAGGTGGGTTAAGTGATGAAGAAATTGGCAAAATGGTTAAAGAGGCAGAAGCAAATAAAGAAGCTGATAAGAAAAAAAGAGAAGCTGTAGATGCTAAAAATCAAGCAGAGACTCTACTTCACTCTACTGAAAAAAATTTAAAGGAACACGGAAGTAAAGTTTCTGATGCAGATAAAAAAGTTATTGAAGATGCGTCCGCTAACGTAAGAAATGCGTTAAAAGGGACAGATGTTGAGGAAATTAAAAAGAAAACCCAAGACTTAGTTCAAGCCTCTATGAAGTTAGGTGAAGCGATTTATAAATCACAGCAAAGTGCTAAACCTAGTGATGCGCCGAAAGATGCAAAAGAAGAAGGAAAGAAAGACGATAACGTTGTTGATGCAGATTTTGAAGAAGTAAAAGACGAGAACAAAGAGAAAAGCGCCTAAACTAACAACTGTTTGTCTATAACTTGTTATGGCAAAAAGAGATTATTATGATGTTTTAGGTGTTAGCAAAAGCTCATCGGCTGATCAAATAAAAACAGCGTACAGAAAATTAGCTGTAAAATACCATCCAGATAAAAACAAAAACGATAAAGCGGCTGAGGAAAAATTTAAAGAAGCGTCCGAGGCTTACCATGTATTATCTAATTCTGAAAGAAAACAAAACTATGACAATTTTGGTCATGCAGCATTTGAAAATGCAGGAGGAGGAAGAGGGGGTTTTGGTAACTTTGATTTTTCAAGTTCTTTCTCTGATATTTTTGAAGATTTTTTTGGAGAAGGATTTGGAGGTGGAAGAAGATCAAGAAAGTCTAACAATAGAGGTTCTGACCTGAGATATGATTTGTCAATTTCTCTTGAGGAAGCATATACGGGTAAAAAACAAGATATAAAATTCTCAGCCTCCGAAAAATGTGATATTTGTAAAGGCTCTGGATCTAAGCCTGGACATAATACTAGTTCTTGTTCAATGTGTGGAGGTCATGGCCAAGTAAGATCTTCGCAAGGATTTTTTACGGTTCAGCAGACTTGTCCTCAATGTGGTGGTGAGGGAGAACAAATAACTAATCCATGCATAAGTTGTAATGGCCAAGGTAAAAAACAATCCTCAAAAAGAATTTCAGTAACTATTCCAAAAGGAGTAGATGATGGCACTAGAATTAGATTGGCAGGTAAAGGAGAGGCTGGATCTAGAAGTGGAAGTAATGGAGATTTGTATTTGTTCATAAATGTTTATGCACATGATCTCTTTAAAAGATCAGATGAAAATCTTTTTTTTGAATGTCCAGTATCTATAGCTGATGCAGCTTTAGGAACATCAATAGAAATACCAACCATTGATGGAGGAAAGGCAAAGATAAAAATTCCAGCAGGAACTCAAAGTGGAAAACAATTTAGATTAAAAGGTAAGGGAATGCCTTATATGAGAGGTGGGGGAGATGGTGATCTTTATGTTCAGGTAAATACTGAAGTTCCAATATCTTTAAATAGGGAACAAAAAGAATTATTAGAAAAATTTAGAGAAATAGAAAACGAAAAATCTAATCCAAGTATTAAAAAATTTTTTCAAAAAGCAAAAAGTTTTTGGAAAAATTAATTTATTTATCTAAAATTTTTTCTTTAGCTTTTTTAAATTCTTCTTCAGTAATTGCACCTGATTGAAAAAGATCGTTTAATCTTGTTAATTCCTCAGAAATATTATTTCTAATCAAGGTATCATCCTCTAACAAATCTTCTTTAACTTCACCAATATCTTTTTTTGATTTTAATCCTTTTTGAACAGCGGAAACTCCTAAATAAATTACAAATAGGATTATAATTAATGAAAGTGATATAAATATTAAGGCTTGCATATAAGTACTTTTAAACTAGTAATCGTCATCATCTTCTCTCCATCCTTTTTCATACATTAAATATGCAGCAATAATTACACTAATTACAGCAACAATCATCCCACAATCGAAACCTCTTTGTTTACCAAAAAAATACCATCCCAATTGAGTTGCCCCTATTGGAGGAATTGTAAGTATGCCCATTAATATGGGAATTCTATAATAATAAGGAGGTTTTTTCATAAAATAATTTTTACCTTGTTATTTTTTAGTATATTAATTGAATATTAAAATTTACTAAATGAGTAAAATTAACCTAACTATTACAGGATGCATGGGAAGGATGGGTCAACAGCTCATTAAATCTGTAAAAAAAGATAAATCTATGAAAATAGTTTCTCTTACAGAAAGTAGATTAATTAATAAAAAAATTAGTGGCATTAAACTAAGTTTAAATACAGAAGATGCCTTTAAAAAAGCAAATTTAATAATAGATTTTACAACTCCAAAATGTACTTTAGAGGTTCTTAAAATAGCTTCTAAATTCAAGAAAAAGGTAGTTATAGGAACAACTGGTTTTTCAAAGAACGAAGAAAAGCTAATTAAGAAATATTCAAAAAAAATACCCATATTAAAGGCTGGTAATATGAGTTTAGGTATAAATCTATTGATGTATCTAACTGAAATAACTTCAAAATCTCTTGGAAGAAATTTCCTAAGTAAAGTATTTGAGATTCACCATAAACATAAAAAAGACCATCCCTCAGGTACAGCTTTAATGCTAGGAAAAGGTATAGCAGTTGGTAGAAACAAAGACTTTTACAAATCAATAGGTAAAAAATATTTAAATAAAAACACATTCCCATATGGAAAAAAAATTAATTTTAATTCATTACGAAAAGGCGAGGTTATTGGAGAACACGAAGTAAAGTTTTCAAGTGGTAAAGAAATAATTACGTTAAATCATGAAGCTTTTGATAGAGCATTATATTCAGAAGGAGCTCTCACTGCAGCTAAATGGTTAATGAATAAAAAGCCTGGCCTTTATTCAATGAGAAATCTATTAAACTTTAGATAATGAATGAGGCTCAAAGAGCAAAGGTAGTTTTAAAGATATTGAATCAAACTTATCCTAAAACTCCTATACCTTTAAGACATAAAAATATTTTTACACTTTTAATTTCAGTTCTTTTATCTGCTCAATGTACTGATATAAATGTAAATAAAGTAACCAAAAAAATTTATCCTAAACATAATAAACCTCAGCATTTTGTAAAATTAGGAAGAAAAAAAATTGAAAGGTTAATAAAAAGTATAGGTATTTTTAGAATTAAGGCAAAAAGTATTTATTATTTATCAAAAATTTTAGTTGATAAATACAATGGCAAAGTACCAAGAACTTTTGAACAGTTAGAGAAATTACCAGGTGTAGGGCATAAGACTGCTAGTGTGGTAATGTCACAAGGGTTTGGATATCCTGCTTTTCCAATAGATACTCATATACACAGACTGGCACAAAGATGGGGCTTATCAAGTGGAAAAAATGTTTTTCAAACTGAAACAGATCTAAAGAGACTTTTTCCTAAAAAGTATTGGAATAAATTACATCTTCAAATTATTTATTACGGTAGAGAATATTGTAAAGCTAGAGAATGCTATGGTTTATCTTGTAAAATCTGTACTACTTGTTATCCTAAGAGAAAAAAACCACTTATAACCAAGAAAGCATAAATAATGAAAATATTAGGAATTGGAAATGCAATAGTAGATGTAATTTGCAAAGTAGAGGATGATTTTATAACTAAAAACAATCTGACAAAAAGTACGATGAAATTAATTTTTGATGAGAAAGAATTCAAAAGTTTACTATCTAATCTCAAAATAGAAAAAACTGTTTCAGGGGGATCAGTAGCCAATTCAATTGTCGGCTTATCCCAACTTGGAGATAAAGTAGGTTTTATAGGAAAAGTAAACGATGATGAACTTGGAAGCAAATATGAGGAAGGTCTTAAACAAGAAAATGTTCAATATTTTTATTCAAAAAAAAAAGAGGAGCTTCCAACTGGCACTTGTCTTATATTAGTAACTCCTGACTCAGAGAGGACAATGTGTACTTTTTTAGGAACTGCAGGAAAAATAAATGAGAGTGACGTTAATTCAGATGTTATTAAAAAGAGTGAGTTAATACTTTTAGAGGGATATCTCTGGGATGAAGGAGAACCTAAAAAAGCATTTGAAAAAGCAATTCAAAGTGCAAATAAAGTTGCCATGTCTTTGTCTGACCAGTTTTGTGTTGATCGACATAAAACCCATTTTTTAGAATTGGTAAAAAATAAGTTGGATATAACATTCGCTAATGAGCAAGAAATAATGTCATTAATTGATGTAAAGTCTTTTGATGAGGTAGTCAATTTTTCTAAAACTCTCGGTAAAATAATAGTTTTAACAAGAGGTGAAAAAGGTGCAGTAGCTATTAATGGACAAGAGGTTGTTGAGTGTGGAGTAAAACAAAATCTTAAAATTGTCGATCTAACAGGAGCTGGCGACCTTTTTGCTGGAGGATTTCTTCATGGATATATAAATAATATGTCTTTGAAAGAAAGTTTAGATAAAGGAACCGAGATGTCTTCAAAAGTGATTCAACAAATAGGTGCTAGACTTTAAAATATATAAAATATTTATTTTTTTTTTCTTTTAAAGCTGCCCTTGCCTTTTTTTGGCTTAACTATTCTAGGCTTATATTTTTTTGTTAAAAGATCCTTAGCGATTATATTTCTTTTTTTCATGAGAGTTTGTAACCATCTTCAGTGCTAATTATAAATTCATTATTATTGAAAGCTTCATTTATTTTTTTTCTTAACCTATAGATATGGGTCTCAACTGTATGTGTCTCTAGCGTAACCCCATGCCCCCAAACTTCCTTTTGTAGATTTTCTATCGTTTGACTATTGCTTGATTTATTTAAATATAAAATTATATCAATTTCTCTTTCAGTTAATTTTAAGCTTTTATTATTGAAGGAAATTTTTCTAGAATTTAAATCTAATTGAAATTTATTAATTTTAATTTCGGACTGATTTACAAATTTATTTTTTAGAAGATGAATATTAAATTTTTCAACAATATCTTTTATTTTTGAAGGACTTTCAGTGAGATAAATTGACCTTAAACTTAAATGATCTGGGATTTTCGTATTAGTAACTATTAAATAATTTCCATATTTTAACTCGGTTAAATTCTCTAGATCATTTAAATTTCTAAATTCAAATAATTCAAAATTAAAACTAACCTTTATTTCATTTAGAATTTTAAATAAAACTGGTATGTTAAAAATGATTAGACTTTGTTTATTCATTTGTGGATAATTTATGATAATTAGGCTTAAAAATAAAGACACTCTTATTGTTGATCAGTTTAGATTCAAGTGCTGTATAGGAAAAAATGGTCTCAAAAAAAATAAAGTAGAAGGTGATTTTTCCACACCAAAAGGAAAATTTCTTTTAGAAAATTTATATTATAGAAAAGATAAAATTTTAAAACCTGTAACTAAATTAGGTAACATAGAAATAAAAAAAGAATTTGGTTGGTGTACCGATATCAAAAATAATTTATATAACAAAAGATTTAAAATTAATAAGAAATTTAAACATGAAAAACTATTTAGAAAAGACTATAAATATGATCTGTTAATAGTATTAAGCTATAATAGAAAAAAAATTATTAAAGGAAAAGGCAGTGCAATATTTATTCACTTAACAAAAAACTACAAAGCCACAGCAGGATGTATAGCTTTAAAAAAAAATGATCTTCTAGCACTTTTAAAAGTAATTGATAAGAAAACAAAAATAATTATTAACTAGGTTCGTGCACCAAAAATTTTACTTCCAATTCTTAAAAAAGAAGATTTGAATTCTATGGCATTTAAATAATCATTAGACATGCCCATACTAAGTTCTTTGTAACCGAGATCAGAATTTATTTTTTGCATATTTGAAAAATATAAATTTTGATTATTATCATCTGGAGGTATACACATAGTTCCTAAAATATCTAAATCTAATTCTTTACAAAAATTTGCAAAATCGTATACATTTTTTGAACTAATTCCTGATTTTTGATCTTCAGAACCTATATTAATTTGAATAAATAATTTTAATCTTTTATTAATTTTTTTTTGCTCATCAGAAATTTTTTTTGCAAGCTTCTCACTATCTAATGAATGAATAAAATCAAATAACTTCACGGCAAATTTGACTTTATTTGTTTGTAATTTGCCTATCATGTGTAACCTTACTCTATTATTGTTTACTTTTATATCATTCCACTTCTCTAAAGCCTCTTGAACTTTATTTTCTCCAAAATGAATATGCCCATACTCTATTAATGGATTAATATGATCAATTTTAAATGTTTTTGATACTGCTATTATTTTTGGATTATAATCGTTATAATTAAGATTATTTATTTTAGATTGTATATTCTTTTCTAAATTAACTAAATTTTTAACAGTAATATGCATATTATAAAATTAAAAAAATTTTACTTTATCAATAAACTAAATTTTAAAAACTTAAATAAACTAAATAAGAATGTTTCAATTATATATAGAGAATATTCAAGAAATATTGATGAAAAGGAGATAATTAAAATAAAAAAAGTATGTAAAAAACAAAAAAGAGAGTTTTTTATCTCTAACCAAATTAAATTAGCTTTAAAACTCTCACTGGATGGTGTTTATTTACCCTCTTTTAATAAAAGTCTTAAACATAATATCTATGGGTTAAAGAAGAATTTTCAGATCATTGGATCTGCACATAATATCAGAGAAATTAAGGAAAAAGAATTGCAGGGTGTTAAAGTTATTTTTCTTGCTCCTTTATTTAAAAAAGAGAAAAAATGGTTAGGAATAAACAAGTTTAATTTTTTATCCAATCAAACTAATCAAAAGATAGTTGCTTTGGGTGGTATCTCAAAACAAAACTTGAAGAAATTAAATTTGCTTAAAATTTTTGGTTTTGCTGGAATAAGTTATTTTGAGCAAAAAAAAACGGCCCCAAGAAGGGGCCGTTAATATTCTTTAAATTTCTAAGTTAAACTTAGAATGCGATTGACATAGTGATGTGTTTATCTTCATCACTTGCACTAGCTGATCCACCCATGTTATCAACTTTTGATACTCTTCCAGAAAAGCTGATTGAACCCATCGAGTAAGAAGCTTGAATACCTGAATGCTCTTCATCAGCAGAGCTTCCAGAGAAGTCAGTTTCTTGTCTTAGGTAACCAATAGTGAAGTCGTCGTTTACGTTGTAAGTTACACCCATGTAAACACCATCTTCTTCTTCAGTTGAACCGTTTGTTGTAACATCAGTTAACTGTAAACCAAAAGTAAATCCACCTGTTGCATACTTAGCACCGTAAGTAGTTGAATCAACTTCAGCAGTTCCACCTGTTGCTGTATTACCTGTACCAACAGCTAATGTTAAACCATCAATACCAGTGTATGTAGCACCAACAGTTACATCAGATCCACCAGCAGAAGTGTTTCTAGCATATTCACCAGAAATTGTTACACCACCGTCTAAAGCTAATTTGTAACCTAAGTTACCAGTGTCTTGAGCTGATCTAGCTACACCATAAGATACAGTATCTGTACCTACAGCAGAGTAGATAGCTGTGTCAACAGCAGGAACCATGTTTGATGCGATATCGATTCCGTAACCACTGTTACTTTCACCGTATGCAAATTCACCCATGTCTCCCATGTCTAATTTAAGTTGCTCATCATCAAAGTTTCCACCGTCTAACTCATATTTTACAGATGCAGTAAAACCGTTATCTAATTCACCTGAACCAGTGAAAGTAACAGAGTCACCCATTGTAAACGCTTGTCCGTTAACAGCGTCATCGTCTTCTGATGTATAACTTAAAGCCCAGCTACCAGATGCAGTAAGTTCTGCAGAGTGAGCAGCTGTAGCAACCATAGATCCTGCAAGCGCAGTCAATCCAAGTTTTTTAATGTTATCCATTATGTCTCCTATTTGTTTGTTTTATAATTAATTATAAACAGGGTAGTATTAACAAAAAAAAGGCCTCTTTTTCCTTATAAATCTAATTTTTTTGGTTTTTTTTATTAATATGTTGCATTTTTACATCATAATATTATTCCCAATTTTGCTTGGTTTTTTGAAGTTTTTAATTATCATGTTCATACAACATAGATATAAAAAATCTTTATAACCATGATTAGAACAAATACCCCATTTTTAAGACTATTTTCTGCTTTTTTTTTAATAATTTTTTTAAGTTCCTGCGGTCCTTTTAAACCTGCCCCTTCTGATGCAAGAAAAGTACCTCCGAATGTCGACGAAAGAGTAAGAAAAAATATTGAAGAAGGAAGAGGTTTTAGATTAATGGGAGGGAATAAAAAACAAGGTGGGACTTTTGACTTTGCAAGTTCTAATGAACTTTGGAGGGCATCACTGGACACTATTGATTTTATGCCATTGTTGTCAGCAAATTATAGTGGGGGAATAATAATAACAGATTGGTACTCTGATGGGAAAAATGCCGGGGAGTCAATAAAAATTTCAATACGTTTTTTAACAAATGAAATTAGATCAGATGCTCTAGATGTAAAGGTTTTTATCAAAAAATGTAAGAGTCTAGAAAGTTGCCTTGTAACAGAAACAAAGGGTGTTTTAGTTTCTGAGCTTAAAAAGAAAATTTTATATCAAGCGTCTATTTATAAAAAAGAAAATGATAAGAAAAACTTTAAGCCATACGATAATACAAGCAAACCCGATTCAAATAAAAAAAAGAAAATTAATTAATTACTTCCAAGAAAAGTGAGTAGATATAATTTTAAAGTTGTTGAAGAAAAATGGCAAGAGTTTTGGGGAAATAATAAATCTTTTAAATCTGAACTAGATAAGTCAAAAAAAAAATTTTACTCTTTAGAAATGTTTCCTTACCCTTCTGGCAAAATTCATATGGGGCATGTTAGAAATTATACGATCGGTGACATATTATCTAGATACAAAAAGATGCAAGGTTTTAATGTTTTACATCCTATGGGATGGGATTCATTTGGAATGCCAGCTGAAAATGCAGCTAAAGAAAATAATCTTGATCCAAAAGTTTGGACAGAAAAAAATATTTCTACTATGAAAAATCAACTTAAAAAACTTGGATTATCAATAGACTGGGATAGGGAAATTTCAACTTGTTCAAATGACTACTATAAGCATCAGCAACTTTTTTTTCTAGAACTATATGAAAAAGGATTAGTTTATAAAAAAGAGAACTATGTAAATTGGGATCCTATTGATGAAACTGTTTTAGCAAATGAACAAGTTATTGATGGTAAAGGTTGGAGATCTGGAGCTATAGTTGAAAGAAAGAAATTAAGTCAATGGTTTTTCAATATTTCAAAATTTTCTGAAGATTTATTAAAAGGTCTTGATGAGCTTGAAAATTGGCCAAATAAAGTGAAAGTGATGCAAAAAAACTGGATTGGAAAATCTTTTGGTTGTGAAATCGATTTCAAAGTTGAAGGAGATTTACCAGTTAATAACATTAAGTGTTTTACTACCAGGCCAGATACACTATTTGGTTTTTCATTTTTAGCAGTATCAGTTGATCATCCAATATCTAAGTTTTTCAAAGACCAGCCAGCCTTTAAGAAGTTCAAAGAAGATTGCTCAAAAACTGGTACCACAGAAGAATCTATAGCTCAGGGTGACAAAATTGGATTTAAAACTAATTTATTTGCCATTAACCCTCTTAATACTGACCAAAAGGTTCCTGTTTTTTTTGCTAACTTTGTTCTGATGGATTATGGACTAGGAGCTGTTTTTGGCTGTCCTGCTCACGATCAGAGAGATCTAGATTTTGCGAACAAATATAATTTATCTATTAAAACTGTAGTTCAACCAAATGATTCAATTGATGAACTTGTGGTTAAAAAAGAAGCATATACTGGTGGAGGAAAAATAATTAATTCAGAGTTTTTAAATGGTTTAAATGTCCCCGATGAATCAATTATTAAAACTATTGAAATTCTAGAAAAGAAAAAGTTAGGAACAAAAAAAATTAACTTTAGATTAAAAGACTGGGGTGTATCCAGACAAAGATATTGGGGATGCCCAATTCCAGTTGCTTATGACAATAATGGCAATGTCTTCAAAATTCCAAAAGAGGATTTGCCAGTTTTGTTACCTGAAAATATTAATTTAAAAACAAAAGGTAATCCTTTAGATGCTCAAAAAGAATGGAAGTCTGTAAAAATTAATTCAAAATTATTAACCAGGGAAACTGATACTCTTGATACGTTTGTTGACTCATCATGGTATTTCTTGAGATTTTGCTCACCTCAAAATAACTCTTATGGATTTAACATTGATGAAATTAATTATTGGATGCCTGTAGATCAATATATAGGAGGTGTGGAACATGCAATTCTTCACCTGCTTTATTCTAGATTTTTTATGAGAGCAATAAATTATAAAAATGAAAATTTTAAACTAAAGGAGCCTTTCCAAGGGTTATTTACCCAAGGAATGGTGTGTCATGAAACATATAAAGATGAAAAAAATAATTGGCTAGCTCCAGAGGAAATTGAGTCCAAAAATGGTAAAGATTTTTTTATAAAGAAATCTAAGAAAAAAGTAATTGTTGGGCCCTCTGAGTCAATGTCAAAATCAAAAAAAAATACGATTGATCCAGAAAAAATTATAGAAAGTTATGGGGCAGACTCCGTAAGACTGTTTATAATATCTGATAGTCCTCCAGAAAAAGATGTGCAATGGTCAGAGCAAGGAATGAATGCATCTTATAAATTTATTCAAAAACTATGGGATTTGCATATTAAAATTAAGTCTAAAATAAGTGAGGAACATTCTTCAGATACAGATTTAGAAATTACAAAATTTACTCATCTACTAGTTGATAAGATCAAGTATAACTTAGATAAATTCAACTATAATGTTATTGTTGCTAATATGTATGAAACATATAACTTTTTAATTAAAAAAATAAATATGCCTTTAAATGGAGAAAAACTAAAAGAAAATTATGTAAAAATTTTATCAGCATTCTCCCCAGTAATACCACACTTTACGTCTGAGTGTTTTGAAGATATAAATTTAAAAACTTTTCAAAGTTGGCCACAAATAGATAAGAAACTTCTTGAAAAAGCAACTGTACAATTTGTTATACAAATAAATGGAAAAAAAAGAGGATCTTTAGAGGTAGACAAAGATATTTCAGAGGAGGATATAATTAAAAAAATTCAATCTGAAAATTCTTTAAAAAAAATATTTTTAAACAAAAAAATTGATAAAAAATTTTTTGTTAAAAATAGATTAATTAATTTTCTTATATCATGATTAAAAAATTATTAATTTTAAGTTTTCTTTTTTTGTACGCATGTTCGGGGTACACGCCTGTTTTTTCAAAAAAAACAAATTATAAATTTAATTCTATAGAACTGAATGGTGAAAAAAGACTGAACCAAATTCTTTATAGAAATATTAAAAGTCTTGAAAATGAAAATGCTGAAAATATTATATTTCTGAGTTTAAAAATTAATACTCAAAAGACTAAAAAAATTTACTCAAAAGATACAAAAGGAAATCCTAACAAATATAAAATGGAGATTCAAACATCACTTGAGGTTGATTTAAATAATAATTCAGCTGGCAAAAAAGATTTCATAGTGTCAGAGGTTTATGATGATTTTGATAGTCAATTTGAACTAAATAAATATGAAAAAAAAATAATGGGTATAATGACAGAAAGATTATCTGAAAAAATAATTATTTATTTAAGAACACTTGAATAGAAGATGATTATAAAAAATTTTGAATTAAAAAAATTAGATAAAATTGATTATAATTTAATTCTTTTACATGGAGAAAATGAGGGTTTTAAACACAAAATTATAAATGATTTTTTTATAAAATCTTTTGAGGGAGAAATTCAAAAATATGAAGAAGAAGAAGTTTTTATAAACTATAATGAATTTATTGCTAATTTACTAAATAAATCCTTTTTTAGTGATAAAAAACTTCTGATATTTTCAAGAACTTCTGAAAAAATTCTTAAATTTATTGAAGAAATTATCTTAAAAGACATAAAAGATTTAACAATTATTATTAATTCCAAGACTTTAGAAAAAAAATCAAAACTACGCTCATTCTTTGAAAAAGAAGAAAATTGTGCATGCATTCCATTTTATGAAGATGACGAAAGGACACTACATCAAATATCCACAAATTTTTTTAGTGAACATAAAGTTTCTATTTCAAGAGAAATGATAAATCTAATAATCGAAAGATGTAGAGGAGATAGACAAAATCTTTTTAATGAAATCGAGAAAATTTCATCATTATTATTAAGTAAAAAGAAAATCACTACAGAAGATGTAATTAAACTAACTAATTTGGCAGAGAATTATAGTATCTCAGAATTAGCAGATAACTGTCTTGCAAAAAATACTAACAAAGTGAATAAAATTCTTAATGAAAATAAGTTTTCATCTGATGAGTGTATTCTGATTTTAAGAACATTGCTTTTTAAAACAAAAAGATTACTTGAACTTTCTAGGAAGAATATTCAAAATAAAAATGTTGAACAAACAATATCATCATCTAGACCTCCAATTTTTTGGAAAGATAAACAAATTGTAAAAAATCAAATTATGAATTGGAAAGTAAATGAAGTGGAAAATTTAATAATTAATATTAAAAATTTAGAAATTGATGTAAAGAAACATGCATCTAGCTCACTAAATCTAGTCTTAGATTTTATTTTAAATACTTCGAGTGCTAATAATTAGTCTTAATAATCATTAATAAATGATTGAGTTGATCATTGTTCCTATACTCGAACAATACACTTCCTGAATTATTCTTTTTGCTATGAATTTTTACTTTTAGACCAGTTTTACTCTCAACATTTTCCTCCAAATTAATTATATTTGGGTCCCTAGATTTTGATTTAGAGTTTTTGCTGAATTTCAAAACTCTAATAAGATTCTCGGCTTGTCTAACTGATAGTTTTTTATCTATAATTTTTTTTGCAAGAAAATTAGCATTTTCCATACCCACTAATACTTTTGCATGACCTTGAGTTAATTTTTTAGTTTCTATTAAGTTTTGAACCTCCTTAGGAAGAGAAAGCAATCTTAAAGAATTAGATATATGTGAACGGCTCTTGCCAATAAATTTAGAAACTTTTTCCTGATCATAATTAAATTCATCAATTAATCTTTGATAACCCATTGCTTCCTCTATTGGATTCAAATCAGATCTTTGAACATTTTCCACAATTGCAAATTCTAATGATTTTAAGTCATCAACATCAATCTCAACAATTGGAACCTCATGAAGACCTGCATTTTGTGCCGCTTGCCACCTTCTTTCTCCAGCAATTATTTCAAATTTGTCGTTTTCAGCTTTTGATTTTCTTACTATGATTGGTTGAATAATTCCTCTTTCTTTAATCGAATTTGTAAGTTCTTCCAGCGCTTCTTTTTCAAAGTGCTTCCTTGGTTGAAACTTATTTCTGATTATAGAACTAATAGATATTTTATTCTTAGGGACTCTAATCTCATTATCTCCTATTAAAGAAGAAAGGCCTCTACCGAGACCTCTTTTAGTTTTAAATGGATTCATCATGCTGCACTCTCCACAACTTTATCTTGGTTCAAAAATTCTTCTGTAAAACCAAAGTAGGCTTTACTTCCTGGACATGATTTATCGTAAAGCAAGACTGGTACACCATGTGATGGTGCTTCTGATAATCTTACGTTTCTAGGAACAACTGTTCCATAAACTTTTTCCTTAAAATAGCTCCTAGCTTCGTTCTCAACCTCTGCTGAAAGTTTATTTCTCCTATCATACATTGTAAGAAGTATTCCTCTTATCTCTAAAGAGGGATTAAGATTAGTTTTGATCCTTTCAATTGTCTTCATAAGTTGAGTTAACCCCTCTAATGCAAAAAATTCTGTCTGAAGGGGAACTACGAGTGCGTCTGATGCTACAAGAGCCATAATTGTAAGCAAACTTAAAGAAGGAGGGCAATCAAGCAAGATATAATCATACGATGCTCTAGAATCATTTAAAATAGCGGTTAATTCGTCTTTCAATTTAAAGGCTCTTCTAGTATCTCCAGCCGTTTCTACTTCTAATCCTGATAGATCAACATTAGATGTAATTAAATTCAAATTTTCAAAGCTTGTTGACTGTATTACTTCATCTATTTTTTTATTTCCATTAAGAACATTGTAAATTGTCATGTCAGAAATTGAAGTGTTCGATAATCCTAGTCCAGTTGTTGCATTACCTTGAGGGTCAAGGTCAATTACTAAAACTTTTTTTCCTTTCATGGATAATCCGGCTGCAAGATTTATTACGGTTGTTGTCTTGCCTACTCCTCCTTTCTGATTTATGATTGAAATAATTTTATTATCCATTTTTTTTTTTTAAATTCCAAATTTTTACTATTATTGAATCTTCATTTGTTAAACTTTTTCTTTCCTCATAATCGAACTTCCAATTTTTTAGTGCCTCCACTAAAATTTTTCTTCCAGTCTTACCTAAATATAAAATTATGTATTTAAAATTTTTGAAATTGGTTAAAGCAATTTCAAAAACTACTGGCAAAGGTTTAAAAGCGCGGGAAATAATTACATCAGTATTTAAATTTTTTTCTTCAAAAATATTTTTTCTATGAATTTCAGAGTTTAATTTAAATTTTTTTGACATCTCTCCTAAAAAAACTGCTTTATGATAACTTTTTTCATAAAAAATCAGCTTAAATAGTGGTTTTTTTGGTTTCATTAAAATGCCCAAAACTATCCCAGGTAAGCCAGCTCCGGATCCAAGATCAGTGCAAATATTAATTTCATTTTCATCAATAAAATCAATGGTTTGTGCACTATCTTCAATATGCCTTGATTTTATTGACTTTTCAGTCGTCTTGCTGATTAAATTTATTTCTCTATTTCTAAGTATTATTGATTTGCTGAAGTCCTCCAACTCATTTAATGTTTCACGTGAAACTTTGAGAGGTCCTAAGTTATCAATTTTTAAAATATTCGAATCAATCAAGCTATATGCTTAATAGACTTTCTTTTGAGATGAGACAACAAAATATATACGGCTGCTGGTGTTATTCCATCAATTCTTAACGCTTGTCCCATAGTTTTAGGTTGAATTTGTTTGAATTTTGACTTTACCTCATTTGAGAGGCCAGAAAAATTGTCATAATTAATATTTTTTGGAATAATAAGATTTTCATCTTTTTTGAATGCCAATATGTCAGCATTTTGCTTCTTTAAATACCCCTTATAATGAGAATTTATCTCTAATTGCTCATCTATTTCACGTGAAACATACTTAATTTCAGGCCATATTTCTCTAATTTTACTCATATTTACATCCTTTTGTCCTAAAACTTGACTCGCTGAACGAGTTATTCCATCTTTAGCTATATTTATTCCATATTTAGAAATTTTTGTAGGCGTAATATTAAGTTTATCCATCGTTTCTTGCGTATCAGTCAACTCTTTAGATTTTTCAATAAATAATTCTGTCCTTTTTTTTGAAATTAAACCTATTTTTATTCCTTTGTCGGTAAGCCTTAAGTCTGCATTATCAGATCTTAATGATAATCTATATTCAGCTCTTGAAGTGAACATTCTATAAGGTTCTGCAACTCCCTTGGTGACCAGATCATCTATCATTACTCCAATATATGCATCTGATCTGTCTAGTATAAATGGCTCCTCACTCTTAATAGATAGACCGGCATTTATTCCAGCTATCAATCCTTGAGCTGCAGCCTCTTCATAGCCTGTCGTTCCATTTATTTGTCCTGCTAAATAGAGATTTTTGATTTTCTTAGTCTCTAATGTCAAGAAAAGCTCTCTTGGATCTACATAATCATACTCAATAGCGTATCCAGGCCTTATTATTTTGACATCCTCTAAACCATTGATTTTGCTACATATTTCATGCTGCACTTCTGAAGGTAATGATGTTGATATACCGTTCGGGTAGATAGTATGATCATTCAACCCTTCTGGCTCCAAAAATATTTGATGTCTCTCCTTGTCTGAAAATTTTTTAATCTTATCCTCTATTGATGGACAATATCTAGGTCCAACTCCTTTAATACTACCAGAGTACATTGCACTACGATTAATATTTTTTAAAATTATCTTATGAACAGTCTCATTTGTGTACGTCATACTACATGAGATTTGTTGATTTAAATTTTTTTTAGTAAGAAAAGAAAAAAAATAAGGATCATCATCTGCAAACTGTTCTTCTAGATTTTCAAATTTAATCGTACGAGCATCTAGTCTTGGGGGTGTCCCAGTCTTCAATCTTCCAATTTTAAAATCATACTTTTCTAATTGTTCACTCAAGCCTGTTGATGGTTTTTCATTAAATCTTCCTGCTGGCGTCTTCTCTTCACCAATATGTATCAATCCATTTAAAAAAGTGCCAGTTGTAAGTATTAGCTTGTTTGTTCTAATTTTTTTTCCTGATTGGGTAATAAATCCATTTATTTCATTTTTAGAAAATATAAACTCTATTACAGGATCTGAAAATATGCTTAAATTACAGTAGTTTACAAGTTTTTCTTTCATATATTTCTTATATAGTGATCTGTCACTCTGCGTTCTTGGTCCTCTTACAGCAGGTCCTCTGCTTCTATTTAATAACCTAAATTGAATACCTGACTTGTCAGCAACTTCACCCATTACACCATCTAATGCATCTATCTCCCTAACTAAGTGCCCTTTGCCTAATCCACCTATAGCAGGGTTACATGACATCTCACCAATTGTATCAATGTTATGAGTATATAAGGCTGTATTCAAACCTAATCGTGCTGATGCTGCAGCAGCCTCGCACCCGGCATGGCCTCCACCGACAACCACAACATCAAAATGTAAATCCATTTTCATTCTATAAATTTACAACTCATAATTAAATTTACAAGATGACTTTAAGTTTTTAGCGAATTAAGCACAATTACCAACTATTCTGACTTAAAATACACTAAAAATGCAGGTAATTTGAGGTTATTTGCCTATACAAAAATCGTTGAAAATACTACCTAATATCTCCTCGACATCGAATTTTCCAACAATTTTTCCGAGTTCTCTTGCTGCTAATCTTAAGTCCTCAGCTGCTTTATCAAAATCTTGTTCATCTCTTTTGTTTTCAAAATTTTCAAGATGGTTCAAACATTGCTCTAGATGAATCCTATGTCTCTCTCTTGTAATTAAAATATTTTGATTGGATAAAAATTTATTTTTCAGCTTATTTCTTATTGTGGAAATAAGAATGTCTATATTTTTTTCTTTTATAATTGATATATAAATAGGATTATATTGACTGAAGTCTTCTAACATATTCTCTATACCTAAATCCGACTTATTAACTATTACCAATGTCTTGTCAGATGATACTAAACCCTTTAAAAAGCCTGTAAAATGGGCATTTTTGGGCTCAATTACAACTATATTCAGATCAGCATTTTCAGCTTTTCTTAATGCTAAATTTATCCCTTTTTTTTCTATTTCATCTTTTGATTCTCTTATGCCAGCGGTATCTGAAAGTACCACAGGATATCCATCAATATTTAAATGGACTTCGATTACATCTCTTGTTGTTCCGGCAACTTCTGAAACAATAGCAGCATCTCTTTTTGAAAGATAATTCAATAAAGAGGATTTACCAGCATTAGGAGGTCCTAAAATAGCAATCTTAAATCCTTCTCTTATAATTTCACCAACTTTTTTATCATCTAAGACTTTTTTAATTTCAGATTTTATTTTTGAGCTACTTGATTTAATTTCTTTAATTATCTTATCAGGCAAATCTTCCTCTGGAAAATCTATTTTTGCTTCTACATTTGCTAAAATTTTTAATAGTGAGCTTCTCCAGAAATTATATATTTCAGAATTTTTTCCAGACATGATTTTAATCGCTTGCTGTCTCTGAATTTCAGTTTCTGATCTTACAAGATCAGATATGCTTTCAGCTTTTAATAAATTTATTTTTCCATTTTGGAATGCAATCTTTGTAAACTCTCCCGGTTCTGCAATTCTACAATTTTCAATCTTGGAAATAGAATTTTGAATCGCTAATACTACCGCAATACTGCCGTGGACATGAAATTCTGCCATATCCTCACCTGTGTAGCTATTTGGCCCAGGAAACCACAATAATATACCTTCATCAATAAGCTCATTACTGTTGATTTTATTGATTTTTCTTAATGTTGCTTCTCTTGGTTTAGGAATACCTCCGTCAGTGAGCTTTGATATTACAATTCTAGTGTCTGGACCTGAAATTCTTATAACCGATATACCAGAAATCCCTTGTCCTGAAGATAGCGCATAAATAGTCATAATATTAATTATAGCTTGATTTAAATTTTAATATATATTTTTTTACATGATCGTTTGGTTAGCTTCCTATCCTAAAAGTGGAAACACATGGGTTAGATTATTTTTAAATTGTCTATTATATTCAAAAAATTGTTCAGTGGATATAAATAAGGTTTATATTCGTCAGTTTCCATTGAGAAAAGATTTTGATCAAATTACAAACAACATTGATAGCGTTGATGATTTCATCAAAAATAGTTTATATTCACAAACTAAAATAAATTTAGATAATAAAATAAAAATTTTTAAAACTCATAACGCTTTTTGGAAATCTGGTAATTTTAATTTTACAGATATAAAAAATACATTGGGCGTGGTTTATATAGTTAGAGATCCAAGAAATGTAATTACATCAGTTAAAAATCATTATTTATTTGAGAGTTATCAAAAATCATACGATTTTATGACAAATAACAGACAAATAATTGGTGCTAAAGATGACCCTAAATTTGAAATAGATTTACCAACAATAATTTCATCATGGAAAAATCATTATAATTCATGGAAAAAACTTAAGGTTAATTATTTATTAATAAAGTATGAAAATCTTTTAAAAAAACCATTAGAGGAATTTACAAAAATAGTAAATTTTTTAAACTTATATTCTGAACTTAATATTAAAAAAGAAAATATGGAAGGTTGTATTAAGAATTGTGATTTTTTAAAATTGCAATCACAAGAGAAAAGAAATGGTTTTAGAGAGTCCCCAGTTGATAAATTTGGCAATTCAATTAAATTTTTCAATTTAGGTAATAAAAATAATTGGAAACAACTAGCTGAAACGGAAATAGCAGCAAAATTGGAAGAAAACTTTAAAGATGAAATGAAAGAACTTGGATATTTATAAAACTAATTTTTCAAAATATGAATTTAAATAATTTTCATATTTCCAACTAAGATTTTTGGAAGATTTATAAATTGGCTTTCTGGCCTGAATTATACTAACTGTATTAATAGTTCCTTTTGTATTTTTATGATGAAGCAAACAATTCTGATCCCAATTAAGATCGCACTTTTCGAGCAAAATTTTAATTTCTTCTTCTTTATTCTGAACAAGTTTATCATAATCCAACACATGGATATCTTTAGGATATTTTTTAAGCCAAAAATTAATTAGATCCAAATACATATTAAAATAAGTAATAATATTTTCTGGATTAAAAGACCATCCCATATGCTTATTTGATGCAAAATAATTTTTAAATATAGACAGAAAATTGTCTTTTAGATTTCTTTTACATAAAATTATTTTTGCCTTTGGAAAAGAATTTTTAATAAAACCCAACCATCTAAAATTATGAGGTGTTTTATCTACTATTGTATTTTCAAGATACCCAAAGACTTCGATTTGTTTCATATAGAAATTAAATAGATTATTTCTATCAATATTATTTTTAAAATTTTGCGACAGGATTTTATTATCTTGAACAATTAGCTCGTTTATACCTTTTTCTAAATATTCAACTTCACCTATCCCTATAACGTCTTTATGAGATGACAGAATTTGTTCGACTAATGTGGTCCCAGATCTAGGCAATCCACATACAAATATTATTTTTTTACTTTGTTTTTTTTCTAATTGAATATTATGAAAATTATCAAAAGTTTTTTTGATACTATTAAATAATTTTTTCTCATTTTCTAAACTAAAATTTAAATTTTTATCTATTAAATTATTTGCCTTTTTAAAAAATATATAAGATTTTTCATAATTTCTTAAATCCTCATAAGCTTTTGATATCCCAAAACATAGAATCCCTTTTTCTTTATCACTTAATTTTTGTTTATTATAAATATCAATCATTTTATCTAAATGTGTTCTATCACTTGAATAATTTATTAATCTACTCAAAGAAATATGTGCATCGATTAGTAATGGAAATTTATCAATTAGTTTTTCATATATATTTTTTGATTTTTCAAAATCACCAATATTTAAATATATCCTTGCTAAATCATTCATAATAAACAATTGAGAATTTGATTTTTTGGCCGCATCTTCATATAATTTTACAGCATCTTTAAATTGCTTAATTTTTTTTTTAAAATTTGCATAATTAGCAATTAACAAAAATTCATTAGGTTTTTCTAAAAGCAATTTACTAAAAATTTTTTCTGCATTTTGAAAATCATTTAAATACATATATGTATTTGCAAGATTAATTTTTGGAGCAAAATCTTTTTGATCAAGTTCAATAGCTTTTTTAAAACAAATTAATGATTCTGAATGATTTAATTTAGCCTGAAAAGCAAGACCTAGAAAGTTATAAAGTATGGATATATTAGGATTAACTTTGATTAATTTATTACAGTCATTAATTACATCGTTGAATTTTTTTAAATTGAGCTTTTTATTTATTTGATCAATTTTTTTGTTTATATCCACTTTTTGGACTTTAAATTAAATAAAATATATTAAAAGAGAATTAATTTTATGAAGGTTTATTCATTGAATTAAAAAACTCTGCATTACTTTTAGTATTTTTTAATTTAGAGTTAATGAATTCAATTGCATCCATGGAGCCCATAGGAGCTATAATTCTCCTTAGAACATTCATTTTTTGGAGGTCATTTTTATCAAATAACAATTCTTCTCTTCTTGTTCCTGATTTAGTTATATCTATTGCTGGGTAAATTCTTTTTTCTGAAATTTTTCTATCGAGAATAGTTTCACTATTACCAGTTCCCTTAAATTCTTCAAATATAACTTCATCCATTCTACTTCCAGTATCGATTAAAGCTGTAGCAATAATAGTTAATGATCCACCTTCTTCTATATTTCTAGCTGCACCAAAAAATCTTTTTGGTCGTTGTAAAGCATTAGCATCAACACCACCTGTTAAAACTTTTCCTGAACTTGGAACAACTGCATTATACGCTCTTCCCAATCTAGTTATAGAATCTAATAAAATAACAACATCTTTTTTATGTTCAGTTAATCTTTTTGCTTTTTCTATAACCATTTCAGCAACAGCAACATGTCTTTGGGCTGGCTCATCAAAAGTTGAACTTATTACTTCACCTTGGACTGTTCTTTGCATATCTGTAACCTCCTCAGGTCTTTCATCAATTAAAAGAACCATTAAATAACATTCTGGATGATTGGCAGTTATAGAATTTGCAATACTTTGCAGTATCATTGTCTTACCAGCTTTTGGAGGTGATATTATTAAAGATCTTTGACCTTTTCCAATAGGGCTAACTAAATCTATCAGCCTAGGAGTTAAATCAGGTTTTTTTTCAATTTTGTTACTTTCTACTTCTAAAGTAATTTGTTTATTAGGATAAAGTGGTGTTAAGTTGTCAAATGCGATTTTATGTTTTGATTTTTCTGGCTCTTCAAAATTAATCTTATTTACTTGTAACAATGCAAAATATCTCTCACTTTCTTTAGGGGCTCTAATAGGGCCCTCAATAGTATCACCAGTTCTTAAACCAAATTTTCTTATCTGATTAGGGCTTATATAAATATCATCTGCTCCGGGAAGATAATTTGACTCTATTGCTCTCAAGAAACCAAACCCGTCCTGCAACAACTGCAAAACTCCACCTGCTGTAATTTCCTCTCCTTTTTCAGCTAATTTCTTTAAGATTGCAAAATATATTTCTTGTCTTCTTAAGGTACTTGCATTTTCAATACCTAATTTTTCAGCTTCCTCAATTAGCTGTTCAGAACTTTTTTGTTTTAATTCTTGGATATTCATTTTTGGGGGGTTTCTGTTAGATGATGTTAATATATATTTCTTTTAATAAATTTCAACCCTAGATTGGCTTAAAAATAACAATAAATACTGTAATTATTAGTAAAATAGTAGGTATTTCGTTAATGATTCTGAAAAATCTAGAGCTTCTTTTGAAAATATTGTTCTTTAAATCATTAAGACAAATTCCTAGATAAAAATGATAAAAAGTTAGAATCGTTACAAGTAAGATTTTTATTTGCATCCACAAGAACGAGAGGCTTGAAAAACCTATTATGGAAATCAATATTAAACCAAATAACCAAGATAAAGCCATTGCAGGAAACATGATATAATAAAATAATTTTCTTTCCATTGTTTTAAAAATATCAGTAGTTTCATTTTTGTTTTGATTTTCTGTGTGATAGACAAATATTCTAGGCAAATAAAGAAGCCCAGCCATCCAAGATATAACAACTATTAGATGTAAGGCTTTAAATAATAAATAAGAATTCATTAAAGATTTTTTCTAGTAATTAAATATTTTAAGAGTTTGATATGATCATCACTATCATTAAGACAGGGCACCATCTCAAAATTTAATCCACCTGATTTTAAAAAAGAATCTTTTGCTTGAATAGATATTTCTTCCAGCGTTTCTACGCAATCAGATGAAAACCCTGGACTTATAACTAAAATATTCTTTTTTCCTTCCTCAGGCAATTTTTCAATTGTTTTATCAGTGTAAGGTTGCAACCATTCCTGTGGTCCAAATCTAGATTGAAAAGTAGTTTTTATTGGTATTTCTTTGAATTTTTCAGATAACAATCTAGTAGTTTTATGACAATAGCAATGATAGGGATCTCCTTTATCAAAATATTTCTTTGGAATACCGTGATAAGATGCAATTACCAGGTCGGGTTTCCAACTAATTTCATTTATTTTTTTTCTTAAACTATTAATCAAAGCATCAATATAAAGCGGTTCTGATTCATAATGAGGTATAATTTGTAAGTTAGGTTGCCACCTCATCTTCATTAAAGTTCTATAAACTTCGTCACATACTGTTGCTGTAGTGGCCGCTGCATATTGAGGATATAAAGGTAAAACAATTAGATTTTCACATCCATTCTCTTTGAGGCTATGAATTTTAGACTTAATGCTAGGATTTCCATAACGCATAGCATAATCAACTAGTAAATTTTTATTTCCTATCTCTTTGGTAAGTTTGTCTGCCTGTTTTAATGTATAATATCTTAAAGGGGACATGTTTTCATCTTTCATCCAAATCTCTTTATAAGCTTTTGCTGTTTTAGAAGGCCTTAAATTTAAAATAAATAAATTAAGAATAATCTGCCATAATATTGGATTTACCTCAATAACTCGTCTATCAGATAAAAATTCTTTTAAATATTTTCTTATGTCAAACCAACTTGTTGAGTCCGGTGTACCAAGATTGACAATTAAAACTCCTGTTTTACCAAATTGTACTTTTGGATGGTCTTCAATCATTTAAAATCTTTTACAGTGTTAACTAAATATTTAACCATATCAGGGTTTGTTTCTGGCAAAACACCATGCCCTAAATTAAAAATATAGGGATGATCTTTAAAAATTTCCATATATTTAATTGCATTTTTTTTAACATTATCTTTGTCAGTCAAAAGTACTTTGGGGTCTAAACCACCTTGTACAGGAATTTCTATGTTTTTTTCAATTTCTTTAGGATCTACGCTGTAATCAATATTGACCACATCTGGCTTAACATTATTAACAAACTTTTTGTAATCTTTTATTTCTCTAGGAAAACATATCACAGGTACGTTTAAAGATTTGATAAAATTTACTAGATCTAAAGTTGGTTTATATATTAAGTAATCTAATTTTTTTTCTTCTACCAGACCTGCCCAACTATCAAAAATTTGAATAATTGTTGCGCCACTGTTGATTTGATTTTTTATATGTAATTTTAAAAATTTGACTATGATTGTAAGTAATTTTTCAATTAATATTTGATCATCAAAAAAATCTTTCTTTAGTTCTTTTTTTGGTGAAAGTTGATTTATCATATAAACTAAAATTGTCCATGGTGCTCCAACGAAACCGAATAAATCTTTTTCTTGAAGCAAATTATCTCTAGAAGAAATGTTTATTAATTTATACACAGGATCTAATTTATTCGTAAATTGGTTTTCAGTTACTTTTAAAATATCATCAACATTTAATTTGTCTAATCTAGGTCCAAAATTCTTTTCAAATTTAACGTTTTGACCCAAGCCATAAGGTAACATCAAGATGTCAGAAAATATAATTGCTGCATCTAAGTTAAATCTTTTTAGTGGTTGAAGTGTTATTTCGGAAGATAATCTTTCATCTAAACACAATTTAACAAAGTCAGGATTTTTAGATCTTATCTCTCTAAACTCAGGCAAATATCTTCCAGCCTGTCTCATTAACCAAATGGTATTAATATTTGTATCTTTGTTTTTTATACATTTTTGAATTGGACTCATAATTAATAGTAATAGTAATTATATTATTAGATTTATATCTTGTTAATTATCTTTATTTATTACTATTAACAGATTACTAACTAAATATTCACATTTTTAAGATATAATTAATTAAAGTAAATGTGATATTTTTGATAAATATTAGTAATTATAGGAATTTCTGTATAAAAATATTAACCATGTTTAATTATGTTAATAATTCAGTTTTTATACTTAAAAAACATTAAAAACTACATTTTTAGAAATAACTATATATTATTACAATATTATAAACATTTTATACATGAGTTCTAAACATCATATTTATTTAATTTCTGACTCTACAGGAGAAACAATAGATAGAATTTTTCTCGCAATAAAAGCGCAATTTCAAGATTTTCAATATGTGGATCATCAATACTCATTCACTAGAACTGAAAATCAAATTAAAAAAATTTTAGAATTAGCAGAAAAACAACAACATCCAATAATTCTATATACTATAGTGGACAGTGAGTTAGCAAACTTTTTAGAATATAATTCTAAAAAATTAAATATACCATGCTTTGGTGTTTTAGGAAAACTTATAGAAAATTTTTCACAAATTATAAAAAGAACGGCAACTCATATTCCAAGTGCTCAGTATACATTGAATGATGAATATTATAAGAAAGTTGAAGCAATACAATTTACAATGGATCATGATGACGGAAACTCTTTAGATGATATTGAAAAATCCGATATAATATTGCTTGGGGTTAGTAGAACTAGCAAAACCCCAACCGCAATATATTTAGCGAACCGAGGGTTTAAAACTACAAACATTCCTTTGGTTAATGAAAAATCTATTCCTAATTTTCTTAAAAAAAACCCAGATAAAAGGTGTGTTATTGGTTTAACATTAGAACCTAGAAGATTAGCGGAACTAAGAAAAAATAGGATGAATTCTTTGAAAGAAAACCATAGCATAGACTACACAAACCAACAAAAAGTAGAACTTGAAATTCAAAATGCAAAAAAAACATTTAAAAAATATCAATGGCCTGTAGTTGATGTCACGAGGAAGTCAGTAGAAGAAACTGCAGCTTCAATAATCAAAATTTATGAAATTAAAAGAGAAAATAGATAAGATAATTTTAGCCTCACAGAGCGTAGTGAGACAAAAAATTCTACTTGATCACAACATTAATTGTGATGTGGTTCCATCCAAGTTAGATGAGGAGCCAATTAAAGAAAAATTAATAATTAATAATATTGATCCAGATGAAATATCTCAAAATTTAGCCTCTCTGAAAGCGAAAAAAGTGAGCAATAAGTTTTTTGATAGATTGGTTTTGGGCGCAGATAGTGTAATTAATCTTAATGGTGAATTGATATCTAAACCAACCAATAGAAAACAAGCTATGGAAATTCTAAAGAAATTAAATGGAAAAATACATCATTTAATTAGTTCGGTTAGTATATTTAAAAATGGAAAAGAAGTTTGGAAATATACAGATAAAGCCTCATTAACTATGAAAAATTTCACCAATGATCAATTAGAAAAATATTTATCAAAAATAAGCGATAGAGATTTATATGCTTACAATGTTTATCAAATAGAAGGAGAGGGGAGACAGCTTTTTCAAAAGATTGAAGGGGATGAAAACACTGTGATGGGGCTGCCGGTAAGTAAAATTAAGGAATATATAAATAGTTTAAAATGTTAATTCTTGTTTGGTTTATAGTTTGTATCATATTTGCTTTTGTGCAGTATATCTTACCAAATTCTGGTCATTCCTTAGAACTATTTGCCTTATTATCTGCAATTGCCTTGTTTATATTAAATAGATTAACTAGAAAAACCAAATAATAAAATGAAAAAATTTATAGTAATCGGGAATCCAATTCAACATTCATTGTCCCCAAAACTTCATAACCACTGGTTAAAGAAAAATAAAATCGATGCAATTTATGAAAAAAAATTAGTAGATGATCATAATATAAAAGAAATTATTACTGGAATAAAAGAAAATAAAATTCAAGGAATTAACATTACAGTACCCTTTAAAAAAAAAATTATAGAATTCGTTGATGAATTAAGTGATGAAGCAAAAGAAACACAATCTGTGAATACAATTTATACAAACGATAAAAAATTGATCGGACATAACACTGATATCTCTGGATTTGAATTAAGTTTACGACATATCAAATATAATGTTAATGAAAAGAAAGTTTTTATACTTGGATCAGGCGGGGTAGTTTCTTCAATCGTTTTAGCTTTAAAAAGAATGAAGCCGTCGCAAATTATATTGAGTAATAGAACCCAATCAAAAGCTGAAAAAATTAAAGCAATGTTTAAAGGATTAGAAATAGTAAAATGGGGTGAAATTCCAGATTTTGACCTAATTATTAACGCAACAAGTTTAGGTTTAAATGAAGATGATAATTTGGATTTAGATTATGAAAAGATAGGAAAAAACAAACACTTTTATGATGTAATTTACAATCCAAAAGAAACAAATTTTCTTAAAAAAGGAAAGCTTTATGGTCACTCGACTACTAACGGTAAAATGATGTTTATTTATCAAGCACATCAATCATTTACCATATGGCATAAAATTATGCCTAAGATAGACGAAGATACAATAAAGCTTATAGAAAATGATTAAAATTGCGATCTTGGGAGATATTGGAGCTGGAAAAACTTTTGTTTCAAAACTATTTGGTTTTCCAGTTTTTAATGCTGATAAAGAAGTAAAAAAAATTTATAAGAGTAATAAAAAATGTTTTAATAAACTTAAAAAAAAATTTCCAAACAAACAAATTACCTATCCAATAAATAAAAAAGTTTTAATTGATATTATTATAGAAAAAAAACAAAATTTAAAAATTATAAATGAAATTGTTCATCCAATTGTTAGAGGAAAAATGAAATCCTTTCTGAAAAAAAATAAAAATAAAAAAGCCATTGTTCTTGATATACCCTTATACTTAGAGAATAAGCTAAATAAAAAAAGAGATTATCTAATTTTTGTAAATGCTAAAACTGGAGATATAAATAAAAAAATAAGCAGAAGAAAGACTAGTAATAAGTTAATAAAATTATTAAAAAGGTTCCAAATGAGTAACAAAATTAAGAGGAAAAAAGCAGACTTTATAATTAACAACAACTTTAAAGAATTAAATGTTAAAAGAAATGTTAGGATTATTAAATCAAAAATATTGAAAAATGAAAGAAATTATACTTGATACAGAGACAACCGGGTTATCAGTAAAAGAGGGACATAGAATAGTAGAAATTGGTTGTATTGAAATTGAAAATTATTTACCTACAAAAAAAATATTTCATTATTATTTAAATCCAGATAGAAAAGTTTCACAAAAAGCATTAGAAGTTCATGGTTATACAGATGAATTCCTTTCCGATAAAAAAAAATTTATAGACATAGTTGAAGAATTTTTAGATTTTATAAAAGAAAAAAGGATAATTATTCATAACGCAGAGTTTGATATTGCACATTTAAATCACGAATTAGAAATAGCTGGCAAAAGCAAAATAGATATCAAAAATACTCTAGATACTTTAGAAGTAGCTAGAGATAAATTTCCAGGATCTGCTGCTAGTCTTGATGCTTTATGTAAAAAATTTAGAATTGATAATTCGAAAAGAGAAAAACATACAGCCCTAATAGATTGTGAATTATTGTACAAAGTGTACATCAATCTATTCAATCAAAAAGAACCAAGTTTAGATTTCAGCAGTGAGAATGAAAAAGTATTAAAATTTGACAAAACAAGAAGTATAGAATACTTCAAAGGCTTAGTGGTCCCATCTTCTGAAGAATTAAATGATCATAAAAATTTTATAAAAAATTCTCTAAAAAAAAAATAATTTTTAATTTTGTCTTGAATTATATAATTCATTGAAATCTATTTTTTTATTTGGCTTAGGCTCTGGATAACCTGAGTTAACTACCAATTTAAAAAATGTCTTTTCAATATCTGGATAAATTTTGTTTTGTAAGTCACAAAGAATAATTTTCTCAATTTCTTTTTTTTCCTTTAAGTCATCTTCGATTTTAATAACAGTAGCAAATATTATTTCAAAGTAGGATTTTTTTTCATTTTTATTTGGGTCAGATAAAGATAATTTAGTATTAACTTCTATAACTTTATCTTTTACTGCAATAGAATTTATATCAATATTAAAATTATATTTAGATATATAATCCTTAACAAAGATATATGTTTCGATGTTTGGAGTTTCTGCTGAAACATCTTTTATAAATCTTGCTAGAATTTTGTATTTTTCAATCATTTTTATTTTTCATCTAAATCTTCATATTCACCGTCAATAAATTTATTTTTTTCTTTATACTTTGTAGAAACTTTTTTGAAAATCATTTTTCTTGTAATTGGGAATATAAGTAGTAACCCGATAGTGTCTGTCAAAAAACCTGGCAAAAGAAGTAGAAAAGCTCCGATTACTAAAGCTGCACCAGAAACTATCTCAAATAAAGGAATTTCGTTTTTAATTAATTGTCCCATCGCAGATCTTAGCGTGTTGAAACCCTCATATCTTACATAAATTACTCCTATAAAAGCAGTAGATAAAATTAGAAATATTGTTAAAACTGCACCAATCTTTGAACCTATTTCTATAAATAGATATATTTCAATAATTGGGACACCAATTATAAAAAAAAGTAGTGAGTTCATTTGTCTTAATCTAATTTGTCAGTTGAAATTACGCAACATAGTAAATATTATAATATATATGAGTTATAGTTTTGAATACATAGATATTATATTATTAGCAATGATTGCTGGGTTTATTTTCCTTAGATTAAGAGGAATACTTGGCAAAAGAACAGGCCATGAAGAAAATATGGCAGCTAGCTTTGCTCATGAAAGTCCACCAAAAAAAACTACAAAAATTTTGAATAAAGATAATTTTGATGATGCTGCCAAAAAGGAATTTCTTAACGGTGCTAAGATTGCCTATGAAACTATCATAACAAGTTTTTCGTCCGGAAATTTAAAAGATATAAAATCTTTATTAAGTAAAAAAGTCTTAAATGAATTTAATGATGCATTAAAAGAAAGAAAAGATCAGGGACTTACATCTGAAACAACATTTATAGGCATTAATTCTGCTGACATAAAAAATCATAATGAATCTAATAATATGCTTGAAGTCTCAGTCGATTTTGTAAGTGAAATTATTTCATGTGTTAAAGACAAAGACAAAAAAATTGTTTCTGGAAATCCTGAAAAAATTAAAAAAGTATATGACACATGGAAATTCTCAAGAGATATAAGATCTCAAAGTCCAAATTGGTTTTTAGTTGACACACAAGGTTAATTGAAAAAAAAAATTTCAGATAAAGATAAAAAAGATTGGCAAGATTTTATAAATAAATCTGAAAAACTTGAAGATAAAGATAAAAAATCTAATTTAGAAACAAACAATATGGAAGAGAAAACATTAGATCTCCACGGCTGCTCACTTGAAAAGGCAAATCATATTGCTGAAGAATTTATTAAAACTTGTTTTTCTAAGAAAATAAAAAAAATAACATTTATAACTGGTAAAGGCACTAGATCTAAAAATAAAGATAATCCTTATCAATCTGATACTTTAAGTATATTAAAATATTCTGTACCTGAATATATAAAATCTAAATCAGATTTAATGAAACTAATTCAATCCATTAACGATGACAGTATAAACAATTCTAATAAAGGAAGTTTCGAATTGTATTTAAAAAAGTTTAAAGAATAAACTTTGATAAATCTGTATCTTTAACTAATTCACCAAGATTTTTTTGGATATAATCAGAATTTATAGATATTTTTTCACCTGCTCTATCGGTTGCAGTGAAACTTATTTCGTCTAGTACTCTTTCGATTATAGTATGCAACCTTCTAGCTCCAATATTTTCTATTTTTGAGTTCACGTCTGATGCTATGTTTGCAATTGTATCTATTCCATCTTCAGTAAATTCTAAATCAACATTTTCAGTTTTTAAAAGCGCTTTATATTGTTTTATTAAACTATTGTCTGGCTCTTTTAGAATTCTTTTAAAATCTTCACTATTTAGGGCATCAAGCTCTACTCTTATGGGTAATCTTCCTTGAAGCTCAGGTAATAAATCCGAAGGCTTTGCTAATTGAAATGCACCGGAGGCAATAAATAAGATATGATCTGTTTTTATAGTGCCGTATTTTGTGCTTACAGAAGTTCCCTCAATCAATGGCAATAAGTCTCTTTGAACACCTTCTCTAGAAACATCCCCACCCACTCTATCTGTTCTCGCTGAAATTTTATCAATTTCATCTAAGAAAACTATTCCATTATTTTCAGTTGAGTTTTTTGCAGCTTTAATAATTTTGTCTTGTTCAATTAGTTTATCTGACTCTTCATTTATTAAAATTTCATGAGATTCTTTAACTGACATTTTTTTCTTTTTAGCTTTACTTCCCATGGACTTACCAAGCATATCTGAGATATTAATCATACCTACATTAGCTCCAGGCATACCAGGGATTTCAAATTGGGGCATTTGATTATTTTCACTTATAGCTATCTCAATTTCATTATTATCTAAGTCTCCACTTCTTAATCTTTTTCTAAAACTTTCTCTTGTTGCAACAGTTGCTTTTTCCCCGACTAATGCGTCCAATACTCTTTCCTCGGCTAGTTTTTGAGCTTTTGCATGAACTTCTTTTCTTTTTTTAACTTTTTCCATTGAAATAGCAATTTCAAGCAAGTCTCTGATAATCTGCTCTACATCTCTTCCAACATAACCAACTTCAGTAAATCTAGTTGCTTCAACTTTTACAAATGGAGCCTCTGCCAATTTTGATAATCTTCTTGAAATTTCAGTCTTTCCAACTCCTGTAGGCCCCATCATTAATATATTTTTTGGAAGTACTTCATCTTTCATATCTCCTTCAAGTGCCTGTCTTCTCCATCTATTTCTTAAAGCTATTGCAACTGCTCTTTTTGCATTTTTTTGACCTACAACAAATCTATCAAGTTCAGATACTATTTCTCTAGGCGACAAAGAATTTAAAATATTTTCATTATCTTTTTTGTCTTTAGGTACAAATGTTGTAACGTTTGATTTTTCCATTAAATTTTTTCTATGCTGATATTATTGTTTGTAAAAACACAGATATCTGACGCAACTTTAATTGCTTTTTTTGCAATTTCTTCTGCTGATAAATCAGTATCCATTAATACTTTTGCTGAAGCTAACGCATAATTTCCACCAGATCCAATACCGATTACATCTCCTTCAGGTTCTAATACATCTCCAGTTCCAGAAATTATAAAACTTTTTTCCTTATCACCAACCGCCATAAGGGCTTCTAATCTTCTTAAATACTTGTCAGTTCTCCAATCTTTAGCCAATTCGACAGCAGCTCTTGCTAAATTTCCTGCATGTTTTTCTAGTTTTGACTCAAGTCTTTCAAACAGCGTAAGTGCATCAGCAGTTGATCCTGCAAATCCAGCAATCACATTTCTTTTCTCAATCTTTCTAACTTTGTTTGCGGTACTTTTGATTACTGTATTGCCCATGCTGACTTGCCCATCGCTAGCAACTACAACATTATTTTGTTTTCTTACTAATACTATCGTTGTCATACCTATTAAATGGATATTATTTTATATAGTTCAAGGGGTGTTTAGTTTTATTGATATAAGAAGAATATGTTATATACCTTACAAAATTAATGAAGAGAAAAGCTAAAATTTCAAGAAAAACCAAAGAAACGTCTATCAGTGTAGATTTAAATATTGATGGAAAAGGTAAGTATAAGGTTGACACAGGTATAGGATTTTTAAATCATATGCTTGAGCAATTATCAAAGCATTCATCGATAGATTTAACATTAAAAGCAAAAGGAGATACACATATTGATCTTCACCACACAACTGAAGATACAGGAATTGCAATTGGAGAATGCTTAAAAAAAGCATCAAAAAACTTTATTGGCATTAAAAGATATGCGCATGCTTTATTGCCAATGGATGAGACCTTGACGAGAGTCGCAATAGATGTTTCTAACAGGCCTTATCTTATATGGAATGTAAAATTAAAAGTTGAGAAATTAGGAGAGATGGATACTGAACTTTTTAAAGAATGGTTCCAAGCTTTTTCCCAGTCAGCTGGTATTACTTTGCACGTTGAAAATATTTATGGTGATAATAGCCACCATATAATTGAGTCATGTTTTAAAGGTCTAGCACGATCACTAAGATCTGCTTTAGAAATAGATCCGAGAAATAAAAAAACAATACCGTCTACTAAAGGTTCTTTATAAATTTGATGAATGTCACAATTGTTGACTACAAATCAGGCAATATCAGTTCTGTAATTAACTCTTTTAAGGAAGTTGCAAAAGGAAAAGTTAATATAGAGGTAACTTCAGATCTGAATAAGATTAAATCAAGTGACAAGGTAGTTTTGCCAGGACAAGGTTCCTTTAAAAGCTGTGTTGATGCGCTTAATAATATCAATGGATTAGTTGATACCTTAAATGAATTTGCAATTAATAATAAAAAACCACTTCTTGGTATTTGTGTTGGCTTACAAATGTTTGCAGACATTGGATATGAAGAAACAGAAACAAAAGGGTTAGGATGGATTTCGGGTAAAGTTTTAAAAATCAATAATCAAAATGGAAAATTTAAGCTTCCTCACATTGGTTGGAATCAAATTAATATTGTGAGAAAAAGTAAAATTTTTCAAAATATAGAAAATTACTCTCATATGTATTTTGTTCATAGTTATGAATTTATTCCAGAGGATAAAAAAGTGATTTTGGCAACAACAGATTATTCATCAAATATTGTTTGTTCTGTTGAAAAAGAAAATATCTTTGGAACACAATTTCACCCTGAGAAGAGTGATAAAATTGGATTACAAATTATAGAAAATTTTATAAAATTATAAAAATGAAAATATTCCCAGCTATAGATATTAAAGACAAAAAATGTGTAAGGTTAGTTAAAGGGAACTTCGATAACAAAACTGAATATGAAATGTCTCCCGTTGAGCAAGCAGGAAAATATAAAGATCATGGCTTCAAAAATTTACATATAGTTGATTTGGATGGAGCTTTAACTGGTGAAACAGTTAATTTGGATATTATTCAAGAAATAGTCACGAAATTTGATCTTAAAATTGAAATTGGTGGAGGTATTAGAAATTTTGAAAGTATTCAGAAATATACTGATGCTGGTGTTGAAAAAGTTATTTTAGGAAGTGCTGCAATAAAAGATAAAAATTTTTTAAAAGAAGCATGTAAAAAATTTCCTAATAAAATTGCTTTGGGTTTGGATGCTAAAGATGGGTATTTATCAGTTTCAGGTTGGAAGGAAAATTCTAATCAACTAACTCTAGATTATTTGAAAGAGGTGAATGATTTTGGTGCGAGTAGATTGATTTATACTGACATCAATAGAGATGGGATGAAACAAAGTCCTAATTTCGAAGAGACATCAAAAGTTGCAGATATTTCAAATTGTCCTGTAATTATATCTGGTGGAGTTTCTTCAATTGAGGATGTTAAAAAAGCCAAAGATTTCAATAATAAAAATATTGAAGGTATCATAGTTGGAAAAGCTATCTATGATGGTGATGTTAAATTAGAGGAATTGGTAAAGGAATTAAATGCTTAAAAATAGAATAATACCTTGTTTAGACGTGAAAAATGGCCGTGTTGTAAAAGGTATTAACTTTGTTGATCTTAAAGATGCCGGTGATCCCGTCGAACAAGCTAAAATTTATTCTGATGGTGGTGCAGATGAAATTTGTTTTTTAGATATTACTGCTTCAAATGAAAATAGAGATACAATCTATGATGTAGTTGAAAGAACATCAAAAAAATGTTTTGTTCCTTTAACTGTCGGTGGTGGGGTTAGAAGTGTTGAAGATATCAATAAACTACTGAACTGTGGTGCAGACAAAGTATCAATCAATACTGCTGCAGTTCAAAATCCAGATGTAGTAGTAGAAAGTTCAAAAAAATTTGGATCTCAATGTATTGTTGTTGCCATTGATGCTAAAAAAGTAAACGATAGTTGGAAAGTTTTCACGCATGGTGGAAGAAATGAAACTGAAACTGATGCTTTGGAATTTGCAAAACAAATGGAAATTTGTGGAGCTGGAGAGTTGTTAGTAACTTCTATGGATAGAGATGGAACCCAAATTGGTTACGATATTGATTTAATGAAATCAATTTCTTCGAAAGTTAATATACCTTTAATAGCATCTGGTGGAGTAGGAAATCTTGATCATTTATTAGATGGCATAAAACTTGGAAATGCTAACGCTGTGTTGGCTGCATCAATATTTCATTATGGGAAATACTCCATTTTGGATGCAAAGAAATTTTTAGACTCAAAGGGAATACCAGTTAGAATTTAATTAATTATCTAAATTTTGGACCTTCCATCCAAATTGCCAATGTTGCTCTTGAACCATAAGTAATTTTATTAACTTTATGATTTGTGAAAGATGGAAATATTACTGCAGAACCTGGATTAAAATTTTGTATTTTAACTTCGCCATCTCTGAAAAGGCATAAATCTCCACCCTCATATTTTTCTTCAGAGCAATTTAATAGGCATGTAAGTTTAATATCTCTGACGGGTGATTGCATTGAAGCATCTATATGCCATGTATATTCCTCATTGACCTCATAGGTATTATAATTAAGGATTTTGCTAGCAGTTAGCTGAAATAAATCATAACCAAAATGATTAGTATTTGAAGATATTATAAAATCTATAAATGGGAGAATTAGTTTTTGAATTGAAAATAATCTAACAAATTTTACTTGAGATGTTTTGATAGCCTCTTTATTTGGAGTATCTTTGGCAATAATAAGATTTTTTTTTATATCTTTATTCAAAAGCTTAATTTGATCACTATTAAATAGTTTCGAAGTAATATAAGAAGTCTCTCTCATAAACTTGAACCTATAATAATTAAAATCTTTTATCAACTGATTGAACTTATTAAAACTTACTGATAGAATTTATAATGCTAAAAACACTAGAAAGCCTAATCGAACTTGCAAGATTAAGAAAAAACAATCCGGTAAGCGATTCTTATACCAACAAATTATTAAGTGATAAGTCACTTAGCAAAGAAAAAGTATTAGAGGAAATAAATGAATTAGTTGAGGCTGTAGAAAAAAACTCTAATAAAATTCACGAAGCAGCAGATGTATTTTATCATTTGATAATGTATTTAGAGGCAAATGAAATTAAAATTGAAGATATTATGGAAGAATTGAATAAAAGAAAAAAATGAATTTTTTGATTTTGGATATAAAGATTTAGATGAAAAATAAAATGATATATGATGATAACAATATATTTGCAAAAATTTTAAGAGGAGAAATTCCTTGCAAAAAAATTTATGAAGATGAGTATGTATTATCTTTTCATGATATAAATCCTCAGAAAAAAATTCATGCTTTGGTTATTCCTAAAGGCAAATATATTAATCTTGATGATTTTAATAAAAATGCTTCAGAAAAAGAAATAATTGGTTTAATGAAAGGTTTATCAATCGTAGCTAAAAAACTTGGTATTTCATCTGAAGTAGCACAAGGTTATAGAACTTTAAGCAATATTTCAGAACATGGTGGACAGGAAGTTCCTCATTTACATTTTCATATTTTTGGTGGCGAAAGTGTCGGTAAAATGGTTCAATGAGTAATATAGTTCAAAGAAATTATTTAGAAATAAAATCCATTGATGGTTTATTAGAAGTAAGTAAACCAAATTTAAATTTGAATATTTTATTAATTGATAAACCTGATCATCAATTAAATAAGTTCTTCTATAAAGAAATTGGAAAAAAACACCATTGGATCGACAGATTGTCTTGGAGTGAAAAGCAATGGGTAGACTATTTAAATAATCAGTGCGTTAAAACATATATACTTAAAGAAAATGATAATCTTATCGGCTATTTTGAACAAATATTTTACGAAGCAGAAAAGGAAAGTGAAATTGCTTATTTTGGTGTGCTAGAGGAATATATCGGTCAAAGATATGGAGGTTACTTGTTGTCAGAAGCAATCAAAATATCGTTTGAAAAAGGTTCTAAAAGAGTTTGGGTTCATACATGTTCATTAGACCATAAACATGCTTTACAAAATTATAAGGCTCGTGGAATGAAAGTGTTTAAATCTGAAAATTTAAATATTGGTTAATTAACAGCAGGAAGTATAAATTTATCTTTATCTATTTTTTTATTTTTTTGTAAATTGAAAATATAGGTAACTGCTAAGTTTTGATACAAATCTTCAGTTTGCCAACCCAATATATTAAAAGAACTTTTATCAAAAAATATATTTATACTATTATTATTTTCTTCAAAAGAAATCATATAAAATTTATCTTGGACTTTGTTTATTTCAGTTTCTGAAATTTTTTTAATTATACTTTCTTTATCTAAAATAAAAACTAGCGGTGTTTTATCGAGTGGATATATATAATACTGGTTACTATTTTTATTAGTTATTACAAGTGACTTTCCATTAGAAACCAAAATTTTATTTTTTACATTGTCGTATTCGCAAAATATTTTTTTTGGATATTGAATTATACAAATACCCTTTTCAGATTTTTCGTTTATAGTTTGTTCAAAACTAAAACTTATATTTTCAATACTTTTTAAGTTTGAGATAATATTATCTTTAGCCGATGCAAAACAATAGGATGAATAAATAGTAAAAAAAAAAGAGAATAAATAAATTTTTATCATTTTAATAGCTCTCTCTTACCAACATGATTAGCTTTACTTACTTCTCCATTTGCTTCCATCATATCTATTATTCTTGCTGCTCTATTATATCCAATTTGTAATTTTCTTTGCAAAAAAGAAGTTGATGCTTTACCTTCAGATTTTACAATCTCTAAAGCAGCATTATAAAGCGCGTCTTTACTGTAATCATCTTTATCATTTAGTTTTTCATCTTTTTCATCCACAAAATTTAATATCTCATCTACATATTCTGGTTCTGCTTGTGATCTAATAAAATTATTAACTTTTTCTATTTCACCTTCAGATACAAATGGTCCATGAATTCTAATCATTTTATTTGCGGAAGTCATATAAAGCATATCACCTTTACCTAATAATTGTTCAGCCCCCTGTTCGCCTAATATTGTTCTGCTATCTATTTTTGAACTAACTTGAAAAGATACTCTTGTAGGAAAATTTGCCTTAATTGTTCCTGTTATAACATCTACACTTGGTCTTTGAGTTGCCATTATTATATGAATACCAGCAGCTCTTGCCATTTGAGATAATTTTTGGATGTAGTTCTCTATTTCTTTGCCGGCTACTAACATCAAGTCTGACATTTCATCAACAATTACAACTATATAAGGCATCGAAATTTTGTTTTTTGCGTTATAACCATCTATATTTTTTACTCCTACTCTAGTCATCAGTTTGTATCTATTCTCCATCTCTTTGACTACCCAACCAAGAACTGATGCAGCTTTTTTAGCTTCAGTTATAACTGGGCAAAGCAAATGTGGTATTCCTTCGTAAGCAGATAATTCTAACATTTTTGGATCTATTAAAATAAATTTACATTTATCAGGACCGTGTTTGTAAAGAAGTGATAGTATAATTGTATTAATACATACTGATTTTCCTGAACCAGTAGTACCAGCTATAAGTAAGTGAGGCATTGAAGTAAGGTCACCCACAACTGCTAATCCTGAAATATTTTTTCCCAGAGTAATCGGTAATTTAGCTTGTTTACCAGAAAAACTGTTACTTGATACAATCTCACTTAGATAAACATTTTCCCTATAGGTATTTGGCAGTTCTATTCCAATTGTATTACTTCCAGGAATTGTAGAAATTCTGGCTGATTCAGAACTTGTATTTCTAGCTATATCTTCAGACAAGTTAATTATTTTAGAAACTTTAACACCAGCAGCTGGTTCAAATTCATTTAAAGTTACCACTGGACCTCTACTAATTTTTTTTATTTTACCTTCTACACCAAAATCTAATAGTATTTTTTCTAAAGTACTTTCATCAATTTTATATTCAGATGTACTTTTCTCCCTTTCTTTTTTTGTGGGTAATTTTAAGAAATCAATTGAAGGTAATTTGTATTTTAACCTTGTTTTTTGATTATTATCTTGCACTTGATTAAATGGTAAATCAACTTGCACTAAACTTTCATCCTTACTTTCATCTATTTCTTTATTTTGGAATTTTAAACCTTCATTTTTACTTTCTTCTTTTTTATTTATTATAACAATTCCGAAAATTTTTTTAATAAAACTTAAAAAATGAAATAAATTAAAGTTTATGCTAATTAAAAAAAACAAAAGAGTAATCAAAATTAAAAAATAAAATGATATAGTTTTATTTATATTTACTATTGAACTTAAAAAAGTATCTTGAAGTAAATTTCCTATGAAACCTCCATTTCCATTAAAAGTTAACCAAAAGGAATCTGGATAAAAAATTGAAAAGAAAAAACTTCCACTTATTAAGTATATTAAAGAAAAAAATAAATTTTCAATTATTAATAATATTTTTTTATATCTAATTACATTTATTCCTGTAAAAAAAATTGTTAAGCATAATAGAATAGAAATAAGACCTAAGGACTGAAACAATAAATCTGAAGCAAAGCTTCCTTGAAAGCCTAAAATATTTTTTATTTCAATATTTTCAGAATATATAAAATTAGGATCTTCTGGAGAATAACTTAATAATGATATTGCAATTAATACTGAAATAATACTTAAAGTTAATCCTATCAACTCTTTCAATCTATCTGTGATAAAATTAACTGTTTTATTTGCAAAATTTCTTAAATTCATTTTATAAAAGTATTAATTGATACTTTGTACCATTTTATATTTATTGTTAAAATATATTTAAATATGAATATTGCATTAATTGGAAATAGCTTGGCAAACTTAGTTTTATCAAAATTTTTAATAAAAAAAGGGATCAAAGTTTGTTTATATCATTCTAAAAATAATTTTAAAATTTCACCAACAAGGACAATTGCAATAAGCAAAAGTAACGTTAACTTTTTGCAAGATATTGGTTTAGACATATCAAAATTTAGTTGGCCTATTAAAAATATTAAAATTTTTAATGAAAAAAATAAATCAAAAGAATTGTTTAACTTTAAAAATAAGGATAAATATTTGTTTTTATTGGTTAGAAACAAATCTTTCTTTTCTTTTTTAGAAAAAAACCTAAAAAAAAATAAAAATTTTTCTACGAAAACTATAAGTAAAAGTTTTAAATATAAAAGATTAATCAATGATCAGTATGATTTAATAATTAATAGTGACTCTAAAAATATCTTATCGAAAGCATATTTTTCCAAAAGAATAAAAAAAAATTATAATAGTAAAGCTATTACAACTATAATTAATCATCAGGTTAATAAAAATGATTGTGCTTATCAGGTATTTACAAAATTTGGACCACTTGCTTTTCTACCATACTCGAAAAATAAAACTTCTGTTGTTTTTTCATTTAATAATTCCAGTAAAGAAATTTCAGATCATCAAATAAAAGATATAATATCGAAATATAATAAATTTTATAAACTAAAATCATTCTCAATATTTGAAAAATTTAATTTAGATTTATCATTATCAAAAAATTATTATTATAAAAATATATTAGGTTTTTCTGATAATTTACATAAAATTCATCCTTTAGCTGGCCAAGGTTTTAATATGACATTGAGAGATATAAAAATTTTTGGCGATATAGTTGAAAAAAAATTAGAACTTGGATTACCTTTAGACAACAGTGTTCTCAAAGATTTTTGCAAAGAAACAAAACACTTGAACCAAATATTTTCTACAGGAATAGATTTAATTTATGAATTTTTCAAATTAGAAAATAAAATAGATAATATTTATACAGATAAAATTATAAAGTATTTTAGTAATAACAAATTTTTTAATACTCAGATACCCAAGTTTGCTGATAAAGGATTATTTTTTTAGTTATTGAACAGTCTTATTGTTAAAGTTATCTAAAATATAAGTATTCAAAATTTCCTCAAGTTTTTTTCGTCTTTCGCTAATATTTTTTGATTCAAGAAGAATTTGTTTTTCTTCTAGAGAAAAAGGTGAAGCCATAGCTAAAGCATTTAGTGTTTCATTTAAGTCTTCTTTTTCTAATTCTTTCCAATTTATTATATATCCTTCTTTATCAAATAAAGATTTTAGATTTTGAAATATTAACCTTAGATCTGAAAAATTCACTTTCTCTTTAGATTTATTAAAATCCTCAGTAAAATCTGAAAAATCTACTTTGCATTTTCTGTACAAATCATCAGATTTTATTTCGTCTAAAATTTTAAACCTACTAATACCTGAAAGTGCTATTAAATATCTACCGTCTTCAGTCTCATTAAAACTAGTTATTTTTCCAGCGCATCCAATTTGATATAAAGTTGGTTTTTGTTTATTTTTTTCTTTAGGCTGAACCATTCCAATAATTCTATCACCACTCATCGAGTCATTTATCATTTCTAGGTACCTTTTTTCAAATATATTGAGTGGAACAGTTGTTTTGGGAAAAAAAATAAAATTACTTAAAGGAAATACTGGTATTATATCAGGTAAATTAATTGTTTTATTCATACATTATAAATATAACAAATTTATTTTATGAAATATAAAAAAAATTGTCGCTAAATGAAGTTAAAAATAGGAAATATTGAGCAAGAATTAAAGTTTATGAATAAACTTTATATGGAAAATAGATTTTCAGAGATAGTAATAAGAGGACAAATACTTAATAAAAAATTTCCTAATATAGTGCCATTCTATAATATCTTGGGTTTATCATATGTAAAAATAGGAAAAGATATGTTAGCGGCTAAGATCTTTGAAAATGGATTGTTCCATAATCAAAATGAATTAAGTCTTCTGACGAATTTAGCTGATACTTACAGAAATTTAAATAAACTTAAAGACTCTGAAGAATTGCTGAAAAGGGCGATGCACATCAACGAAAAAGATTTATACGCGCTAATTAGTTATGGTAGATTAAGGATATCTCAAGGAAAAGCAGAAGAAGCAATAGATTATTTTAAAAGGGTTTATGATATTGATAAAAATTTTAACGATGTAATTTTACGAATTGCAAACGCATATCTTTCAATAAGAAATTTCAAAGAGGCAAAAAAATATTTTGAAATGGCGGTTTATGAAACTCCATTAAAAATAGGAGCAGACTATTCTTATAGTCAGATGGTAGACTACTCACAAGATGATAAACATCAAAAACATATGTTAGAAAAACTTAAAAATAAAGAAATAGAGAAAATTACTAAAGGACCATTATATTTTGCAATAGCCAAATCATTCAATGATCAAAAAAAATATGATGAGGCTTTTAAATATTTTAAACTTGGCAATGAGGATATGAACAGCAGAGTTAAAGATAAAATTCTAAAAAGAGAAAAACATGATCTTGAAAAATTAAAGTATATATTTGAAAATTTTGATTTTACAAAAAATATAAATATAAAAAATATTTATAGTAAAAAACTAATATTTATTCTTGGCCTGCCTAGAACTGGCACTACCTTAATACATCAAATTATTTCTTCTCATCCTAAAGTTAGGGGTGTAGGCGAGTCAAATGTATTGCATGCTTATTTTTTACCAAATATTAAAAAAGAGAGTTTTATCGATAATATATTTCAAGGCAATGAATTAAATGAGAAATTTATTTCTGAGTTATCATTAAGTTTAGGAAAAAATTATGAATATTTTTCAAAAGATAAAATTATTTTAGATAAATCACCTTTTAATTTTTTTTGGATAGGTTTTATAAAAATAATTTTTCCAAATGCCAAAATTATTCACATGAATAGAGACATTAAAGATACTGCAGTATCCATATATAATAATCTATTTGGTGGTATAAAAATGGATTGGACATATAGTCAAAAAAATATAGTAAAATACGTTAAAATTTATAAAGAAATTATGAGTTTTTGGAAAGAAAAAATTCCAAATTATATTTATGATTTAAATTATGAAGATTTAGTAAATGATCAAGAGAATATATCTAAGCAGATATTAAAATTTTGTGGTTTAGAATGGGATGATAAGTGCTTAAATTTTTATGAAACAGCTGTACCAGTACATACTGTAAGTTTGCACCAAAGCAGACAACCAATTTATAAAAAATCAATTAATTCAAACATTAATTATAGCAAATATAAAGATTTCTTTGACGAATTAGAAAAATTAAAATAATTTTGAATTGTTATTTTTGTAACTTGCCTAATAAGATTCTTTACCTATAATACTTTTTATAAAAGCGGGCATAGCTCAGTGGTAGAGCGTCTCGTTGCCAACGAGAAGGTCGAGGGTTCGACCCCCTTTGCCCGCTCCAGGAGAAATTATGACTGATTTAGCGGATAAAAAATGTATTCCTTGTGAAGGCGGTATTCCTGCATTTGATATAAAGGAAATACATAAATATTTAAAAAAAGTAGATGGATGGGATGTCAAAGAGGATGAGATGAAAAATTATTACTTAAGCAAAGAGTTTAAGTTTCAAAATTTTTTAGAAAGTCAAAACTTCATTAATAAAGTAGGGGAGATTGCTGAAAATGAGGGTCATCATCCAGATATTGCATTTGGTTGGGGTTATGCAAAAGTTAAAATTTTTACTCACGCCATAAAAGGTTTACATGAAAGTGATTTTGTTCTTGCTGCCAAAGTGGATAAAATCTCTTAGTGTCTAAAATGTCTAGTTTTTGAAAAAACAAGTATTATATCCATTTGATTTGCAAATTTTATAATTTCTTTATCTCTAATTGAACCAAAAGGTTGTACAATAGCTTTTACTCCTGCCTGAACTAAAGTTTCAATTCCATCTACAAAAGGGAAAAAAGCATCAGAAGCTGCAATTATATCCTCATTATTATTTTTTTTATAAAATTTTTGCATTTTACTTATCGCAATATTACAACTATCAAGTCTACTTGGTTGACCAGAACCTATGCCTATTGTGGAGTCTCCATTAGATATAACAATTCCATTAGACTTAACAAATCTACATATATTAAATGTTGAAATCAAATTTTTCATCATTTTTGAACTTGGTTTTTTTTTAGAAACCACTTTAAAATTTTTTGATGTAAATTTAATATTATCGTTATTTTGTACCAAAAAATTACCAAAATTAAAAATTATATTTTCAAAATTATTTTCTTTCATTCTACTGCAATCAATTATCCTCAGGTTTTTTTTATTTTTTAAAATTTTTAATGCATTTTTTTCAATACCAATTCCTATAATTACTTCATAAAAATTTTTAGACATTTCTTTTGCTATAGATGTATTAATTTTAAAATTACAAGAAACTACACCACCAAAAGCGCTAATAGGGTCACTCGCAAGTGCCGAGAGATAACTATTTTTATGGTTATTATTAGTTGAAACTCCACAAGGGTTTGAATGTTTAACAATAACTGTACCAATATTTTTTGGTAACGATCTAGAAATTGATAAGGAAGCAAATATATCTCCGTAATTATTAAAACTTAATTCTTTTCCATTCAGTTGATCTAATCCAATATCACTATATTTAGAATATAAACTAGCTTTTTGATGTGGGTTTTCTCCATATCTTAATTCTTTTATTAATTTTCCATGTAGAACCCTTTTTTCTTTAAATTTTTTCTTTGAATTAAAATTAAAATAACTTGATATAACAGAGTCATAGAATGCCGTTTCAGTAAAAGCAATTTCTGACATTTCTTGTCTAAAATCTAAACTTGTGCAACCATTATTAATCTCAAGTTCATCTATTAAGTTGCTATAAAATTTGACACTTGTTATTACCGTAACATCATTATAATTTTTTGCAGCTGCTCTGACCATAGTTGGTCCACCTATATCAATATTTTCAATAATTTTTTTATGATTACTTGATTTATCTACAATATTTTCAAATGGATAAAAGTTTACAATTACTAAATCAATTTCAGAAAAATTGTTATTTTTTAATTCTTTAATATGTTTTTTGTTGTTTCTTTTACTTAGTATACCAGCATGAATTTTTGGGTGAAGCGTCTTAACCCTCCCATTTAAAATTTCTGGAGAGCCAGTGTATTTTGATATCTCTGTACATTTATATCCAAGTTTTTTTATTTCTTTGTAGGTTCCACCAGAGCTTATAATATCAACTTTGAATTTAGTTAGTTTTTTTAATAAAAGACCAAGATCTTTTTTATCAGAAACAGAGATAAGAGCTTTTTTAATTTTTTTCATTATACTTTTATAATCTGCCATCCTACAGTTTGTTCTTCATTCCTTGTTTTTCCACTTATAGATATATTTTGATTTTCAACAAAAGAATTTTTATTACCAAAATATAAACCAGTTTCTATATCAATTAAATGATTATCAGCAAAAAATCTCCACCCAGAATTTTCAATTTCTATAAGAATAGATTTATTGTCTTGTGTTTTAGTGATTTTAGTCCCTGGTTCAAAATGAAATCTAATCTCAAAGTTGGTACTTTTAAAATTTTTTTTTTTTACTAATTTATCTTCACCAATTAATTTATTATAACTTGGATAAAAGTCTATTTTCCTTTCATGTATAATTCCATATTTCTTTAAATAACCATCATGAGAACCCATTATGCTCCAATGATCTTTATTAAATAAAATATTTTTTTTTAAAATTTTAAGGCCTTTATCTACTTTCATTAATCCATTAGAGTCTTTTCTAAATTTACATGATGATTGGTTATCTATACACAAAGTTGAATGTGTGGCAGTTGATTTAGATATTAGATTAAGTTGATGCTTAGAATTTTGAAAATAACCATTATTAGATATTAGTTTTATATTATTATAATATATCTCAAAAGATAACGCACCAGATTGATAGTTTTGACTAAATTTTTTTTCTGGAGATGATCCAATGTCTGCTGATAAGACAATATTTTTATTTTTTAAAACTACATATCCACCATATTCATTATTATCATTTTTAAATTTATAATTATGTAACTTTAGATAATTTTCAAATTTAGTATTGTCTGAGTTCTGATTTCCATTAAAAAGAAGGCTTTTATTAATTGTTTGCAAAAGTAAACTATATGACTGACCGTTTAAGAAAATTATTTCATTAATGTAATCTGGAATTTCATTTTGGGATTCTTTAAACCACTCTCTTATCAAAATAAAATATTTCAAAAAGAAATTTAATTGTCTAATATTTCGAGATTTTGGAAATCCTACTTTATCAAATGAAGTATCAATTATTTTTTTTAATAAGTCCAAGCCATATACTAAATATTTTTCATTTTTGTAAGATAAACCAGCAAGTATTATAGCTGCACAACCTATCATTTTGTCTTCAATCCAAATTGATCTGTTAATTTCATTGATCAAATGGTTGACCTGTTTCTTAATATTTCCATCAAATTTTTCCTTATAAATATCATTACTGTCCTCATAAGTGAGTCTGGAGTTTGATATCCATGAAATTACTCTTTTTGAAAGTATGTCTAATTCCCAATTTTTTGAATTATATTTATGATTTTTTTCTATCCAATTATAAATGACTGACTGAGTAATTTTTTTTGATGATTTTAGATCTAAACTAAAAAGCCAAAAAAAATTATGTAATTTTCTATAATCCTTAAAATTTATATTTTCATTCCAAATCGAATTTAAATAAAAATCTTCGATGTTTGTTTTTTTTTTGTATTTTATTAAACAGTCTAACAAATTAGGACTCGGTTTATAAACCAATGATTGTAAACGAATTTTTGATATTTTTTTATTATAGATATTTGAACTAAGATAAATTTTTCTAAATTGATTTATTGAATAACTTATTATTTCACTGAATAAACTTAAGGAATTTCTTACAACCATTAAATTATTTTATTTTTAACAAATCAATATTTTTTTTGACATCTCCACTATTTTCTTTAAAAATTGTAGTTCCAGAAACAAGAATATTTGCTCCTGCTTCAATGATCATTTGATTATTATCAAAATTTACCCCACCATCAACTTCAATATCAAAATTTAATTTCAAATCATCTTTTATTCTCTTTAAATTAGTAATTTTTTTTATAACTTCTGGCATAAATTTTTGTCCACCAAAACCTGGGTAAACACTCATAATTAAAACTAAATCTATTTGATCTAATACATCTTTTATAACATCAATTTTTGTATCTGGGTTTAAAGAAACTCCTACTTTTTTCTTAAAACTTTTAATATGATTAATAGATTCTTCCAAACTTTTTGTTGCTTCTGGATGAATAGTGATTATATCAGAACCAGCTTCCGCAAAGTTTTTAATGTATTTATGAACTGGATCAATCATCAAATGAACATCAAAAGGTAGCTTTGTATGTTTTCTCAAACTTTTAATTACTGGTGGTCCAATAGTTAAATTAGGAACAAAATGATTATCCATAACATCTACATGAATCATATCGGCACCACCTTGTTCTAACCTTTTAATTTCATTTCCTAGCTGACTAAAATCAGCAGATAGTATAGATGGAGAAATTTGAATTTTTTTCATTGATTACTAAATACTAGTATCAATTTTTGTTTTTTATTTGAATTAATTTTTTCCAAAAAGTCTATATATTTCTTGAGCTATCTCGCTTTCAAGTGGAAAAGATAGCATTCCCATCACTGAATAACCAAGTAAATAGGGCATTAAATAAAATCTTACCATATAAAAAAACCATGCAACATAAAGAGGGACCAATGGTCCTATAATAAAACTTGGCGTAATAAACCTAAACATTCTTAAAACTGGATTTGTATATTTAACAAACACCCTCATAAAGAAGAATTGTGAGTCCTCCCTTTGAAAAATGTTCATAGCTGATCGACCTATAAGGGTCCACATTATAATCCCTAAGGTGTAATCAATTATGAATATGTGTAGTGACATTTACGGTTTAATTTAGATGGGGGCGACTTTATCGCCCCCAAATTAAAATTATTTAGTGTTGCTTACCAAGAATAGTTTTACCACTTGGTATTCTAACTTCATCTACCATTTTTTGAGTGGCGCTATCTGGTTCTGGTGTCATTAAACTGACTACTACCATAACAACCAAACATACACTCGCTCCAATGATACCGAAACGTAAGTGGTCAATACCTAACCATGCAGGGTTACCCATAAATTTAGGATATACATAGATTAGATAAGCTGTTCCTGACGCTAGACCTGTTATCATACCAGCTATTGCACCTTGTCTAGTTGCTCTCTTCCACCATACACCAAGTATTAATGGGAAGAACAATCCTGACATTGCAAAGTCAAAAGCCCATGCAACTGCTCCAAGGATACTAGTGATCCTCATTGAAGCAATATAAGCTCCTGCAGCACCAATTATAACTAATAGTGCTCTAGCAACTAACAATCTTTTTCTTACATCTGCTTTTGGATCAATGATTTTGTAATAAACATCATGTGATAAAGCATTTGCGATCGCAAGAATTAAACCATCAGCAGTCGACATTGCTGCAGCCATTCCTCCAGCAGCAACTAGTCCAGAAATAACGTAAGGTAATCCAGCAACTTCAGGAGTTGCAAGTACAACAACGTCACCTCTCATGAACCATTCATTTAACTGAAGAACTCCGTCCCCGTTAAAGTCTGCTATGAAGGCTTGTTTAACATTCATCCAAGAATTAACCCACTCAATCTGCATAACATCAGCAATAGGTTTTCCAATGATACCTGTTGCTAAGTTTGGATCCATAAGTTGTAACTTAGATAATGTCGCTAACATCGGTGCAGAAGTATAAAGCAATGCAATGAAAAATAGTGACCATGCCACTGATTTTCTTGCAGCTTTAACGCTAGGAGTAGTAAAGTATCTCATTAAAATGTGAGGTAAAGAAGCTGTTCCTACCATCATACAAATTACTAATGAAATAAATTTCCAAGCAGCCATAGCTCCATCAGGCACACCAGCGTGTGGAAGTGCTATAGATTTTAAACCACCTGGAACTCCAGCAGCTTTAATATCTGCTGCAGCATTTTTAACTAAACCAAATTGAGCTTCAAGTTCACCTAGTCTTGCAACCTCTTCACCCAACATAAAGTGTGGGAAGAAGCCCATACCATTTTTGTTACTCATCCAGAAAATTGGTATCAAGTAAGCTATGATCAATACTATGTACTGAGCAACCTGTGTCCAAGTTACTGCTCTCATTCCTCCAAGCATAGAACATAATAAGATACTTACTAAACCAACCCAGACTCCTAATTCAAATGGAATACCAAGTGCTCTAGAAGCAATAGTTCCTGTTGCGTTAATTTGAGCTGTTACATAAGTGAAAGAAGCTAAAGCAAGAACTACAACGGCACAGAATCTTGCTAGATTTCCTCCGTATCTTGTTCCAATAAAATCTGGCACTGTATAACATCCAAACTTCCTCAAATATGGAGCTAAAAGAGATGATACTAATACATAACCACCGGTCCAACCGATTAAGAACGCCATGTATGTGTAACCACCGAAGTAGATTCCACCAGCCATTGCAACGAATGAAGCACCTGACATCCAGTCAGCTGCAGTAGCCATTCCATTGAAAACTGTTGGCACTTGTCTTCCAGCAACATAGTACGCATCGACTTGAACAGTTCTAGATAGATATCCGATAATCGCATATATACAAACTGTAAAAGCCACAAACAAAATACCTATTGTCTTGGCATCCATACCTGCTTGTTCTGCAATAGCCATCAGAATGATGAATACTAAAAAACCGCCAGTGTATAGTCCATAGATCTTAGGTAAATTGTCTATAAATTTTCCTTTAAACATTAATCGTCTCCTTCCCGCTCAGTGAAGCCGAACTCTTCGTCAATTTTCTCTTGTCTATTTGCAAACCAAAATATTAAGATTACAAAAGCAACAATAGATCCCTGCGCACACATGTAATACGCTAACGGATAACCAAGAAAACTAGCAGCGTTCAAGCTAGAACCAAACATAAAGACTACGTAACCGAAAAAGAACCAGATCGCTAATGTAAGGATCATTAGCCCCTTTGTTTTTTCCCAGTGTTTTTCTTTGTTTGACATTTTTTTCCCTCCCTATAGGTTAAAAGATGAAACCATACATATTTGAAAATAGAATGGAACCCTAAAAAAAGACGCTATTTATGGGAAAATATAAGAATTAGGACTTAAAAATGGGGATAAAATACAAATTAAAGCTAAAAGATCTAAAACTTGAATTTTTAAAAGAATATTTTTCACCTCTTTTAAAATATTTGAGACCCAGAAGAAAAGTTTCCAACTATGAGGATCTAAAGGAATTTATCCAAAGAAAATCTGCTTGGGTTAGTCAAGAAACACTTTATGGATATTTGAAAACTAGAATGGGAGCAAAATATGTCTTGATGTTTGAAGATGAAATTTTTCTATCATCTATTAATAAAGCTAAATGGAATATCTATACCGTCGCTCTACAAGATTTAACTTTTTATTCTATTTCTTATTTGAAGGAAAATTATAATTTACATGATATCTCTAAAGCGAGAGAAATTTATTTTAATATATTGGATGATGAAAAAAAAAATAATATCCCTAATGAGGTTTATAAAAAAGCATCCTCTGATTTTGATGATAGAAATAAAAATATAGATTGGGAAAACTATTATAAGTCTCTGCCTTTTAATACCAGCGCTCTTGCTTTATACGAATACTCACCTATAGCTGAAGAACTAAAAACTTTAGATAGAAAAATTGTATTAAACTCTATGATTTTAAAATGGGACAATATTCAAAAAGAATTTAAAGAATTAATAAACTTTTAATTATTTTTTCTATTTTCAACTAGACTTTTTACTACGCTTGGATCAGCAAGTGTTGTTGTATCACCTAATTGATCATATTCGTTTGCAGCAATTTTTCTTAAAATTCTTCTCATAATTTTTCCAGATCTAGTTTTTGGAAGCCCTGGGGAAAACTGAATAAAATCTGGAGTTGCTATAGGTCCAATTTGTTTTCTTACCCAAAGTTTTAATTCTCTTTCAAGTTCACCATCGTGTTTCTCTCCTGCGTTTAAAGTAACATAACAATATAATCCATTACCTTTGATATCATGTGGGTATCCAACAACTGCTGCTTCAGCAACTTTAGGATGTGCCACAAATGCACTTTCAATTTCTGCAGTTCCTAAGTTATGACCTGATACAATTATAACATCATCAACTCTTCCGGTTATCCAATAGTAACCATCTTTATCTCTTCTACATCCGTCTCCAGTAAAATATTTACCCTCAAACTGAGAAAAATATGTCTCTATAAACCTATTATGATCCCCGTAAACAGTTCTCATCTGCCCAGGCCAAGATTGAGCAATACACAATCTCCCTTGGGCTTCTCCTTTTAATACATTGCCATCTTTATCAACTATCTCAGGTTTAATTCCGTAAAAAGGTTTAGTAGCAGAGCCTGGTTTAAGATCTATGGCACCGGTTTGAGGACTTATAAGTATTCCACCTGTTTCAGTTTGCCACCAGGTATCGACGATTGGACATTTCGAATCTCCTACAGTTTTGTAGTACCATTGCCAAGCTTCTGGATTTATAGGCTCTCCAACTGTACCTAGTAATTTCAATGTTTTTCTTGATGTTTTTTTAACTGGGCCATCTCCTTCTCTCATCAAAGCTCTAATTGCAGTAGGTGCAGTATAAAATATATTTACTTTATATTTATCAACAATTTGCCACCACCTTGATGTATCAGGATATGTGGGAATACCTTCAAACATTATAGTAGTTGCTCCATTAGAGAGTGGTCCATATATTATGTAACTATGACCAGTTACCCATCCTATATCAGCAGTACACCAATAAATATCTTTAGGTTTGTAATTAAATATATATTGATGAGTCATTGATGCATAAACCATATAACCACCAGTAGTATGTAAAACACCCTTAGGTTTACCAGTTGATCCTGAGGTATATAAAATAAATAGAGGATCTTCAGCATTCATTTCCTCCGGCTCACAATTTGAAGAGACTTTCTTTGTTATCTCATGGTACCAAACATCTCTATCTTCATCCCAATTAATTCTGTTTCCTGTTCTTTTAACAACTATACATTTTTTTACATTTGGGCAATTAACTAAAGCTTCGTCAGTAATTGATTTAAGAGGTATTGTTTTTCCTCCTCTTAATCCTTCGTCAGCTGTAACAACATAATCTGACTCACAATCATTTATTCTTCCAGAAATACTATCTGGTGAAAAACCACCAAATATTATTGAGTGGATTGCCCCAATTCTTGCGCATGCTAGCATCGTGTATGCTAATTCTGGTATCATTGTTAGATAAATTGTGACTCTGTCGCCTTTCTGAACTCCTAATTCTTTTAATGCATTTGCAGCTTTAGATACTTCTTGATGTAGTTGTTTATATGAAATTTTTTTTTGGACCTTTGGATCATCCCCAACCCATATTATTGCAGTCTTATCTTTATTTCTTTTTAAATGTCTATCAATACAATTTGCTGAAGCATTTAAAGTTCCATCATAATACCATTTAATGTGGACATCCTCTTTGCTATATTTAAAATCTTTTACTTTTGTATAAGGTTTTATCCAAGTGATCCGTTTACCTTCCTTTTTCCAAAAACTATCGTTATTTTTGATAGACTCTGAATATTTTTTTTCATATCCAGATTTATTTATAACTGCTTTTTTTATCCAATCACTTTTTACTTTATAAATTAACTCTTGGCTTACATTTTTTTTTATTTTTTTTTTATTTTTTCTTTTTTTTACTTTAGATCTTTTTCTCGAAGATTTTCTTTTTTTTAATTTTTTAGGCATAAATAATTATTTTTTATTAATATTACTCATCTTTAAAATAATTTTCCAGCTCTTAGTATCTATTGGCATTACTGATAAACGGCTTTGTTTAATAAGTGGCAGATTTCTCAGCAGAATGTTGTTTTTAATGTCATTAAGAGAAACAGGTATATTTAAAGAGCTTTTATATCTTACTTTAACTGCTACAAATTTATTTTCTTTATCAGTTGGATCAAGAAATGCTTCTTTGATAACCTCTACAGTTCCTACAATTTCTTTGCCTATATTTGAGTGATAAAAAAAACATAGATCACCTATTGACATTTTTTTTAAATTATTTGCAGCTTGATAATTTCTAACACCATCCCAAACAGCTCCTTTTGTGCCAGTTTTTTTTTGTTGATCTAAAGACCAAACATTTGGTTCTGATTTTAGTAACCAATATTTCATTATAATTTTACTCCAGCTCCTTTTAAGAAAATTGCATTTTCATCAAGCGCCCATCTTGGTTTAGCAGGAAAATCTAAGTTACTAAATTGTTTAAGTTTAAATTTTTCTAATCCAGCAACTGCAATCATAGCAGCGTTGTCTCCACAAAATTCAATAGGAGGAAATATTGCATCAAATTTTTCTTCCTCACATAGTTTTGTTAAAATATTTCTAATATTTGTATTTGCTGCAACTCCTCCAGCAATAACAAATTTATTATTAGTGTTACCAATTTTTTTATACTGTTCTAATGCAACTTTACTTTTTTTATAAATTATTTTTTCAATTGTTCTTTGAAAAGAAGCTGCAAGATCATACTTATCATCTTCCTCTTTAATATTTTTTGCAATTTTTAAAACTGCTGTTTTAAGACCAGCAAATGACATATTGCATCCCCCTTTGTTTATAATTGGTAAAGGCAAATCAAATCTATTTGGGTTACCTTTTTTAGCTAAAATTTCTATTTGAGGACCACCAGGAAATTCAATTCCTAAAAGTTTAGCAGTTTTATCAAATGCTTCTCCTAAAGCATCATCGATAGTAGTCCCAAGTCTTTTGTATTTTCCTAATCCCTCAACTAGCAAGTATTGACTATGACCTCCAGATATTAATAATAATAAATATGGGTATTCAACATCTGAATTTAATTTTGGACTTAAAGCATGACCTTCAAGATGGTTAACAGCAATAAAAGGTTTTTTTATTGATGCTGAAATTGCTTTTGCAAAATTTAATCCTACAGATAAGCATACGATTAAACCTGGGCCAGCAGTCGCCGCAATAGCATCAACATCTTCTAACTTTATATTACTTACTTCTAATGCTTTTTGTGCAATGATATCAATTTTCTCAATGTGTGATCTTGCTGCTAATTCAGGGACAACACCGCCAAACTCTTTATGAACATCAATTTGGCTTGAGATAATATTTGAGAGAATTTCTGCTCCTCCAATACTTTTTTCTCTAATTACTGCGACAGCAGTTTCATCACAGCTCGACTCAATTCCAAGAATTACAGGTTTTTTAGACATATTTATTTTTAATAATTTTTAATTCTCAATTTAAATATGGAGTATAAATTAATTAAATGAAAAGCAAAAAAATTATTATAGGATCAAGAGGAAGCAAATTAGCACTTATTTATGCAGAAAAAGCTCGACAGGAAATTTTAAAACTTGCATCAGAATTCAATATTAATGAAGTTGAAATAAAAAAAATAACTACTGCTGGTGATAAAAATCAAAAAGTAAGATTGTCTGAAATAGGTGGCAAAGGACTTTTTTCTAAACGGATCGAAGATGAATTGCTTGATGATAAAATAAGTATTGCAATTCACGCACTAAAAGACATGCCCTCACAAGAAACGAATGGTCTAATTACAAATTCCTTTTTAAAAAGAAACGATGCTCGCGAAGTATTAATTTCAAAAGATAAAATTCCATTTAAAGAATTAAAACCTAATTCAATCATTGGTACTTCTTCATATAGACGAGAATTCCAATTAAAACAATTAAGAAAAGATTTAAATTTTAAATTAATAAGAGGAAATGTAGATACTAGGATTAATAAAGTCACGGAAAATTTATATGATGCTACTGTCTTAGCAAGTGCGGGAATTTTTTCTCTCGATTTAGATAGTAATATTTCGCATATATTTTCTATAGATGAAATGTTACCAAGTGCTGGACAAGGTGTAATTGCTCTTCAATCTAAAGCGGATGATAATTTTATAAAAATTTTATTAAATAAAATAAATCATAAGCAGACATATTTTAGTGTTCAATCTGAAAGAAGTGTTTTAAAGGTTTTAGATGGAGATTGTGAAACAGCAATCGGGGTATATTCCAGTATAAAAAATGATATTATAGAATTAAAAGCTGAACTTTTTTCTATAGATGGAAATGAAAGATATTACGTGAAATCTTCAAAAAATATTAGTCAAGCAAATGAATTAGGTTTAGAAGTAGGTGAGAATTTAAAGAGACAATCAAAAGGTAATTATAAAAAATAAAATGCATATTTTATTCACAAGACCTCTGGATGATAGCAAAGATTTAATTTTAAAGTTTAATGATTTAGGTCATAAAGTTTCATATATGCCAGTTGTTGAAATTCAAAGAATAGAACATGAGAATATAAATTTTAAAGATTATAAAGCACTTATTTTTACCAGCGCTAATAGTTTAAAATTTTTAAATACAAGAGAAGTTGATAAAAATATTTATTGTTTTTGTGTTGGTATAGCTACAGAAAAAAAAGCTTTAAGCCTAGGTTTTCAAAATATAATTACAGCTGATGGAAATGTAAGAAATTTAAAAGAGATTATACTTAGAAATTTTAATTCATCTGATGGAAAAATTCTTTATATAAGTGGAGAAATAATTTCAAAAGATCTTGATAAAGAATTAAAATCTTTAGGATATGATGTAAAAAGGATTGTGAATTATTCTGCAAAGCCAATTAAAAATATTGACGAAAAATTTTTAGAAGATTTAAAAAACAATATACCTGACATTGTTTATATATATTCACAAAATAGTGCACTTAGTTTCTTAAATTTAATGAAAAATTATAATTCAACTGACCTTTGGATGAATACTAACCTGATGTGTATGAGTGAAAAAATATCCTCAGTTCTTAACAATATTAAATGGAAAAAAATCTTTATATTTAATGCTGGTGAAGAGGAATATTTGCTATATAAAATTTAGTTATGGAATTATTTGATAATTTTAAAAGTTTATTTTTATCAGTTTGGGATAGAGGAATTTTAGGAGTTGATATATTTGAGATTTTAATTGGTTTAGGAATATTTTTAATCTTCTTAATATTTAGAGGTCTGATTAGTAAACTTATTATAAGAAAATTAGAAATAATTTCTAAAAGAACTACAAATAAATTAGATGATACATTTGTAAGTGCAATGGTAGGACCTGCCAGGTTTTTACCAATTGTTTTAGGTTTTTTTATTGCAAGCTACTATATGTCTTTTTCTGAAGATACTAGAAGCTTTGTTGATAATATAAATAGAACATTAATTACAATTCTTCTTTTTTGGATAATTCATCAAATCATTGAACCAATATCATATATTTTAAGTGGACTAGGTAAAATTTTAACTAGAGAACTTGTCGGTTGGATTATTAAATCTTTAAAAATACTGATTTTTATTTTAGGCGCCGCAGCAGTTCTAGAGCTTTGGGGAATTAAAATAGGACCAATAATCGCTGGACTAGGTCTTTTTGGTGTTGCTGTTGCATTAGGAGCACAAGATTTATTTAAAAACTTAATATCGGGAATATTAGTTTTAGTAGAAAAAAGATTTAAGATGGGAGATTGGATTTTAGTTGAAGGAATAATAGAAGGTATAGTTGAAAGAATCGGTTTTAGATCTACAACTATAAGAAAATTTGATAAATCACTAGCGATAATTCCTAATTTTCAGTTTGCAGAAAATGCAGTTATAAATGTTAGTCAAACTACAAATTGGATTATCAGCTGGGTGATAACTTTACAATACGATACAACTGTTGAACAACTTAAGATAATAAGAGACCAAATTGAAAACTATATTAAATCACATGAAGATTTTAATACTAAAATTGGTTACGCTGTGAGAGTAGATAAATTTTCAGACAGTTCCATTGATATGTATGTAAGATGTTTCACAAATTCTGATAGTTGGGAAAATTGGTTAGAAGTAAAAGAAAGATTAGCAATAGAAATAAAAAATATTGTAGAGAAAAACAATGCCTCTTTTGCATTTCCCAGCCAATCGATCTATGTTGAGAAGAAATGATTGCAATATTCTATTTAATTTTACAACTCTTAAAACTTTATTCTTATGTAGTTATTGCAAATGTTTTAATAAGTTGGCTAATTGCCTTTAATATTTTAAACACCTCAAATAGATTTGTTTACTCAATTTTAGAATTTACTTACAGATTAACTGACCCATTTTTAAATAGAATTAGAAGATTTCTTCCTAATTTAGGTGCTTTTGATATTTCCCCAATCATTCTTCTCTTGTTGATATGGTTCATAGAAATGTGTATGAAGCTTTACATAGCACCTTTAATTTTTTAAGAGCCTTATATGATTTTAATAGATGGTAAAAAAGAAGCAGCAAAATTGAGAGAAGAACTTAAACAAGAAGTTTTAGGATTGAAAAATAATTTTAAAAAAGTTCCAGGCCTTACAGTTATTTTAATTGGTGAAATGGCACCAAGCCAAATTTATGTTCGTAACAAAGAAAAATCCGCAAGAGAAGTTGGTTTAAAATCTGAGGTTATTAAATATCCAGAAAGTATAGAAGAAAAAATAGTTTTAGAAAAAATTAAGGAGTTAAATAAAGACGATACAGTATCTGGAATTTTAGTTCAATTACCTTTACCAAAACATATAGACAAACAAAAAGTAATCGAAACAATTTCTCCACATAAAGATGTGGATGGACTTCATCCTATGAATGTGGGAAACCTGTCTTCAGGATACCAAGGCTCTATTCCTTGTACTCCTCTTGGATGTTATTTATTAATAAAAAATGTAGAACCTAATTTAAGTGGAAAAAAAGCAGTTATGATTGGTAGGTCAAATTTAAATGGAAAGGCCATGGCACAACTTTTATTACAAGAAGATTGTACTGTAACAATTACACATTCAAAAACAAAAAATTTGAAAGCAGAATGTTTAGCTGCTGATATTATAGTTGCTGCAGTTGGCATTACTGAACTTGTAAAAGGTGACTGGGTTAAAAAAGATGCAATAGTAATTGATGTAGGAATTAATAAAACTGAAAAAGGAATTGTTGGTGATGTAGCTTTTGATGAAGTTTCAAAAGTTGCAAAGGCTTTAACACCTGTTCCAGGAGGTGTTGGCCCTATGACTATTGCTTGCTTGTTAAAAAACACTATTGAATGTTTTAAAAGAACTCAAAAATAACTAATTTTTTTCCATTAACCACAAACTATTTTCACTTAAAAAATATAATTTACCACTCACAGGGTGAACCTGAATATCCCTTATTCTACCAATTTTTTCTTTAAAAATTATTTCTTCTTTAACATTAGACAAATCATTAAAATTAAGTTTTCTCAGAGATTTATCTTTTAATGAAGTAATCAAAGCATGACCTTTCCACTCATTAAATTCTTTACCATTATAAATTGTTATTGCACTTGTAGCTATTGATGGTACCCAATATTGAATAGCTTTGGTATATCCTGGCATCCATTTTGGCCCTATCGGTGATCCAGAATAATTAGTTCCACCCCAACCTAAAATTTTCCATCCATAATTTTCGCCTTTTTTAACTTGTCCAAACCAATCACCTCCTTTTGCTCCATGATTGCTCATATAAATATTGCCATCAAACTCAGAGAAAGTTAATCCCTGGGGATTACGAACTCCTATTTGATAAATTTCAGGTAGCCAATCATCTTTCCCTTCAAATTTAGGATTATCCTTTGGAATAGTTCCGTCCAGATGAATTCTAATAATACTTCCAGGATGTTTAGAAGGATCTTGCGCAATCATTCCCTCACCTCTTTCTCCCATTGAAGCGAAAAGATAATTATCTTTAATAGCTAACCTTGATCCAAAATGATAACGAGACTCTATTGGTGGGTTAGCTTGGAAAATATTTTTAAATATTAATTTTTCTTTATTCAATTTTGCTTTAGCAATTGAAGTACTTGTTTCCCAATCCCCTCTTTTTTCAGTGTATGAAATCCATAAAAAATTATCCTTATAAATAATATCAAGCAATCCACCCTGTCCATGTTCTCTAAAATTTAAATTATGATCAATTTCAATTAAGTTATTATTGACGACATTTACAATTTTAATATTTCCACCTTTTTCAGTAATAATTAATTCTTCATTATTGATAAATGTTGATCCCCAGGGAGAATTTAAACTTACAAGTTCTTTTAAATTATAATTTTCTGCAAATATTAAAGATGGTTTTATTAAAAAAAAAAAGACTAGGATAATTTTTTTCATTAAAGAAATAATAACTTAGGCTAGCTTAGATCTTCCACCATCTACAGCAATAACTTGTCCAGTTATCCATGAACTATCATTAGAAAGTAAAAATTTTGCTAGAGATGCAGAGTCTTTACCTTCACCAATTCTTTTTAATGGATGTGCTTTTGCAATACCTTCTGCAATTACAGTGTTCTTAAGCATTGGCTGAGCTATTTTTGAATTTGTTAAACTTGGAGCTATACAATTTACTCTGATATTCGGTGCAAATTCAGCCGCTAAGCTAATTGCCAATCCTTCAACTGCAGCTTTTGCAGATGCAATGATAGAATGATTTGTAAATCCACGATGAACAGCAGCTGTAGAAAATAATACCACTGAGCCTTTATTTTTTTTTAAACTTTCTTGATAGCCCTTAATTGCTTCGACTGCTGAATACAGATTTAATTTCATACATTTATTAAAATCATTTTCTGTAACCATTTTAAATGGTTTAAGATCTATGGATCCTACACAATAAGCTATTCCCACAGTATCTTCTAAATCGTTTTTTACTTTTGATATAAATCCTTCTTCTAAAACATCAGCTACAGTAAAAGAAAACCCGTATTTGCTTGCAATTGACTCAACTTCACTCTGATTTCTTGAAACAAGATGAACATTATCATTACCAGCTGTCTTCATCTGTTCAGCTAAACTTGAACCGATTGACCCTGTGGCACCAAATATTATAAACTTTCCTGACATAAATATTTTTTAAGTTATAGTAAAATATATGAAGTTATTTTTTATACTTGGAAATCAGTTATTTCCACCAAAATACCTAAACCGCTTCAAAAATGATCACCTCTTTTTTATGGCAGAAGATCTAGGTTTATGCACTTACGAGAGGCATCATAAGCAAAAAATACTGTTATTTCTTTCATCAATGCGCTCCCACGCAGACAAACTTAGAAAGAATAAATTTAAATTAAATTATCAAAGTCTTGAAGATAAAGAATTTAAAGATGACTATTTAAAAAAACTGAAAAAAAATAATATTTCAAAAAAAAATAAAAGAAATTTCAAGCTTTGAGGTCGAGGATAAATTTTTTGAGAAAAAAATTTCTCAATTTTTTAAAAAGGAGAAAATTCAATGGAATATTATTCAAACACCAATGTTTTTAAATTCAAGAAAAGATTTTAAAAATTATTTACAAAAATCTAAAAAACCATTTATGGCAACTTTTTATAAAGAAACACGCAAAAAGTCAGGGATATTAATGGGTTCTGATGGAAATCCAGTAGGAGGAAGGTGGAGTTTTGATGAAGATAATAGAAATAAACTGCCTAAAAATATTTCAATACCAAAGTTTCCAAATATTAATGAAACCAATCATACTAAAAAATTAAAACCCGTTATAGAAAAACTCTTTAAGGATCATCCAGGAAGTACAGATAAATTTTGGTTTGCGACTGAATATGATGATGTAATAAAACTTTTAAACTTTTTTATCAAAGAAAAATCTAATTTATTTGGTGATTATGAAGATGCTGTTAATCAAAAAAATAACATTTTATTTCATAGTGCTTTAAGTCCATATATAAATTTAGGTTTAGTAACTCCAGAATTTATTATTCAAAAAGTATTAGAATTTCATAAAAAAAATAAAATAAGAATTAATTCTTTGGAAGGGTATCTTCGTCAAGTAATTGGTTGGAGAGAATTTATGAGAGGAGTATATCAAAGTTATTCTGATGAAATGGAGTCTAAAAATTTTTTCAAACAGAATAGAAAAATGAAAAAGTCTTGGTATGAAGGAACAACAGGCTTACCACCATTAGATTATGCAATTAAAAATGCAAAAAATTATGGATGGTCCCATCATATTGAAAGATTGATGATTTTATCAAACATCATGAATCTTTGTGAGATCAAGCCTACAATTGTTTATAAATGGTTCATGGAAATGTTTGTAGACTCTTCAGATTGGGTGATGGTGCCTAATGTTTATGGAATGGGTTTATTTAGTGACGGAGGCATTTTTGCTACAAAACCATATATATGTGGATCTAGTTACTTTATGAAGATGATGGATTTTAAAAAAGGTGAATGGTGCAATACCATGGACGGTTTGTACTGGAGATTTATAAATAGAAATAGAAATTTTTTTTTAAAAAATCCAAGATTATCTATGATGGTTAGAGTTTTTGATAAAATGAAAAATGATAGAAAAAAATTAATTTTATCTGAGGCAGATAAATTTATTAAACAAAACACCATTTAGTGAAAAAACAACATCTTCCCTTTAAAATTTGTGCAGTTTGTAAAAGACCTTTTTCGTGGCGAAAAAAATGGAAATTAAATTGGGAGCGAGTAAAATATTGTTCAAAGAAGTGTTCTAAGCTTAGCTAAAAGATGAAATTATTTTAGGAATATATTTTTTAAAATTAAAAAATCCTTTATTACAAAATTTCCATGAGTTTTGATCAAGTTTTCTGAAAAGAAATTCAATATTTTTTAATGAGTTTTGATTAATATAATCCAAATTTTCACCTACTGTTGGATATAGGCAGTAACAACTCTCCAAATTTTTGATCTCATTAATATCAATTATTTTACAATCTATCGATTTATCTTCTAATCTTTTCCTCTGATCCTCAATTAAACTAGCCTTAAACTTAACTACATTTTCGCTGAGTTGAATATTTCTATTCTCATTTTTATTTACAACAAGTAGAATTTTTCTAAATTTTTGATTAGCAAAGTCAGTGATTTCAAAAGATAAATTATTTTCAAAAACCAATAAGTCTTTATTCTCAAAATTTAGAGGATTTTCAAAAGTTTTATGTAGAATAGTATAATTTTTACCACTTATTTTTGGAGGCACATTTTCATTGAGTTTGATGTTTTGAAATCTATTATTGGTAAATTTTTTGATATTCCATTCACTTGCAAGATAATGCTTTCCTTGGGTTTGAATACCTGCAACCCAACGCCAGCCCAAAGTATTTGATGCAGTATCACCATCATATAGGTGTTGCATAAAAAGTTCTGCACCAAGTTGCCAAGGTAGTTCAAGAGTAAATATCCAAATACTTGCAAACCACATTCTCGTATGATTATGTAAATAATTATAGGTCTTTAATTCATTTACCCATTCATTAAAGCATTCAATTTTAGTATTTCCTTCAATGGCATCTAAATAATCTCTATTGTCTTTAAATTCTTCTTTGATTTTCTTTAAATCTATTAAGTAGTCATCCCATACTCCAGATCGAAGTTCCATCCACCCTTTCCAATATGTTCTCCATAGAATTTCTTGAATAAATTTTTCATTTTTTGAAAAAGAAAATTTATCTAGCGATTTTTTTATCACTTCTGTCTCATTAATGACTCCATGTGTTATGTATGGTGATAAGCATGAAGTATTTGATCTTTTATTGGGTCCAAAATCAAAATTTCTAAGCTTCGAATATTCTCCAAGATTATTTTCAACAAAATTTTCTAAGTTTCCAATAGCCGAAGCTCTTGTAGCTTTTAATTCCATTTTTTATTATCTTAATTTTTTCTTATGAAAGTTAATAAATCTTTCAACGTTTGATTTATTGAAAGTTTTATTTTCCTCGAAAGAAACTTTTTTCATAGAGTAGGCACTACTAGATGTTTGTCGCGATTGAATTGTAATATTTCCCTTATAGAGTTTTAGTTTAACTGATCCATTTACTTTATTTCTTTTTAGATCGATTATTTTTTGAAGTTTAAATCTTTCCTTAGAATACCAATAACCATTATAAATAAGCTCTGCATATCTTGGCATAACCTCATCTTTTTTATGCATTGTATCTTTATCTAAAGTTACAGACTCAATTGCTCTGTGTGCTGTTAGTAATAATGTACCACCAGGTGTTTCATAAACCCCTCTTGATTTTATTCCAATAAATCTATTTTCAACTAAATCCACTCTACCAATTCCATTCTTTCCAGCTAATTGATTAAGTTTATTCAAAACTTTTGCTGGAGATAATTTTTTTCCATTTAAGCCGACTGGATCCCCGTTCTTGTAATTGATTGTAATAAATGTTGGCTTGTTGGGGGCTCTTTCAGGTGAAGTTGTTCTTTGAAAAATAAACTCTGGAGCAGAATTTTTTGGATTTTCTAATAATTTACCTTCAGTTGAAGTATGAAACAAATTATCATCAACTGAGAAAGGAGGTGCACCTTTTTTATCTTTTGGAATTGGTATACCATATTTATTTGCATATCTTATTAATTCAGTTCTAGATTTTAATTTCCAAATTCTCCAAGGAGCTATAATTTTTATTTTTGGACCAAAGTAATGATATCCAAGTTCAAATCTTACTTGGTCATTTCCTTTACCGGTTGATCCATGAGATACAGCATAAGCTTTAAATTTTTTAGCAACTCTAATTTGGTCTTTTGCTATCAAAGGCCTAGCGATTGATGTGCCTAACAAATAAGTACCTTCATAAATAGCATGACCTCTTATCATTGGGTAAACATAGTCTTTTACAAATACATTCTTTAAATCTTTTATAATTATTTTTTTTACACCAAGTTTTTTTGCATTTTTAATAATTTTTTTTTTGTCAATTTCTTGACCGATATCAGCAGTGTAACAAATCACCTCTGCATTATAATTTTCTTGAAGCCATTTAAGAATTATTGATGTGTCCAAGCCGCCTGAATAAGCTAAAACAATTCTTTTATTGGATTTCATTTATTCAATTAAGTGCAACTCTTTTTTGCTGCATTGTAAGCTTTCGTAAAACCTAATAGAGAATAGTGATCAATTGTTTGAGATCCTGATTTATTATATCCTGTAATCATAATTCTTGATCCTCTCTTCATAGTTTTAATCATTTTCTTTTCCATTTTATTACTAGCAATCCATGCAAAATTATCTTGGGTAATATCAAATTTATATTTTGATTTACCTGAAGTTGCTAAAACGGAATTTTGGTTATTAAACTCGTATCCAGATGTTATACTTATCTCGTCAGAAATTTTGTCCTTTGGTCTAAAAGAAACAAATAGTCTTGCTTCTCTCTGTTTTGATTTGGGCGATTGAAGAACAGGTTTTGTTTGAGCATAACAAATAATTTCACTATCATTATTCAATTTAATTACTTCCCAATCTTTAAACTTACCAATCTTTTTAAGTTCTTCACTATAAGCTGAGTTTGTTAATGAAAATATTACTATAAACAAAATTTTAAATTTTTTAATTAAGGACATGGATTTGGATTAATTTTTTGAATTTCATTAATTTCTTTTAAAATTTCTTCATTTAGATCTACATTTACACTTTCTATATCAGTTTTCAACTGATCCATTGTTGTTGCGCCAATAATTACACTAGTTACAAACGGTTGTAATTCACAAAACTTTAAGCTCATTTGTGCAAAGTCTAATTTATATTTTTTTGCAATATTATAATATTGTTCTGTAGCTTTTTTACCAGTTTCAGTTTGGTATCTTGGAAAATATTTTCCAAATAATTTCATTCTTGATTTATCTGGTAATTGTCCATTTCTATATTTTCCAGTTAAATATCCAAAAGCTAATGGAGAGTAAGCGAGTAAGCCACTTTGCTCTCTTATTGATATTTCAGCTAAACTTACCTCATAAGTCCTATTTAATAAATTATAAGGATTTTGAACTGACATCATTCTAGGTAAATTTTTAATTTTAGATATTTCTAAAAATTTTGATAAACCCCATGCAGTTTCATTTGAAATACCTATATACCTAATTTTACCATCTTTAATTAAATCTTCAAAAATTTTTAATATATCTTCAAAATCATTCCAGTTTTTATCCTGTTCTTTATGAACGTAACCCAGTCTCCCAAAGTAATTAGTTTTTCTTTCTGGCCAGTGCAATTGATATAAATCTATAAAATCAGTTTTTAATCTTTTTAAACTTTGATTAACTGCATCGGTTATATTTTTTTTATTATATTGATATTCACCATCTCTTATCCAGTCTAATCCAGGCCCTGCAATTTTTGTAGCTAAAATTACCTCATTTCTTTTTTTTGTTTTTTCAAACCAGCTTCCAATAATCTCTTCAGTTTTACCGTATGTATTTTTTTTGGGTGGTATTGGATAAAGTTCTGCAGTATCCCAAAAATTTACACCTTCACCCAAAGCGAAATCCATTTGTTCAAAACCCTCATTTTGAGTGTTTTGTTCACCCCAAGTCATTGTACCCAAACATATAGTACTGACGTCTAAATCTGTATTACCAAGCTTTTTATAGTTCATATTAATTAATTATTTGTCACATATATTTTGAATCCTTGAAAATATTATAAAATATTATTATATATATTTAATGGAATTTAATAGAGACAATATATTGAATAGATCAACTACAGCCAAAAAAACTGTAGTAATGGATGAAGGCTTAAGAGCCTACATGTTAAAAGTTTATAATTATATGGCAACAGGAGTTCTTTTAACTGGAATAATTGCAATGTTGTCTTTTAAAATGTCAGTTGTTACTGATGCATCGGGTGCTATTTCTGGTTTCACAAGTTTTGGTAACGCGTTATTTTTTTCAGGATTAAAATGGGTAGTAATGCTTGCCCCACTTGGAATTGTTTTTTACATGAGCTTTGGAATTAACAAGATGAGTGCTGCAAAAGCACAATCTGTTTTTTGGATATTTGCAGCTCTTATGGGGCTTTCTTTGTCGTGGATACTTTTGGTTTACACGGGTGTCAGTGTGGCTAGAGTTTTTTTTATAACATCTGCAACATTTGGCGCGATGAGTATATATGGCTATACAACTAAAAGAGATCTAACAAAAATGGGATCTTTTTTAATGATGGGTTTGATAGGTATTATTATTGCTTCAGTAGTAAACATTTTTATGAAGTCAACGATGATGTATTTTATTATATCAATTTTAGGGGTTTTAATTTTTGTAGGTTTAACTGCTTATGACACACAGAAAATTAAAAATATGTACGCTGCATCTGATACAGGTGAGTTAATGGGTAAAAAAGCTGTTATGGGTGCATTAACATTATATCTAGATTTTATAAATTTGTTTATCATGTTATTAAGATTATTTGGTCAAAGAAGATAAATTTACAATTTTTTCCAGTTTATATTTCTAAGAAGATTTTCTAAGTTATCAGAATTTTTCAGTATTTCTCCTTTTGAGTCTGTAACAAGATATCTTAAGTTTTTATTGTTTGGCTTAAAGTTTTTACATATTTGATATTTTGCATTTTCAGTTGCATTTTTGAAGACACTAAAACCTACTTGTTTACTTGAAATATTTAATCCATAATCTTTCCAAGATCCTTCGGAGACCATTTTTGCATACAAATCTAATATTATTTTTAACTCTTTTTTTTCAAAAAAAAATTTTTTGTTTTGATCTAAGTAAACATTATTGACAACTAATTTAAGGTTTTTAGTCATTTAATTTAAATTTTGTTATTATAGATAATTGAAATGCTGTAAAAATAATAGTTATAGGCAAAATACCCCAAACTTTAAAATTTACCCAAAATTCCTCAGATTGGGTTCTCCAAACTATTTCATTCAATATAGCCAATCCAAAGAAAAAATAAACCCATCTTAAATTTAAAATTTTCCACCCCTCATCTGATAATGATAATGATTTACCCAACATTTTTTTTAATAAAGGTTCATCTGTAAAAAATTTACTAACTAATAATCCAATTCCAAACAAAATGTTTATTATTGTTGGTTTAATATATATAAAAATTGGATTATCGAAATATATCGTCAATCCACCAAATAAAGTTATAAATATTCCTCCTAGTAAAGGAACCATTGGTATTTTTTTTTCTAAAAACCAAACAATTACTAGAGCAATTATGGTTGCAACTATGAATGGAGGGATAGCTACAGTTAAATTTTTGTCACTTTTATAATAAAAAGTAAAAAAAACTAATAGTGGTCCAAAATCAGTGATAAATTTGATAAATGATTTATTCACTAGGATATATTAACATAATTACAAAACTTTAATATTTTTTTTATTGATTTTTTCTTCTAAATACCCATATTTACAATTGTGAGTATTCAAAAAGCAAAATTTTCAATTGGGGATATTGTAAAGCATAAACATTTCGATTTTAGAGGTGTTATTTACGATGTTGATTTTGAATTTAATAACTCTGAGGAATGGTACCAATCAATACCGAAAAATGTAAGACCAAGAAAGGACCAGCCTTTTTACCATCTTTTAGCTGAGAATGAGGAGGTAACTTATGAGGCATATGTGTCTGAGCAAAATTTATTAGTGGATAAATCAGAAGAACCGATAAAACATCCTTTAATAAATGAGATTTTTTCAGGAAAAAAGGGTTCTAGCTATTTTAAACCCTCAAATTAATAGTAGTCAATATTCCAACACAATTAACACCAAACTTAGACATATCTTATAAGTATAATTAGTATATCTGATCAAGGATACTAATTAATTCCCTTATTTATCTCCCTCTAAAGTATTCTTGATCGGAATTTAATCAAAAAATATAAACAATTTAATTTTTTAATATATATATAACTTCTTAAATGTTAAAAAATTTTGAACCTAATAAAATATTTGTAATTACATCAAAAGCACCAAAGTATGTTCTTGGTTTATTTTTTATAATTATTTTTATTGGTTTAATTGAAGCTTTAGTTCTTTCTCCAGAGGACTATCTACAAAGTCATTCTGTTAGAATAATGTATGTTCACGTTCCATCAGCGTGGATATCTCTTGGAACGTTTTCTGCAATTGCGATATTATCTTTTTTAATATTATTTTTTAAAAATAAACCATCAATATTAATTGCAAAAAGTTTAGCACCATCGGGATTAGTTTTTAGCATAATAGCATTGGTTACAGGTTCAATATGGGGCAAACCAACCTGGGGAACATGGTGGGCATGGGATGCAAGGATTACATCAATGTTAATATTGTGTTTATTTTACTTTATTTATATTGTTGCTTGGAGGATTTATCAGGACACAGAAAAAGTTAATAAAGTCACTTCGTTTATCGCACTTATAGGTGCAGTAAATTTACCTATAGTTAAATACTCGGTTGATTGGTGGTCAACTTTACATCAGCCAGCATCAGTAAGTGTATTTGAAAAAACATCTATACACTACACTATGTTGATACCCTTAGCTTTAATGACTGCGGCATTTGCACTATTTTCACTTCTGATTTTTTTGATGAAATATAATACAGAACTGATAAAAATAAAAAATAAAGGATTAGATAGATTATGATAAACGAAATTATCTTGATGAAGGGCTATGGTATATATGTTTGGTCTTCATTTTTATTTACTTTTGTGTGTTTTGGATCTTTATTTATGATTATAAAAGCTCAGTTGGTCAGAGAACAGTCCAAGTTTAATGAAAAATTTAAAACTTTAAATCCAGAAAAAAAGAAAACTGCTAGCGCCCAAGAAACATACAAAGGAATATTAGAAATTAATTCTACTTCAAAAATTTAATATTACTATTCATGTATGGTAAAAAGGTTAAGTTAAGATTTATTTTTTTATCATCAATATTTTTAATATTAATTCTTTCTGTTTTTTTAATTTTAAAATCTCTAGAAGAAAATGTTGTATATTTTATTTCACCATCAGAAATAAAAAGCTTAAATGAAATTGATAACAATAAAAAGATAAGAGTTGGTGGAATGGTGAAGAAAAACTCAATTCAAATGAATCAAAATACCATTAATTTTGTAATTACTGATTTTAAAAATGAAATAAATGTTATTTATTCAGGGGCTATTCCAAACTTATTTGGAGAGGGTAAAGGAGTTGTAGCAGAGGGCTTTCTAAATGATAGAAGTTACTTAAAAGCAAAAAAAATATTAGCAAAACATGATGAGAACTACATGCCACCCGAAGTTAAAGAGGCATTGGAGGAAAAAAATTGATTGCAAGTAAACTAGGATATTACTCTCTTTTGTTAGGTTTTGCTATCTCATCATTTTTACTTTTTTACTCACTTAATTCATTTAAAAAAAAAAAATTGAGCATAGGGTCAAATTTAGTATCAGTGATGTCTATCCAACTATTTAGTGTTTTTTTAAGCTTTGTATCTTTAATTTATTGTTTTTTGATCTCTGATTTTAGTAATGAAACAGTTTATAATAATTCTCACACAACAAAGCCTATTTTCTACAAAATTTCAGGGTCCTGGGGAAATCATGAAGGGAGTTTGTTACTTTGGTTGTTAGTGCTTACTTTGTTTATTTTTTTATTTGTAATTTTTTCAAAAAAACAACCAATTAAATACAGATTTTTAACAATTTTTTTTCAACAACTAATAATCACTGGTTTTTTTTTATTTTTAATTTTAACTTCAAATCCATTTAATCTTTTACTGCCAGTACCTAAAGAAGGATTAGGTCTAAATCCGATTTTACAAGATCCTGCTTTAGCCATTCATCCACCTATATTATATTTGGGATATGTAGGAACTTCCATTATATTTTCTGCATCTTTATCATCATTAGTAAATAAAAATGTTAATTCTGATTGGGCAAAACATGTAAAAAAATGGACATTGTTAACATGGGTTTTTTTAACTATTGGAATTTTACTTGGATCAATTTGGGCTTACTATGAATTAGGTTGGGGAGGTTTTTGGTTTTGGGACCCAGTTGAAAATGTTTCTCTGATACCTTGGTTATGTTTAACTGCACTTTTACATACTTTAACTGTACTTGAAAAACGCAACCTTTTAAAATCATGGACAATGATATTATCAATTGCAACATTCACTTTTAGTATGAGCGGAACATTTTTAGTAAGATCTGGTATATTAAATTCTGTTCATACTTTTGCAAATGATCCTGAAAGAGGAATATTTATACTGACATTTCTATTTATTCTTGTTTTTTTATCTGTGATATTATTTTTTAGTTATCAGGAAAATGATAAAAATGCTCAAAATCAAATACACGTCTTTAGTAGAGAAACTTCAATTTTAGTTAACAACTGGTTTATGATGTATTTTTTATCAGTAGTTTTGATAGGAACAATTTATCCAATTTTCATAGAAGTCTTAATCAACGAAAAGATATCTATCGGACCACCTTTTTATAACAAACTTTTAATTCCTTTTTTAATACCTTTCTTGATTTTTATGTCTATAGGACCGAATTTTAGATGGATAAAGGATAATTTTAAAAAAATTAATTATTTAAGAATATTTTTATTTATAATTTGTTTATCTTTATCTTACTTTATAATTAAAGATACATCTTTAAGTATATTAATTTCTACAATATTCGGTGGATCTGCAATTTATTTGTTTTTAACAACAGTTAAAGATTTATTTAGAAAAAAATTACTTATTGCACAATCAATCTCTCATTTTGGATTTAGTTTATTTATATTAAGTATTTTGTTTAATTCTATATTTTCTAATGAATTTTCAGCAAATATGAAAATTGGAGAAGAGTTCAAATATAAGAATGAAAGTATTAAATTTTTAAATCTTAAAACATTTGAAAAAGATAACTACAAGTCTCTAGTTGCGAATTTTGAAATTGTTAATAGCAATAGCTCAGTATCTATGTTTCCTGAAGTTAGGATATATAATGAACCAAATATTCTTACAAGTGAGGCAGATATTATTACATCAGTATTTGCAGATAAATTTATAGTAATGAATTTAATAAAAGGAGAAGAAATTTTTAATGTTAGATACCAAACAAAACCTTTTATGATTTGGATTTGGATGTCTACAATTTTGATTGCCCTTGGGGGTTTGGTAAGTCTTTTTAAAAAAAAATATGAATAAACAAATTAAATTTATTTTAATATTTTCTTCACTATTGTTTATTTTTATTATATTTTTTTTTGGATTAAATAAGTCAAATATTTATACTCCAAATAAAGTCACCAATATTGAGATACCTAATTTTGAAAGTAGAGAATTATTTTCTAATCAAAAAATTAACGCTTATGAATTAATTCAGAATTCAGATTACTCTTTAATTAATATTTGGGCATCCTGGTGCTTACCTTGCAGAGATGAACACCCAATTTTAATTAATCTGCAGGATAAAAAGAAATTAAATTTAATTGGGATTAATTATAAAGATAAAAAGAAAAATTCTATTAAATTTTTAAATGAGCTTGGTAATCCATATGATACAATTATAATTGATAAAAATGGTTTGATATCAGTTTCTCTTGGAGCTTACGGAGTACCGGAGACATATTTAGTAAATAGAAATTATAAAATATTAAAAAGATATGTTGGTCCTTTAAATCAAGAAAATGTTATTGAATTATTTGAAATAATAAATGAAAATCTTTAAAATATTTTTTTTTATATTTTGTTTTTTTTATATTTTTAATATCACCTCACATGTCCAAGCCAATCAGGATGTTGATAAGATATCTAAAAATTTAAGATGTTTGATATGCCAAGGACAATCTGTTTATGACTCACAATCTGATTTTGCATTAACAATTAAAATGTTAATAAAAAATAAACTTCAAGAAGGAGAGTCTGAAGATGAGATTTATGATTATCTTAAGACACTTTATGGTGAGTGGATTGTTTACGACCCAGAGTTTAATAAAAAGAATTTACTGTTATGGGTATTTCCATTGATTTTGTTTATATTTGGAGGTCTATTAATTTACAAAAAAGTGTTTATTAATGAGCATAGAAAATAAAGAATTTATATGACAAAAAAATTAAAAATTACTATTTATTTTATTTTTTCTTTTCTTTTAATAAGTCCATCAACATCAGATGAGAATTTAAATGATAATGAAATTAACTTTTATTCTGGTATGTTTGACTTTAGTGATGATGGTCAAAGAGCTTTATTGTTCGGTTTGCAACATCAAAATGAAAATTTGATTAGAGAAAGTGCACTGGGGGAAATTTCACCAGTCACTGGTTTTTTCTTAACCGAAAATCAGGCAGCTTATTTATATACAGGGATTCAAGCACATTATAATTTAGGCGATTTAGATTTTACACCTTCTTTTACGCCAGGATTATATCATGAAGGAGATGGAAAAGATTTGGGACATGTCATTGAATTTAAGACTGAAGTTCAATTTTCAATTAATACTTCAGCAGATACTAAATTAGGATTTTCTTATAACCATGTATCTAATGCTAGTTTAGGTAGTAAAAATCCTGGGGCTAATAGTTACATTTTCAATTTTTTCAAAAAATTCTAAACTTAGATATGAGATTAAAAGATTGTCATAATTTTAGTGATTTTAGAAAACTAGCAAAACAAAAATTGCCCTCACCAATATTTCATTATATTGATGGTGCCGCAGATGATGAAATTACTTATGCAAGAAATACTAGTGCCTTCGATGATGTTGATTTAGTTCCAAATGTTTTAAGAGGAGTTGAGAGTGTCGATTTATCAACAACAATATTTGGAAAAAAATTAGATTTACCTTTTTATCTTTCGCCAACTGCGCTTCAAAGATTATTTCATTACGATGGTGAAAGAGCTGTAGGTAAGGCTGCACAAAAATATAATACCATGTTTGGTGTATCAGCTCTAGCAACAGTAAGTGTAGAGGAAATATCTTCTATGATTGACACTCCTAAAATGTTTCAGTTTTATTTTCATAAAGATAGAGGTTTAAATGACTCTTGTCTTGAGAGAGCAAAAGCAGCAAAATTTGATGTAATGGCTTTAACAGTTGATACCATAACAGGTGGAAATAGAGAAAGAGATTTAAGAACTGGTTTTACATCTCCTCCTAAACTAACATTATCAAGTTTATTTAGTTTTGCCACAAAACCAATGTGGGGAATTAATTATTTAACAAAAGGTAAGTTTGAATTACCTCATCTTCAAGATTTTGTTAAAGAAGGTACAAGTACTAATTCTTCCATTGGAAACTATTTTTCTACAATGTTAGACCAATCTATGAATTGGAAAGATGCTGAAAATCTTTGCTCTAAATGGGGTGGTCATTTTGCATTGAAGGGAGTAATGAGTGTAGATGATGCTAAGAGAGCAGTTGATATTGGATGCACAGGTATAATGGTTTCAAATCATGGTGGAAGACAATTAGATGGTTCAAGATCTCCTTTTGATCAACTAGCTGAAATTGTTGATGCAGTTGGCGATAAGCTAGATGTAATTTGTGAAGGTGGAATTCATCGAGGAACTCACATGCTCAAAGCATTATCATTAGGTGCGAAAGCATGCTCAGGGGGCAGGCTATATCTTTATGCTCTAGCAGCTGGAGGACAAGCTGGTGTTGAAAGAGCTTTAGAAAAGTATAAGTCTGAACTAGTTAGAGATATGAAGTTAATGGGATGTAAAACTATATCTGATTTAAATAGAAATAATTTAAGATTTAGATAAATTTTGCTTTTTATATGAACTTAAAAGACTGCCATAATTTTAGTGATTTTAGAAAACTAGCAAAAAAAAAATTACCCTCACCAATATTTCATTATATTGATGGTGGTGCAGATGATGAATCTACTTTAAGAAGAAATACAGCCTCTTTTGATGATTGTGACTTAGTCCCAAATGTCCTTGCAAGTGTTGGTAAACCAAACCTATCTACAACTTTATTTGGAAAAAAAATTGATATGCCAATTTTTCTTTCCCCTGCAGCTATGCAAAGACTTTACCATCCTGACGGAGATAAAGCTTCAGCAAGAGCAGCTGAAAAGTTTGGAACTTTTTATAGTATGTCTTCAATGGGAAATAATACTATTGAAGAAGTATCTAATATTTCAAGCGGACCAAAATTATTTCAATTATATGTTCATAAAGACCGATCAATTTCGGATGATCTAATTGAAAGATCAAGAAGATCTGGCTTCGATGCCATGTGTTTAACAGTAGATACTTTGGTTGCTGGAAATAGAGAGAAAGATCATAGAACAGGATTTACTACTCCACCAAAGCTAACATTACAAAGCCTTATAAGTTTTGCAATGAGACCTGGATGGGTGTTTAACTATCTAACTGGAAAAAAATTTGAATTATCAAATGTTAAAAAAAAAACAGATAAGGGTACAAATATATCCAAGTCAGTTATCGAATATATTAATGAACAATATGACCCTGCTATGGGATGGAAGGATGCTGAGTATTGCGTAAAAAAGTGGAATGGGCCCTTTGCGCTTAAAGGAGTTATGTCTATCGAAGATGCAAAAAGAGCCATTGATATTGGCTGCACTGCTATTATGGTTTCAAATCATGGTGGAAGGCAACTTGATGGATCAAGATCTCCTTTCGATCAGATAAAAGCAATTTCCGATGCAGTCGGAGATAAATTAGAAATTATATTGGATGGAGGAGTAAGAAGAGGAAGTCATGTCATAAAAGCTATTGCTGCAGGTGCAAAGGCTTGTAGTTTTGGTAAAATGTTCCTGTTTTCTTTAGCCGCAGGTGGTCAACAAGGAGTTGAACGTCTATTGCAAAATATGCATGATGAAATCCAAAGAAATATGGTATTGATGGGATGTAAAAATTTAAAAGAATTAAATAGTACAAAATTAATTTACAGAAAATAAATTGGAGAAAAAATGAAATTAGCACAAAGTTTAAATAGACTTGGAACAGAAACAGCTTTTAGTGTTCTTGCCGAAGCTAAAAAGTTGGAGGCTCAAGGTAAACCAATGATACATTTAGGGTTAGGGCAACCAGATTTTAAAACACCAAAGCATGTAGTTGAAGCAGCAAAAAAAGCATTAGATGATGGACACCATGGATATGTAATGTCAAATGGAATTCCAGAATGTAGACAAGCTGTAACAAGGTGGATAAAAAAACGTTATAATGCTGATGTAGGTTTTGAGAGAATATTAATTATGCCTGGCGGAAAGCCAACTATGAGTTATGCTATTCAATGTTTTGGTGAGCCTGGGGCAGAAATAATTCATCCAACACCAGCTTTTCCAATTTATGAGTCAATGATCAATTACACAGGTTCAACTGCTGTACCATATGACTTAACTGAAGATAAAGATCTAAAATTTAGTGCAGATAAAATTCTTCCATTGATAACAGATAAAACTAGATTATTAATTTTGATAAATCCAAATAATCCTACAGGAAGTTTTGTTGATAAACCTGAAATTGATAAGTTGGCAGAGGGCCTAAAAAAATATCCTCATGTGACGATATTAAGCGATGAAATTTATAGTAGACAAATTTTTGATGGAAAAGAGATGCCATCGTTTTTTCATTATCCAGAATTAAGGGATAGATTAATTGTACTTGAAGGTTGGAGTAAGGCTTACTCAATGACAGGATGGAGATTAGGATGGAGTTTTTGGCCAGAAAACTTAGTTGAGCACGTTAATAAATTATTAATCAATAGTGTTTCATGCGTTAATGCTGCGGCACAATTTGCAGGTATAGCTGCTTTAGATGGTCCAGACGACTCTATTCATGAAATGATGGAAAAATTTACAGCAAGAAGAAAACTCATCCACGAGGGATTAAATAGTTTGCCCGGTGTAGAATGCAGTTTGCCCGGAGGTGCCTTTTATGCATTCCCTAAAGTAATTGGGACAGGAATGAGTGGTTCTGAATTTTGCAAAAAAGCTATGCATGAGGCAGGTGTTGCAATAGTTCCAGGGACAGCTTTTGGAAAGAGTTGTAAAGATTATGTAAGATTTAGTTTTGCAGCGTCTAGAGATAACATTTCACAAGCACTTGAAAATATAAAAAAAATGCTTGGTTAAGTTTATTTTTTAAATAAGCCTGATATAATAAATCATATGTTTAATGCTACTTATCAATCAGAGCTTAAAGAATTTTTAAAAGATAGAATATCATTATCTGAGTCTACAAGAGCAAATTATGCCCGAGGCGAAGATACATACGACCCAATTTTGTCACAAGCTGTAGCGTTTCCAGAAAGCAATGAAGAAGTATCTAAAATTTTAAAGATATGTAATAAATATAAAATTCCTGTAGTTCCTTTTGGAACAGGAACATCTCTTGAAGGAAATGTAGTCGGTAATGAAAACGGTATAACTATATCTTTAGAAAAAATGAATAAAATTTTGAGTGTAAATGCTGAAGATTTTGACTGCAGGGTTCAAGCATGTGTAACAAAAGAACAGTTAAATGAATATTTAAGGGAAGATGGAGTTTTCTTTCCAATTGACCCTGGTGCAAATGCTGCAATTGGTGGCATGGCCTCAACTTCAGCCTCAGGAACAATGGCGGTGAAATATGGAACAATGAAAACAGCAATAACAGGTCTTACAGTAGTTTTACCTAATGGTGATATTATAAGAACAGGAAGCAGAACTAAAAAAACTTCTGCTGGTTATAATTTAACAAATCTATTTATTGGATCAGAAGGTACATTGGGTATAATAACTGAAGTCCACTTAAGATTGTCTCCCATACCAGAAAGTATAATGAGTGCTGTATGTCATTTCCCAACGCTAGAAAATGCAGTTCAAACTGCGCAACAAGTTATTCAATACGGTGTTCCCATTGCAAGAATTGAGATGCTTAATAAAGATCAAATGGGGATTAGTATAAATTATTCAAAATTAAAAGATATTGAAGCGGTACCGACATTATTTTTTGAATTTCATGGATCAGAGTTATCTAACAATGAGAATATTAAAATTGTAGAAGAATTATCAAAAGAAAATAAAGGTAGTTCATTTAAATGGGCAAAAGATTTGGAGGATAGAAATAAACTTTGGAAAGCAAGATGGGATGTATACTATTCTGTTAAAGCTTTAATTGATAATGGAAGAGTTTATTCAACTGACGTTTGCGTACCTATATCAAATATAACAGAGTGTGTAAATTTTGCTGAAGAACAAGCAGAAAAGTTTGGAATTAGAGCTCCGATGGTAGGTCATTTAGGTGATGGAAATTTTCATGTAGTTTTACCTTTTGATCCAGCAAAAAAAGAAATGTATAAAAAAATAAGAGAATTTAATACTTTGTTAATTAAAAAAGCATTAGAATTAAATGGAACAATTACTGGAGAACATGGTGTAGGACTACACAAAAAAGAATACCTTCTAGAGGAACATCCGGACAATATTCCACTTATGAAATCAATTAAAAGAACGATAGATCCAAATAACATAATGAATCCTGGTAAGATTTTTGATTTAAATTAATAATTAATATGAAAAAAATTTTAGTTACAAGAAAACTACTTAAAGAATGCGAAGAAAAAGCTTTAAAAATGTTTGATGCAAATTTAAATAGTAACGATGAATTATATTCACAAAATAATGTAATCAAAATGAGTCAAGGTTGTGATGGTATACTAAGTTCATTAACAGACAAAATGGACGCTGAAACAATAAATAAATTACCCGAAAGTATAAAGATTATTTCAAACTTTGCAGTAGGTTTTGGTAACATTGATTTAGAAGCTGCAAAGAAAAGAGGAATAGCAGTTACAAATACACCTGATGTGTTAACTGATGCAACAGCAGAAATTGGGATATTATTGATTTTAGGGGCATGCAGAAGAGTTCCTGAAGGTATTCAAGGTGCAAAAGACTGTAATTGGAAATGGTCAGCAGACTATTTAATTGGCAAGCAACTGACTGGAGCAAGATTAGGAATTTTAGGAATGGGAAGAATTGGACAAAAAATTGCTCGTATAGCAAAATCACTAGGTATGATTGTACATTATCATAACAGATCAAAACTTAGTCCGGATAAGGATAATGGTGCAACTTATCATGATACTCTAAAAAGTTTAATGTCAGTATCTGATGTATTATCAGTTTGCTGCCCCGCATCAAACGAAACTATAAATTTAATAAATAAAGAAACTTTAGAATATCTACCAAAAGGAGCTGTCGTAACCAATGTAGCTAGAGGTGACATTGTAGATGACGAAGCTCTAATCGATGCGCTTGAAAGAAGAAAAGTATATGCTGTTGGTCTAGATGTTTATAAAGGGGAACCAAATTTAAATCCGGGATATCTAAAATATAAACAAGCTTTCATACTTCCCCATCTAGGAAGTGCGACTAAAGAGACTAGAACTGCAATGGCAAATTTAGCAATCGATAATATTGAAGAGTATTTTAAAACAGGAAACTGCAAAAACAAAGTTAATTAATAATATTACACAATCTCAGATTGAAAGTTCAAAATGGACTTTTTTAATGACTCTAATAATCATTTGTGCTTAAATTATGAAAGTTATAACTAAATAGAGAGGAAATAATAATGATTAAAGATAAAAATCTTAAGAAGGGAAAAACTCCTTCAAGACGTAAGTTCTTTAAAGCAGCGGCAGTAACAGGTGCGGCAGCAGCAACAGCTGTAGCTATGCCAAATGTTGCTTTTGGTGCTCCAGTCACATTAAAGATGCAGGCAGCTTGGCCATCAGGCGCTAATATCTTTTTTGAAATGGCAGGAGATTATGCAAAAATGGTTAGCGACATGTCTGGCGGAACATTGAAAATTGATCTTCAGCCAGTGGGTGCAGTTGTTAAAACTTCTGAAATCGGAGCAGCGGTAAGTGATGGTAACTTAGATATGGGTCACTGGGTGACAGCATATTGGTATGGTAAAAATCCTGCAGCTTCACTTTTTGGAACTGGTCCTTCATATGGAATGTCATCTCAAGAAGTTATGGGATGGATGGAATATGGTGGAGGAAGAGCATTATATGAAGAAGCAGTTGCTTCTGTTGGATTCGATTATATTGGATTCTTTCATATGCCTATGCCAGCACAACCATTTGGTTGGTTTAAAAAGAACGTAACAAAAGTTTCTGATGTTAAAGGAATGAAATATAGAACTGTTGGTCTAGCGACTAACGTTTTAACTGCAATGGGAATGGTAGTAAGACAATTACCAGGTGGAGAAATCCAACCAGCAATGAAAACTGGTTTGATTGACGCTGCAGAGTTCAATAACCCAACTTCAGACTCACAGTTTGGAATGCAAGATGTATCTAAACACTATCACCTTGGTAGTTTTCACCAATCTCAAGAAATGTTTGAGTTACCAGTGAACAAGAAAAGATACAATAGCCTTTCACCTGCTCATCAAGCTATCTTGAAAAATGCTGCATATGCTGCAAACTCTGATAACTACTTTAAAGCTTTAGTTAGATATTCATCTGACTTAGGTAAATTGATGAATGAGCATAAGGTTAATGTTTACCAAACATCTGATGCTATTTTAGCTGAACAGTTAAAAGGGTGGGATAAAATAGTGGCTGAATTTTCTGGAAAAGATCCTTTCTTTAAGAAAGTTATCGCATCTCAGAAAGCATATGCTAAGAGAACAATGAAGTATCTGTTGATGAATCAACCGAACTACAAATTAGCTTATGAAAATGAGTTTGGTCCAATTGCAAAAGTTAAAATTTAATTAGCTTTTAAAAATTAAAATAAAGGGGGTTTAAAAACCCCCTTTTTTTTTACACGAATTTAATATACTTTAAAATTATGATGGCATCTTACATTAGATTTGCGGACACACTAAGTACTTCAATGGGAAAAGCTTTTTCTTGGTGCATTGTTGTTTTAATGGGAGGAACAGTCTATGAAGTAGTAATGGCTTATGCATTTAATAAGCCAACATTGTGGAATTTTGACTTTAGTATGCAAATGTACGGAGCTATATTAATGATGTCAGGTGCGTATTGTTTAGCAACAGAAGCTCATGTTAGAGGTGATGTAATTTACAGATTATTTAGCCAAAAAACACAAGCATGGATAGATTTAGTGCTTTATTTTATTTTCTTTTTTCCAGGAGTTATTGCTTTAGCATTTTATGGATATGAATATGCTGCCCAGGCTTGGAAAATAAAAGAAACCAGTTGGAGTAGTCCTGCTCAAATTCAAATTTACATGGTAAAGTCAATGATACCTGCTGCAGGTGTCATGTTAATTATTCAAGGAGTAGGTGAAGTATTTAGATCTATTATTTGTATCAAATCTGGAAAATGGCCTTCGAGAATGGTAGTTGCAGAAGAAACAGATGAAATGTTAATGAGAACATCACAAGAGGAAGATAAAAAAAATGTTATTTAGTCTTACAAATCCAGAAGTAGCAATTTTGATGATGGGGGTATTTTTGTTTTCAGTATTATTAGGATTTCCAATAGCCTTCACTCTGATGGCTATGGGAATAGGCTTTGGTTATTATGCTTATTATGATCCAGTTTTAATGGATCATCTTTTTGATAATAGAATATTTTCTTTGTTTGTTAAAAACACTTACACAGTAATGGATAATAACGTTCTTACAGCAGTTCCACTTTTTTTATTTATGGGATATTTAGTTGAGCGTGCAGGAATTGTAGCAAAATTATTTTTTGCTATTAGACTTGCGGCACACAGATTGCCAGCATCTATGGCTGTAGCAGCTCTAATAACTTGTGCCCTATTTTCCACTGCAACAGGAATTATAGGAGCAGTTGTTACTTTAATGGGCTTGCTAGCTTGGCCAGCAATGGTCAAAGCTGGATATGACAAAAAATTTGCATCAGGAATAATTTGTAGCGGCGGGTGTTTAGGAATTTTAATTCCACCAAGTATTATGTTGATTGTTTATTCAGTAATTGCACAATTATCACCATTAAGATTATTTGCAGCTGCAATTTTTCCAGGATTGATGTTAGCAGGATTATATATTGCTTATGCAGTGTTCAGAGCGTGGCTTAATCCTTCTATTGCTCCAAGACCTCCAGCAGAGGATATTCCGCCTAGAGCAGAAATTTTAAAAGAAGTAATGGTTTCTTTTGTTCCTTTATTTGGTTTAATAATGTTGGTTCTTGGAACAATTTTAGCAGGAATTGCTACTCCAGCCGAAGCAGCAGCAGCAGGAGCATTTGGTGCGATACTGTTATCATGGTTTTATAAAACTTTAAAATGGCAAAATTTTAAAGAGTCTGTTTTTCTAACCGCAAAAACTACTGCAATGATTATGTGGTTGTTTATTGGGTCTTGGACTTTTTCATCTGTCTTCTCTTATCTAGGAGGACATGAGGTATTTGAACATTTCTTCACATCAATAAATATAACTACGTGGCAGTTTTTGGTAATAACTCAAATTATAATTTTTCTTTTAGGATGGCCTTTAGAGTGGACAGAAATTTTAATTATATTTGTGCCAATTTTTTTACCATTGCTAGAAATATTTCAGGTTAATCCATATTTCTTTGCTATGTTAATTGCTTTAAATTTACAGACTTCGTTTCTAACTCCACCTATGGCAATGTCTGCTTATTATTTAAAAGGTGTTCAAAAAACAAATGTTGAACTAATGCAAATATTTAGAGGTATTATGCCATTTTTAGCTATAGTTATTTTTGGGATGTTTTTAATGTATATGTTTCCAGGTATTGCTCTATGGTTGCCTGAAGTATTATTTGCAGACTAAAAAAAATGATTGATATATTTTCGTTAAGTGTTGAGGAAATGGCCTTAAAAATAAAAGAGGGTCAATTAACTTCTGTTGAGATTTGTGAAAAATATATTGAAAGAATAAAAAAATTTGAAAAAGATGTAAAAGCATGGGCACACTTTGATAAAAAAATATTATTAGAGAAAGCAGCTGATGCTGATGAGCATAGAAAATCTGGAAAACCGGTTGGCTTGCTTCATGGAGTTCCTGTAGCTATTAAAGACATAATTGGAACTGTAGATATGCCAACTGAGTGTGGAACACCAATAAGAAAAGGTAAATCTTATTCACAAAATGCTGAGATAGTTGAACTTTTACATTCAGCAGGGGCAATTGTGATGGGCAAAACAGCTACATCTGAATTGGCATATCTTGGACCACCAAAAACTACTAACCCTCACGATTATTCTCGAACTCCAGGTGGCTCTTCAAGTGGATCAGCAGCTTCTGTTGCTTCATTTATGACCCCACTTTCAATCGGATCACAAACAGGTGGATCAGTTATTAGACCTGCTTCTTACTGTGGGGTTGTAGGTTATAAACCAAGTTATGGTCTAATTTCAAGAAACGGTGTTTTGAAAACTTCCTATATACTTGATCATATAGGTATGTTTGGAAGAAAAGTCGAAGATGTAGCATTATTAGCAAAGGTTTTAGTTAAAAAAGATCGTCATGATCCAGCTACCATCTATTATTCAGCTGAAAATATGTTGGAAGAAACAAAAAAAGGACCATTGTTTGAACCAAAATTTATTTTTTATAAGTCAGATTATTGGAAAATAATTGATAAAAAATCTAGAGAGTCATTTGAATATTTTATTAAGTCATTTAAAAATATAGAGGTATTTGATACACCTTCGTATTTTAAAGAAATACATAAGTATCATCAAATTATTCATGAAACAGATTTAGCTAATAATTTTGCCTTGTATTATAAAAAATATAAAAAAAAATTATCTAAATACATGCAAACGGCTATATCAAAAGGTAACAAGTATTCAGCAAAAGACTATACAGAGGCAGTTGATTTCAAAAAAAGGAGCTTAGAATCATATCAAGAAGTTTTTGAGGATTATCATGGAGTATTGTCTCCTTCTAGTCCTGGCGTTGCTCCAAAAGGTTTAAAGAGTACAGGAACTGCTGAATTTAATAAAGTATGGTCTTATCTAGGCTTACCTTGTATATCCCTTCCTCTGCTACAAGGAGAAAATAATTTGCCATTAGGAGTGCAATTAGTAGGTAATCTTTATGATGATCATAGATTTTTAGGGGTTGCTAATTGGTTAGAAAAGGAATGTAATAATTAAAATGCAAAAACTTACAACATTTCTAGGATCTTTACTTGCAGTAGCTTTTTTAGTTGGTCTTGCATTTACATTAACCAGATCATCGATGATAGGTTTTTTTGATGTATTACCTGTTTATATTTTAATGGGTATAGCAATTTTTATGATGGTCTATGAAGCATTTTTCGATAAAAAATAATTTCAAAAATCTTGAGTAAAAGTTCAAATAGCCCATTAGCTTTAGCACTATTATTAATTCAACCAATTTTTATGGCAAGCAATTTAATTGTTGCAAGAGGTGGCGTAGAATATGTCCCCCCTATTTCATTAGCATTTTGGAGATGGACATTAGTATTTATAATATTGTTCATTTTTAACTTTTATTTTTTAAAAGATAAACTTAGATCAATTAAAAAAGAGTTTTTTAAACTTTTTTTTCTTGGGGCAATGGGTTGTGGAGTTTGTGGAGCATTCCCATTCTTAGCAGGTAAGACAACTACCATAGTTAATATGGGAATAATTTATACATCATCCCCAATTTTTATAATTTTAATTTCATCCTTATTTTTTAGAGAAAAGATAAATTATTTAAAAATTATTGGTCTTATATCTTGTTTAGTAGGTGTATTTATTATTATAATTAAAGGGGATATTTCTTTCTTAATAAATCTTAAATTTACTATGGGAGATTTATGGATGTTAGGAGCTGCTATTGGTTGGGCTCTTTATTCTATATATCTTTTTTATTGGAAATCAGATTTAGCAGTTTTTCCTAGATTTACTCTAATTGCATTTTTTGGTGCTGTAAGTCTTTTGCCATTCTATATTTTAGAAGAAAATTTTTTTTTAAAAACTAATTTTGATAATAATTTTCTATTTTGGGTTTCCTTTGCTGCGATTTCACCAGGTATAATTGCTTTCAGTTTATATACATTGACACAAAAATATTTAGGCGCATCAACAACTGGCTTTACCTTATATTTATTTACGGTTTATGGAGCATTCTATGGTATATTTCTATTTCAAGAGAAATTAGAATTATTTCATTATATTGGTACTATTCTAGTATTTATTGGAATATTTCTAGTAAAGAAAAAAATTAAAAATGCCTAAAAGAATAAAAATGTTTTCAATTTTTTTAATAACATTAATATTAATTTACTTAACTATTTCATTAACTCTTTTTCTCTCACAAAGAAGTTTACTTTATCATCCTGTTGAAAATAATTATTTTGGTGACGATCTTAAAGTTGAAATTGAAAAAGTAAAAATTAATACAGAAGATAATCTAAATTTACTAGCCTGGTTTCACAAAAAAGATATTAAAAATTTTAAAACAATTTTATATTTTCATGGAAATGCGGGAGCCTTAGAAAATAGAATTCATAAAATTAATAAGTTTAAAGACATAAATGTAAATTTTTTATTATTGGCTTGGAGAGGATTTAGTGGAAATCAAGGCAAACCTACTGAACAAGGTCTGTATAAAGATGCAAAAGGAGCAATTAAGTGGCTAAATGAAAAAGGAATTGAAGATAAAAATATAATTATTTATGGCGAGTCTTTAGGAACAGGAATTGCAACCGAAGTCGCTCAAAACAAAAATTTTGCTGGTATTATTTTAGAGTCTCCATTTACCTCGATGGTAGATGCTGGAGCATCTAAATATCCAATATTTCCAATAAAACTTCTATTAAAAGATAAATATGAAAGTAATAAAAAAATTAAAAACATTAGATCACCCATATTAGTAATGCATGGTGTAGAAGATAAAATAGTTCCATTTTATATGGGTAAAAAGATATTTGAGTTAGCTAATGAACCAAAATATTCATATTTTCCAAAATATGACGATCATATGATGGAATTTAATCAAGAATTAATAAATACAATTGATAAATTTATCTTAAGTTTAAATTAGGTCACATTCTAAACAAATAGTCTTCTTATTTAAGAAATATAATAATTATTATGAGAAGATTTATAATATTTTTAATTATAATTTTAATTTCCACCAATTTGTATGCAGAACAAAACGATATTGACAAAGAAGACTTTTTTTATATCGGGAAAATGGCATCGCATAATGAAAAATTTACTCTTTATTTTAAAACTAGACAAAAAGCTATTTTAGCGAGAGGAGAGGAATATAATTATATTACAGATTTCCCTCAAGACTTATATATTTATAATCATCATACCAAGACTGATGAATCACTTATTTCTTATGATTGGTTTCCATCTAGTGCAAAAAAAATAATTGAAAATTACGATTTTCCAGTTTTTCCTGAAGATTTTGCATATTATTTATTGAATGACAACAATACTCTCATAATGGTGAGTGCAATCAAAAATATAAATGCGAATTTAGTTTTTGATATTTCAAAAAGAAATTTAAAAAAATATGATGAAAAAAATAAACTAGAATTTATTATTTCATCGATAGCAAAAAAATGTGGCTATTTTAGTTTGGAAGAAACATATAATTGTAATTATTATAAACCTTTGATCTCAAATAACTTGATTAACTAATTTCAACAAAGGCTTCCGCAAACTTCTTAGCATTAAATACTTGAAGATCGTCCTCTTTTTCTCCAAGTCCAAGAGCAATAATTGGAAGTTTATATTTTTTTGCTACTGCTATTAATATTCCTCCCTTAGCAGTTCCGTCTAATTTTGTCATAATTAATCCTGTAATTGGAATAATTTTATTAAATTCTTCAACTTGATTTATTACATTTTGGCCTGATGTTGCATCAAGAATTAATAATACTTCATGGGGAGCATTTGGATCAATTTTTTTTGTAACATTTGCAATTTTTTTATATTCTTCCATCAAGTTTTTTTTATTTTGTAATCTTCCAGCAGTATCAATTAATACATGGCTAAATTTTTTTTTTAAAGCTTCGTCAACAGCCTTATACGCAACAGATGCAGGATCAGAACCTTGTGAAGATTTAATAATTTCTACATCAATTTTTTTAGCCCAATTCTCCAACTGTTCAATTGCTGCAGCTCTAAAAGTATCAGATGCACAAAAAATAACTTTATTTCCATTAGATTTTAAAATTTTACCAATTTTTCCAATAGTAGTAGTTTTTCCTACACCATTAACTCCCGATATCAGAATAGCATTCAAATCTGTCTTATTTAAAAAAAAATTCTCATTTTCTAAAGGAGACATTAAATTTAATATATAATTTTTAAGAATTAAATTAATTTCGTCAGCTTTATTCTTGCTTGGATCAATTTTTTTTTCAGCAATTATATTTTTAATTTCTTCAGAAGCTGCCACACCCACATCACTCTGAATTAAAAAATCTTCAATTTCATCTAGTGTTTTGTCGTCTATCTCTTTTTTAATAATTATCTCTTTTAATCCAGACTTAAGTGCAGAAGCACTTTTTTGAAATCCTGTTTTAAATTTATCAAAAATTCCCATTAAATTTTTAATTTTATTTCTTTTATATCAGATACAGGTCCAGTCATATAAATTTGACCATCACTTCTATTAAAATCAATATTAAGTCTACCTTCCTTAAAATGGATATTGCAATTATTATTTGTTAATTCTTTTTGATATCCAGCAACAACTGTTGCACATGCAGCAGTTCCACAAGCTTTTGTTTGTCCAGCGCCTCTTTCCCAAACATTTACTTTAATATTTTTATCATCTATGACTTGAGCAAAAGTAACATTAACCCTTTCAGGAAAATAGTTATGATTTTCAATTTTTGGTCCTATATTTTTAATATCTATTTTTGAGCAATCTTCAACAAAGAAAACAATATGTGGATTTCCAACATTTACACAAAACCCATTGCCATATTCTTTTTTTAAAAAATCTAATTCTAAAATTTTAGGATTTAATTCTCCACTTTTTAAAGGAATTTTATTCCAATCTTCAAATTCTGGAAAACCCATATTTATTTTAACTATTTTTTCACTTAAAATTTCTGCCTGTAATATTTTTTTTTCAGCACTTAATTTAATTAAATTTTGATTATTTTCTTTTGAAATTAAAAAAGCGATACATCTGCTTCCATTTCCACATGCACCTACTTCAATGCCGTCAGGATTATAAATAGTTATAGGAAAGGCACCTTTGGTTTCTTTTTCAATAAATATGATTTGATCAAATCCAATATTATTTCTATTACCTATTTTTATAATTTCTTCTTTTGAGAGATTTACATCATCTTTTCTTCTATCAATAATGACAAAATCATTTCCTAAACCATCCATTTTATAAGCTTTCAATTCCATATAATAATATTTAACTTATTTATTGACTTTTTGAACCTCTATTATAGTTTATCGAAGTTTCCGCAAAATAAGCAATTTGCGGTGTCTTTGGCAACAAAGAGATCGACACCAGTCAGCGAGGGTTCGCCCACTGGTGCGTTTGCTATTGGAATAAAATTATGTTTGAAAATTTAACAAATAAATTTGAAGAAGTTTTTTCTTCATTAAAAAAAGCACCTTCTCTTGATGAAAAGCAAGTTGATGAGGGACTGAGAGGCATTAGACAAGCTTTACTAGAGGCTGATGTAACCTTGGAAGTTGCTAAGCAATTTGTTGAAAATGTAAAACCCAAAGCACTTGGTACAGAAATTGTAAGATCTACATCACCAGGTCAGATGGTTGTAAAAGTAGTTTATGACGAACTAGTAAAGTTGTTAGGTGAAAAAAACGAAGAAATTAATTTAAACGCAGTACCACCAGTCCCAATGATGTTAGTGGGTTTGCAAGGTTCTGGTAAAACAACCACCACAGCTAAATTAGCAAAATTTTTAGAAAATAATAAAAAAAAGAAAATCATGATGGTCAGTCTTGATATTTATAGACCAGCAGCTCAAGAACAGCTCAAGTCTCTTGGTGAAAAAAATAATATTTTAACTCTTCCAATAATAGAAGGTCAATTACCAGCGGATATTTGTAGAAGAGCAATTAGTGCAGCAAACTTAAATGGGGCAGATATTATTTTATTCGATACAGCTGGAAGAACACAAATTGATTTACAAATGATGAGTGAAATTAAGCAAATTGAAAGTATTATTAAACCAACCGAAACATTTTTAGTAGCAGATTCTTTAACAGGACAAGTAGCTGCAGAAGTTGCAAAAGAATTTAAAAATACAGTTAATCTAACTGGTATAATTTTGACTAGAGCGGATGGAGATGCAAGAGGTGGAGCTGCTGTAAGTATGAAATACGTATCCAATGTTCCAATTAAATTTTTAGGAGTTGGGGAAAAAACAGAAAATTTTGAGGTTTTTCATCCTGATAGAATTGCAAATAGAATACTTGGAATGGGAGATGTTGTTTCTCTTGTTGAGAAAGCCACTCAAGATTTAAGTGAAGAAAATATAAAAAAAACTGAGGAAAATTTAAAAAAAGGAAGTTTTTCCATGAATGATTACTTAACTCAATTGAGACAAATGAAAAAAATGGGAGGTATAGAAGGTATCATGTCATTAATGCCAGGAGTATCTAAAGTAAAAAAACAAATGGATCAATCTGGAATAGATGAAACTATTATATCCCAGAATGAAGCAATAATTTTATCAATGACAAAAAAAGAAAGAGAAAATCCTAAAATTATAGATGGTTCTAGAAGAAAAAGAATTGCTAATGGCTCTGGTACAGATGTAGCCACTATCAATAAATTGTTAAAACAATTTAAAATGATGTCTGACATGATGAAAAAAATGTCAAAAGGAAACTTGAAAGGTATGACCGATAAAGGAATACCTCCAGAGCTTTTTAATCAATTAAAATAAACAAAGGAGAAAAAATGTTAAAACTAAGATTATCTATGGGTGGAACAAAAAAAAGACCTGTATATAAAATTGTTGTTGCGGACAGTAGATTTGCAAGAGACGGAAGGTTTATAGAAAAATTAGGATTTTATAACCCTTTATTACCTAAGGAAAAAGAGGATAGAATAGGTTTGCAATTAGAAAGAGTTAAGTATTGGCTAAGTCAAGGTGCTCAACCAACCACAAGAGTTGCAAGAATTCTTGGAGAAAAACAAATTATAGAAATGCCTAAGCAAGGAAATAATCCACATAAAGCAATTCCTAAAAAGGATAGAAAAAAAGAAACTGATGAAAAAGCTGATGCTCCAAAAGCAGAAGAGAAAAAAGCTGATGCTCCAAAAGCAGAAGAGAAAAAATAATTAGATCATGTTTGTTGCAAGAATATTTACTTTATATCCAGAGTTTTTTCCTGGACCATTAGGAAAGGGTTTGTATGGTAAAGCTTTAGACGAAAAAATTTGGAAATTAGAAACAGTAAATATTAGAGATTATGCAGAAGATAAACATAAAACTGTAGATGATACAACTTATGGCGGAGGATCGGGTATGTTAATGAAACCTGATGTAATAGCTAAATCATTAGATAAAAACATTAAATCCTCAGAAAAAATAATTTATTTATCTCCAAAAGGTAAACTATTTAACCAGAGTCTTGCTAAAAAATTATCAAAAGAAAAAACTATAAATTTACTTTGTGGTCATTTTGAAGGTATAGATCAGAGAGTAATAGAAGGTAGAAACATAGAAGAAGTCAGCATAGGTGATTTTGTATTATCAGGAGGTGAGAGTGCTGCTATTGTTGTAATAGACTCTATATTAAGGTTATTACCAAAAGTTCTAGGTAATGAATTTTCAAATAAAGAGGAGAGCTTTGAAAATGGTCTATTAGAGTATCCTCAATATACCAAACCTCAAATTTGGGAGGAAAAATCAATACCAAATGTGCTATTATCTGGAGATCATGCGAAAATTAAAGACTGGCGTTTATCTCAATCAGAGGCTATAACACGCGACCGAAGACCAGATTTGTGGCAAAAATATAAAAAGAATTAACTTGATAAATTTACAAATGAAAACAATCGAAGAAATAAACACATCAAATGTAAAGAAAATTACTGCAGAAAAGAAACTACCTGCTTTTTTCCCTGGAGATATTATTAAAGTAGGTGTTAAGATTACAGAGGGCAAAAGGGATAGAATTCAGTACTTCGAAGGCGTTTGTATTGCTAAAAAAAATAGAGATATAAATTCGTCTTTTACAGTCCGAAAAATATCATTTGGAGAGGGTGTTGAAAGAACATTCGCATTATTTAGTCCTATAGTAGACTCTATAAAAGTAATAAGATCAGGTAAAGTAAGGAGAGCAAAGCTTTATTATTTAAGAGATAGAACAGGTAAATCAGCAAGAATTACTGAAAAAATTAAAAAGAAAATAGGTATTGATGTTGAATCAAAACCAGAAGAGGTTAGTGAAGAAACATTAGCACCATCAGTAGAGGAAAAATCTGAAAAAGTAACTTCAAATAAAGAAAGTGAAACAGATATTAAAGAACCTGAAATTAAAAAAGAAGATACAGATAAAGATATTTCCCAAGAGAAAAAATAATTTTTTCTAAATGCCATATACTTTATACGATAAAATCTGGAATGATCATCTTATCCATCAGCAAGAAGACGGCACATCTTTACTTTTTGTAGATAGACATTTAATTCATGAGGTAACAAGTCCCCAAGCTTTTGAAGGTTTGAGAAATTCTAGCAGAAATGTAAGACAACCAAATCTTACTTTAGCGGTTGCAGATCATAATGTCCCTACTACCGACAGAACAAAAGGAATTTCAGACGAGGAGTCTAAGATACAAGTAGATACCCTTGAAAAAAATTGTAATGAATTTGGTATTAAATTATTTGGAATGGATGATAAAAGACAGGGAATAGTTCATATCATCGGTCCAGAGCAGGGATTCACTCAACCAGGAACAATTATTGTTTGCGGTGATAGTCACACTGCCACACATGGAGCTTTTGGAGCTTTAGCTTTTGGAATTGGAACCTCTGAGGTTGAGCATGTTCTTGCTACTCAGACTTTAGTACAAAAGAAATCTAAAAATTTTAGAATAAATGTTAATGGTAAACTTCCATTAGGAGTTACATCAAAGGATGTAATACTTCAAATAATTGGAAAAATAGGAACTGCAGGTGGTACTGGATATGTAATTGAATATGCTGGCGACTTGATTTCATCCCTAAGTGTTGAAAATAGAATGACTATTTGCAATATGACAATTGAGGGTGGAGCTAGAGCAGGCTTAATTGAACCTGATCAGAAGGTTTTTGATTATCTAAAAAACAAACCAATGTCTCCAAAAAATGAAAATTGGGAAAAAGCCTTAGAATATTGGAATAAACTAAACTCTGATGATGGAGCAAAATTTGACAAAGAGATCAATCTAGAAGGAAAAGATATTAAACCTATGGTAACTTGGGGAACATCACCTCAAGATGTAATTACTATCGATGGTAAAGTGCCCAACCCAAAAAATGAAAAAGATCCAGATAAAAAAAGCTCAATTGAAAGGTCATTAAAGTATATGGGTTTAAACCCTGATATAGATGCAAAAGATATTAAGATCGACAAAGTTTTTATTGGCAGTTGTACCAATGGAAGAATTGAGGATTTAAGAGAGGCAGCTAAAATTTTAAAAGATAAAAAGATAGCAAATCATGTTGATGCAATGGTAGTTCCTGGTTCAGGACTTGTTAAAGAACAGGCTGAGCAAGAAGGATTACATAAAATCTTTATTAATTCTGGATTTGAATGGAGAGAACCAGGTTGTTCAATGTGTTTAGCAATGAATGCAGATAAATTAAAACCTGGTGAAAGATGTGCATCTACTTCTAATAGAAACTTTGAAGGAAGACAAGGAAGAGGTGGTAGAACACATTTAGTTAGTCCAGGAATGGCAGCTGCAGCAGCAATTTCAGGCAATTTAGATGATGTTAGAAAGTATCAAGGATAATGCAAAAATTTAATAAAGTTAAAGGTATACCTGCTTATTTGCCAATAGTTAATATTGATACTGATATGTTGATACCAAAGCAGTTCTTAAAAACAATTAAAAGAACTGGTTTAGGAAAAAATTTATTTTATGAGATGAGGTATGATGAAAAAGGAATTAAAAATGATCAATTTATACTTAACCAATCTCCTTATGATAAATCTAAAATATTAATTGCTGGAAAAAATTTTGGTTGTGGCTCATCCAGAGAACATGCTCCCTGGGCTTTGCTAGACTTCGGCATTACCTGTGTAATTAGTTCTAGTTATGCAGACATTTTTTATAACAATTGTTTTAAAAACGGAATTCTTCCCATTGTAATAGACGAAGAAAAAATTAAACAAATTTCTGAATATTCATCTAGAAAAGAGGAAATAGAAATTGATTTGGTTGATCAAATAATTAAATTTGGAAATAATGAAATTAAATTTGAAATTGATCCGTTTAAAAAAAAGTGTTTACTTGAAGGATTAGATGATATTGCGTTGTCTTTAGAAAGAGCTGATAAAATCATGTCGTTTGAAAATAAACTTAAAAATTCAAAACCCTGGATATTTAATGATTAAAGTAAAAAAAAGAAAATTTTTACTTTTACCTGGAGATGGTATCGGTCCAGAGGTTATTAATGAAGTTAAAAAAATAATTAACTGGTTTAATAATAAAAAGTCATTAGATTTTGAAATGGAGGAAGATTTAGCAGGAGGTATATCTTATGACAAACATGGCACACCAATTACTGATGAAGTTTTTTATAAAGCTTTAGAATGTGAAGCGGTAATATTGGGAGCTGTTGGTGGACCAAAGTGGGATAATGTTGAGTTTTCAAAAAAGCCTGAGAGAGCACTATTAAAATTAAGAAAAGAATTAAAATTATTTGCCAATTTACGACCAGCAATTTGTTTTAAACAATTGGTTGATGCATCAACACTTAAACCGGAAGTAGTTTCTGGACTAGATATTATGATTGTAAGAGAATTAACAGGTGGTATTTACTTTGGTGAACCTAGAGGTATTAAACCAATTGATAATGGGGAAAGAAAAGGAATTAATACTCATACTTATACTTCTAGTGAAATTCGAAGAGTAGCCAAAGTTGCTTTTGATCTTGCAAAAAAAAGACAAAATAAAGTTACATCTTGTGAAAAATCAAATGTAATGGAAGCTGGATTACTTTGGAGAGAAGAAGTTCAGGAATTACATGATAAAGAATATAAGGATGTTAATTTAAATCACATGTTGGCTGATAATTGTTCAATGCAGCTTCTTAGAAATCCAAAGCAATTTGATGTAATCGTTACAGATAATTTATTCGGCGATATGCTATCTGATCAAGCATCAATGTTAACTGGATCCCTAGGATTGTTGCCATCAGCTTCATTAGGTGCAAAAAATAAAGATGGTAAATTGAGAGCAATGTATGAACCAATACATGGTTCAGCGCCGGATATTGCCGGAAAAGGAATAGCAAATCCAATTGCATCAATATTAAGTTTTGCAATGGCACTTAAGTATTCTTTAAATCTTGATAATGAAGCAAACGCTTTAGAAAAAGCTGTTCAGGATGTTTTAGACGATGGTCTAAGAACAAAGGATATTATTTCTAAAGGAACAAAAGAAGTATCAACCTCTCAAATGGGTGATGCGATAATTTCAAAATTGCAATAATCTTACATTTATTCTAGAGTTTAGAAATGCCAAATTATACAGCACCACTTGATGATATGATGTTCCTTTTTGATAAGTTAAGAAATAATCAAAATTATAATGAGATTGAGAAATACAAAGAAGTTAACACAGAACTTGTCAAAGATATTTTAAGTGAAGCAGCCAAAATTAATCAAAATATAATATTACCTCTTGCTAAATCGGGAGATGAAAATCCCACAGTTCTTGAAAATGGGGTTGTAAGAACACCACCTGGTTATAAAGAAGCATATAAAAAATTTATTGAAGATGGATGGACGTCTCTATCTTGTGATCCAAAATACGGTGGTCAAGGAATGCCTAAAACTGTTAGTGCTTTTTTTGATGAAATGTTATCTTCATCAAGTTTATCTTTTAAATTATACAGCGAACTGAGTATTGGTGCATATAATTGTATTAATCATCATGCAAATGAAGAAATAAAAAATAAATATTTACCAAAAATTGTTGAAGGTAAGTGGAGTGGTACAATGTGTTTAACAGAACCAGTTTGTGGCACTGATTTAGGTTTATTAAAAACTAAAGCAGTAGAACAACCTGATGGAACTTTTAAAATAAGCGGTCAAAAAATATTTATAACTTCTGGGGACCATGATTTAACAGAAAATATTATTCATTTAGTCATAGCAAGGGCTACTGACTCACCAAAAGGTACTAAGGGAATTAGTTTATTTTTAGTTCCAAAGTTTAAAGTGAATGAAGATGGAACAATTGGAATTAGAAATGGAATTTCTACTGGATCTATAGAATCAAAAATGGGTATAAAAGGTTCAGCAACTTGTGTCCTAAATTTTGATGATGCAGTTGGATACATGATAGGTCCAAAAAATAAAGGTCTTAATTCGATGTTTACCATGATGAACTTAGAAAGAATAGTTGTTGGTATACAGGGATTAGGAATTTCTGAAACTGCATACCAAAACTCTTTAAGTTATGCGAAAGAAAGAAAACAAGGAAAAACTCATAATAGCAAATCCTCAAATGGAGCAGATAATATTATTGAACACGCTGATATAAGAAAATCTTTGCTAAATATGAAATCTATAATTGAGGGCGAGAGAGCTTTATGTTTTTGGTTGTCTCAACAAACCGAAGTAAGTTTGTATCATGAAAATACAAAAGTTAGAGAAGAAGCTTCTGATTTTGTTTCCTTAATGACACCAGTTGTAAAAACGATGTTTACGGACCTAGGTATGGAAATTACAAGTGATGCAATGCAAGTACATGGAGGATATGGTTATACAAAAGACCAAGGAATAGAACAATTATACAGAGATAATAGAATTACACCTATTTATGAAGGCACTAACTCAATTCAAGCAGCAGATCTAGTGTTTAGAAAACTTATTAATAAGAATGGAGATATTATTGATAAATATTTAAACACAATTCAAAATGATTTAGATAATAACATTAAAGAAATAAAGCCTTTTATTGATGATTTTAAATCTCACATGCAAATATTAATTAAATTTACTGACTGGATTAAAGAAAAAATATCTAATTCTAAAAATGATGCGAGTGCAGCTTGTAATGATTATTTAAAAGCTCTTGGTTATTTATCCGTAGCTCATTCATGGATTAAGGTTTTAGAAGTATGTTTTAAAGACTATGAAAATAACAAAGATTTTTACGAGGATAAAATTCAGACAGCTAAGTTTTATTTTAAAAGAGTTTTACCAAGAGCGGAAAATCATTTCAAAACAGCATCTTCTGGCAGTGATTATATAATGAATTTTAAATTTAACTAATGACTGATTACGATAAACATTTAGACAAAAATAATGCTAACTTTGTCCCACTAACTCCAATAAGTTTTTTAGAGAGAGCTAAAGACATCTACCCTAACTATGAAGCTCTTATTTATGAAGACAAAAAGTATACCTGGTCAGAAATTTATAAAAGATGTACTAAATTTGCCAGTGCTTTAGAAAAAATTGGGATCGGTGATGGAGATACTGTTTCTGTTATGGCTTTTAATACTCCTGAAATTTTTGAAGCGCACTATTCTGTGCCAATGTGTGGAGCAGTTTTGAATACTATAAATACCAGACTTGATGCAAAGACAGTTGCATATATTTTAGATCATAGTGATGCTAAAGTTCTTATTGTAGATAGGCAACTTCATTCAATTATTGAAAAAGCTCTAACAATTTCAAAAACAAAACCAATAATTATTGATATTCAAGATAATTTTGCTGATCAATCCTCATTAAAAAAAATAGGCGAAAAAGAATATGAAAATTTTTTAAGTACAGGAGATGATAATTATCAGTGGAAATTTCCCGAAGATGAATGGAAAGCTATCTCTTTAAGTTATACATCTGGAACAACTGGAAACCCTAAAGGGGTTGTTTATCATCATAGAGGATCTTATTTAATGTCGACTGGGAGCGCTGTTGCATGGAATATGCCTAATAGATTAAATTTTTTAACAATAGTACCAATGTTCCATTGTAATGGTTGGGGATATCCCTGGACTATTCCAATGCTTAATGGAAAAACAATATGCTTGAGAGCTATAGATGTAAAAAAGATTTTTGAATTAATTGAAAAATATGAAATTACTCATTTTGGAGGTGCACCAATAGTTTTGAATATGATAACGGGAGCCCCAGATTCTGATAAAAAAAAATTAAATAGAAAAGTTAATGTATTAACTGCAGGTGCACCACCACCAAGTATAATTTTTAAAAAAATGAAAGAACTAGGTTTTGAAGTCATGCATGTATATGGATTAACTGAAACGTATGGACATGTAACTCAATGTGCCTGGAATGATAAATGGAATCAACTTGATGAGGAAAAACAAAATGAGATTAAGGCAAGACAAGGAGTTAGATATCCAAATACAGAAGGTGTTGCAATAATGGACCCTGAAACTATGAAAGAGGTTCCACGTGATGGCAAAACAATTGGTGAAATTATGATTAGAGGAAATGTTGTAATGAAAGGCTATTTTAAAGATCAAGAGGCAACTGAAAAAGCAATGAAAGGTGGTTGGTTTCATTCAGGTGATTTAGCAGTTATGCATCCAGATGGTTATGTAAAGATACAAGATAGATCTAAGGATATAATAATTTCTGGAGGAGAAAATATATCTTCAATTGAAATTGAGAATACATTAGCAAAACATCCTGGTGTGTCCATTGCAGCTGTTGTTGCAAAACCAGATGAAAAATGGGGTGAAGTTCCTTGTGCTTTTATAGAAAAAGTTAAAGATAAAGAGGTTACTGAAAAAGAGCTAATAGATTTTTGCAGAGAAACATTAGCTGGATTTAAAATTCCAAAGAAAATAGAATTTTGTGAACTACCTAAAACTTCAACAGGAAAAATACAGAAATTTGAATTAAGGAAGAAGGCCAAGGAGACAAACTGATCTTAGAAGTTAATTCAAAAGAGGTGTTCATCTCGACTGGTGGTCTTGACTTTGATGTTAGCAAACCTTCAATTATTTTAATACATGGAAGTGGATTAACTCATATAGTTTGGTCACTTCATGAACAATTTTATGCTTCTCAGGGGTACAATGTTTTATCAATTGATCTTCCAGGTCATGGCAGCTCTGAAGGACCAAGTCTTGTAACAATAGAAAGCATGTCTGATTGGATCAAATCATTAATGGAGGTATTAAATATATCAAAGATTACTATTGTAGGTCATTCCCAGGGTTGTTTAATTGGTATAGACTTTGCATCACGATATCCGAATCTTATCAAAAATTTAGTATTAGCTGCTGGCTCATATAAAATGCCTGTTAATCAAGATCTAATTGATTTTGCAGAAGCTGGAGACGAAAAAGCAGTCCTATTAATGATGAAATGGGGATATGAGGGATCCAAAGCGTTTATTGGTGGAAATCCTGTAAAAAAAATTATTAACTCATCTAGGGATATAATTGAAATTTTATCTGTAGACTTGAACGCGTGTAACAATTACAAAGCAGGAAAAGAATCTTTAGAAAAAATTAATTGCCCAACTTTATGTATTTATGGAGATTTAGATAAAATGGTTCCACTTAAAATAGGAAATAAAATGTCTGAGCTAATAAAAAATTCAGAAACAAAAGTGATTGCAAATTGTGGTCATATGATAATTTTTGAAAAAGCATTTGAAATGAGAAATATTGTAAAAGAATTTATTTTAAAAAATTAAAAATGAAAAAATTTCCAATTGTAAAATCTAGAAGATTAAGAAGCACACCTTATACAGATAGAATTGAAGCTCATGGAGTTTCTAGCTACACAGTTTATAATCATATGCTGTTACCAGCATCATTTAAGTCTTTAGAATCTGACTATCACCATTTAAAAGAATTTGTACAAGTGTGGGACGTAGCAGCAGAAAGACAAGTAGAAATTACAGGAAAAGATTCAGCTAAACTAGTCCAGCTAATGACCTGTAGAGATTTATCAAAATCAAAAATAGGAAGATGTTATTATTCGCCGTTAGTTGATCAAGAAGGATTACTAGTAAATGATCCAATTATTAATAAGTTAGCAGAGGACAGATGGTGGATTTCAATAGCAGACTCAGATGTAATTTTTTTTGCAAAAGGTATTGCATCGGGAAATAAATTTGAGGTTGAAATAAAAGAACCAAATGTAAATATTCTTGCAGTCCAAGGACCTTTAGCTGAAAATTTAATGGCAAAATTATTTGGAGAAGAAATAAGAGATTTAAAGTTTTTTAATTTTAAATACTTTAACTATAAAGAACATAAATACTTTATAGCTAGATCAGGTTGGTCTAAACAAGGTGGTTTCGAGGTCTATGTTGAAGATGATATAGCAGGACAAGATTTATACGATTATCTATTTGAGTTTGGTAAAGAGTTTAATATTAGACCAGGTTGTCCAAATCTTATTGAAAGAATTGAGTCAGCTTTGTTGTCTTATGGAAATGATTTTGATAACAGAGATAATCCTTTTGAAGCAAACTTTGATAAATTTGTAAACCTAGACTCTGATGTCAATTTTTTAGGAAAAGAAAAATTAAAAAAAATTCAACAAGATGGAATAACTAGAAAGTTAATGGGTGTTAAAATTGATAGTAATAAAATAGATATGTATTGTGAAAAAACACTATTTGACGATAAAAACAATATAGTTGGTTATGTGAGGTCAGCAACCTACTCCCCAACTTTTAAAAAAGTAATCGGAATTGCAATGATTAATAAACCTTATTGGAACTCTAAAGATCAATTTAAAATTGATATAGATGAAAGAATATTTGTAGGAACAGTTTGCGATTTACCTTTCATTTAGTATAAAAGCTTAAATAATATGAATATTGCAATTGTAGGAGCCACAGGAAACGTAGGCAGGAAACTTTTAGAGGTATTAAACAAAAAAAAATTTCCAATTACAGAAATATTTTTAGTTGCATCTCCAAAAAGTGTGGGTAAAAAAATAAATTTTAGAGATAAAGAATTAATTGTTGAAGATTTAAATAATTTTGATTTTTCAAAAGTGAAAATTGCATTTTTTGCTGCAGGTAGTGCCATTGCAGAAAAATGGGCTCCAATTGCAGCAGAAAAAACTATTGTAATTGATAATTCAAAATTTTTTAGAAAAGATCCAGAAATACCTTTAATTGTTCCTGAAGTTAATTCAAAAGAATTAATTCACGTAAAAAATAAAAATATTATCTCAAATGCAAATTGTTCAGTTATTCCAATTGTAGTTGCTTTAAAACCTCTTCATGATTTATATAATATAAAAAGAATTGTTGTATCCACTTATCAATCTGTTTCTGGTGCTGGAAAAGAAGCAATGGATGAGCTGCTTTCACAAACCAAAGACTATTTTGATAATAAAGAAATGAACTCAAAAAATTTTACAAAGCAAATAGCTTTTAATGCAATTCCACATATAGATAGTTTTTTAGATAACGGCACGACTAAAGAGGAGCAAAAAAATCATGATGAAGTAAAAAAAATTTTAGATAAAAAAATTAATATTACCTCTACTTGTGTAAGAATCCCAGTTTTAGTATCTCATTCGATAAGTATAAATGTCGAATTTAACAAAAAATATAATTTAGATGAAATCAGAAATGTACTTTCATCATCCCCAGGATGTAAAGTTGTAGATGAAAAAAAAGATGGTGGTTATATAACTCCAGTTGAGGCTGAGAATAAATATGAAACTTTTATATCAAGAATAAGAGAAGATAACTCACAATCAAATACAATAAATATGTGGATAGTATCAGACAATTTACTCAAAGGTGCTGCATTGAATGCAGTAGAGATAGCTGAAACTTTAATCAAAGAAAACCTTTATGAAAAATAGCAATCCATTATCTCCCCATATTCAAATTTATAATTGGCATATTTCTTCACTAGTATCTATTTCTCATAGAATAACAGGTATAATAAATATTTTTGGTATTACATTTGTTTGTTTTTGGGTAGTCTATTTATTATCAGGAGCAAGCTCATATGAAGCAATTAATATTTTTTTTAATTCATTCTTAGGAAAATTTATTATTTTAGGATTAACCTGGTCTTTCAGTTTTCAAATGTTAAGTGAAATAAGACACCTATTAATGGATTATGGATATGGTTTTGATTTAAAAGTTGCAAATATAACAGGTTCAATTGTTATCTTAGGATCAATAGTGCTTACATGTTTGATTTATATTTTTGGAAGGAGTTTAATTTAGATGAACAAAACTACAAAAAAATGGTTATTTATGAAATTGAGTTCAATTATCCTAATACCGTTAATGTTTTGGTTGATAATAAATTTAGTATCTATTTATGATAAAGATTATCAAGATATTTACATTTTTTTTTCATCCCAACCGTCTAAATTCCTATTTAGTTTAACTCTTATTTTTGCTTACTTTTTTTCAGCTTTAAGTATTAGTGAGGTATTTGAGGACTATATAGAGGATGAAAAAATAAAAAATGTCGCAAATAAACTATTGTATTTGTCTGCTATAATATTACCTTTATTAACAATAATTGCGGTATTAAACTTATAAATGAGTTCATATAAAATAATCGATCATGAATATGATGTAGTCGTGCTTGGTGCTGGTGGATCTGGTTTAAGAGCTGCAGTTGGTTTAAGTGAAGCAGGTTTAAAAACTGCTTGTATATCAAAAGTATTTCCAACTAGAAGCCATACTTCTGCTGCACAAGGTGGAATTTCAGCTGCACTAGGAAATATGGGTGAAGACGATTGGCGTTGGCATATGTACGATACTGTTAAAGGATCAGACTGGTTAGGAGATCAAGATTGTATTGAATATCTTTGCAAAGAAGCCCCAAGAGCAGTATTAGAACTTGAAAAATATGGTGTTCCATTTAGCAGAACAGATGATGGAAAAATTTATCAAAGACCTTTTGGAGGCATGACAAAAAATTATGGTAATGAGCCAGTTCAAAGAACATGTGCTGCAGCTGACAGAACTGGTCATGCAATTTTGCATACTTTGTACGGTCAAGCATTAAAACATAACACTGAATTTTTTATAGAGTATTTCGCTCTTGATTTGCTTATGAAAGATGGCGAATGTAAAGGTTTAATTGCTTGGAATTTAAACGATGGAACAATTCATAGATTTAGATCTCATATAACAATTATTGCTACAGGAGGATATGGTAAAGTTTATTATTCAGCTACATCTGCTCATACTTGTACTGGAGATGGGAATGCAATGGTGCTGAGAGCAGGATTACCTTTACAAGATATGGAATTTGTTCAATTTCATCCAACTGGAATTTACGGTCATGGGACTTTAATCTCAGAAGGAGTAAGGGGCGAAGGTGGATATTTACTAAACTCTAAAGGTGAAAGATTCATGGAAAGATACGCCCCGAAAGCTAAAGACTTAGCATCAAGAGATGTAGTTAGTAGATCCATAGCAATCGAAATAAATGAAGGAAGAGGAGTAGGTAAAGATAAAGATCATGTTCATTTACATCTAAATCATCTAGACCCTAATGTCATAGAGGAAAGACTTCCTGGAATTTCAGAGTCGTCTAGATTATTTGCAAATGTTGATGTTACAAAAGAACCAATTCCAGTAGTTCCAACAGTTCATTATAATATGGGTGGTATTCCAACTAATTACAAAGCTGAAGTTTTAACATTAAATGGATCTGAAAAAACAGTCCCGGGTTTGATGGCAATTGGTGAAGCTGCATGTGTTTCAGTCCATGGTGCAAACAGACTTGGCTCAAATTCTCTAATTGATCTTGTAGTTTTTGGAAGAGCAGCAGCAAAAAGAGCTTCTGAATTAATTAAACCAGGCATGCCTCATGAAGAAATTTCACAATCAGAAACAGATAAGTGTCTTGAAAGATTTGATAAATTAAGAAATGCTAACGGAAGCAATAATACAGCTGACCTAAGACTAAACATGCAAAAAACAATGCAGTCAAAATGTGCAGTATTTAGAACTGAAAAAACATTAAAAGAAGGAGTTGAAGAGATCAGAAAACCTTTTGAGGGAATGGATAATATTTCAGTAAAAGATAAATCTTTAATTTTTAATACTGATTTAGTTGAAACTTTAGAATTTGATAATTTAATTAGACAAGCTATCACAACAATGGACTCAGCATATCATAGAAAAGAAAGCAGAGGAGCGCATGCAAGGGAAGATTTTCCCAAAAGAAATGATGAAAAATTTATGCAACACACTTTATCTTGGTGCGATGGTGTAAAAACTAAGATAGATTATAGACCAGTTCATAAATCTACATTATCAACTGATGTACAATATTTTCCGCCACAGGAAAGAATTTATTAATGGTACAAATAAATTTACCTCAAAACTCAAAAGTACAAAAAGGTAAATATTATAAAGATAAGACTGGATCAAAAAGTCTAAGAAAAGTAAATATTTATAGATGGGATCCATCTACAGGTGAAAACCCAAGAATAGATACTTATGAAGTGGATATGGATAATTGTCCATCAAAGGTATTAGATTTGTTAAATAAAATTAAAAATGAAATTGACCCATCATTAGCATATAGAAGATCATGTTCACATGGAGTTTGTGGATCATGCGCAATGAATATGGATGGAAAAAATGGACTGGCATGTACTAAACCACATGATGAGATAAAAGGAGATATAAATATTTATCCTCTTCCTCATTTAAAAGTGCTTAAAGACTTAATTGGTGATTTGAGTACACTTTACAGACAGTACGAGTCAATTGAACCATGGTTAAAAAATAATAGCAACAAAAATGAAAAAGAAAACTTACAAACCAAAGAAGATCGATCTAAATTAGACGGTTTGTATGAGTGTATAATGTGCGCATGTTGTTCGACTTCATGCCCAAGTTATTGGTGGAATGGAGAAAAGTATCTTGGTCCCGCAGTTCTCCTGCAAGCTTACAGATGGATAGTTGACTCTAGAGATGAGGATAGACAAGAAAGATTAAAAAAAGTTGCAGATGAATTAAAGTTATACAGATGCCATACAATAATGAATTGTACTAATGCTTGTCCTAAAGGTTTAAATCCAGCAAAAGCAATAGCTGAAATAAAAAAAATGTTAGTAACTGGTTGATAATTTAATCCTTAAAAAGAATTTTTTTTAGATTATCCCCCGCATTTAACATTATAGGTAAAATTTTTTTTAAATCTTCAATGCTTTTTCTACTTTTTGCAGTATGGGTTGATAAGAAAAAAAATACTGAATTATTCTTAGTTATCGGTACAGATAAACCTACCATGCCATTAAACCATTCTTCATTATCAAAAGCATAACCTTGTTTTTTTATTTTAGTTAATTCTCTTTTAAATTGCGAAACATCTGTAATAGTATTTTTAGCAGATTTAGGGGTTTTAATATTTTTAAATATTTGAATTGCATTACTACTTTCAAGAAAAGATAAATAAAGTTTACCCGATGCTGAAGCATGCAAAGGTAGATGATCACCAGCATCTAAATTAAGTTGCATTGGCCAATGAAATTGAATTCTATCAAAATATACCAATTTAGTTCCTATCGGCATTGATAAACTCACAGTTTCCTGAATGTCTTCTGTTAACTTTCTTAAAAATGATCTTCTTAAAGTAAAATTTGGTTCATAAGGTAAACTTTTTAAAATTATCTTTCGGATTTTTGGTCCAGGTATAAAGGTTTTATTTATATTCTGAATTAAAAATCCTTCTTCACATAAAATTTCAAGTTGACGATAAACTGTTGCTAAGGGAATTTTTAATTTATGGGAAATTTTTTTAGCAGTATAATTATCAGGATCTACTAAAATTTCTTCTAGTATATTTAATATTCTTCTTGGAGACGTTCTAGACTTCATAATATTTTATAAATTTTTAGAAACTAAGATAGAACTGGGATAGTAAATTCTGGGCCAGAATTATCTTCATTCCAAGTAATTGTAGCGGTTTTCAATTTTGTATAAAACCTAACTCCATCAGGTCCGTGAATTGAATGATCTCCAAATAGAGATCTCTTCCAACCACCAAAACTGTGATAAGCAACTGGCACAGGTATTGGAACATTAACGCCTATCATTCCGATTTTAGCATTTTCAGTAAAATGCTTGGCTATATTTCCACTTTTAGTGAAAACTGCTGCTCCGTTTCCTAGCTCATGATCATTAACTAATTTTAAAGCATCCTCATATTTTTCTGTTGTCATCATACTTAATACAGGTCCAAATATTTCTTCTTTATAAATTTTCATATCAGGTTTTACATCATCAAAAATAGTTGGCCCAACAAAATAACCGTTTTCATAACCTTGTTTTTTAAAATTCCTTCCATCTGAAAGTAATTTTGCTCCTTCTTTTTCTCCACTATCAATATATCCTAAAACTTTTTTGTAGTGGGCCTCACTACTTAATGGTCCAAAGTCAGTTTTTTCATCAGTATATGGTCCTACATTTAATTTAGATGTTTTTTCTAATAATGTTTTTTTTATATTTTTATTTGTCTCTTTTCCAACACATACCGCCACTGATATAGCCATACATCTTTCACCAGCTGATCCAAATGCAGAACCGATTATAGCATCTGTTGTTTTATCAACATCTGCATCTGGCATTATCACCATATGATTTTTTGCTCCCCCAAGAGCTTGAATTCTTTTATTATTTTTAGTTCCAGTATGATATACATATTCAGCAATTGGGGTTGAACCTACAAAACTAATTGCTTGTACATCTTTATTTTCTAATAATGCATCAACTGACTCTTTATCTCCATTTACAACGTTTAACACTCCAGGAGGAAAACCAGCCTCTATTGCTAGCTCCCCCAATCTTATAGGACAGCTTGGATCTTTTTCAGAAGGTTTAAGAACAAAAGTATTTCCACATGCTATTGCTACTGGAAACATCCACATTGGAACCATTGCTGGAAAATTAAATGGAGTAATTCCCGCACAAACTCCTAATGGCTGACGAAGCGTATGTGAGTCAACATTTGTTCCAACATTTGAAGAGTGTTCACCTTTTAATGATGATGTTATTCCAGTCACATATTCAACAACCTCAATACCTCTTTGAATAGAACCTTTTGCATCCGGTATTGTCTTTCCATGTTGTTTTGAAACTAGTTCTGCAATTTCACTCATATTTTGGACTAAAAGATCTTTGTATTTTGAAAAAATTCTTGCTCTAGTTATTGGAGTTGTTTTTGACCATTTTACAAAAGCTTTAGAGGAACTTTCAACTGCCATATTTATAATATCTTTACTTGCTAATTCAACCTCAGCAATTTGTTCTCCAGTTGCTGGATTGAATACTTTTCCTTTTCTGGAATTTTTATCTGTAAATTTTTTTCCTTCGATAAAGTGATTTATAGTGTCCATATTAAAAAATTTAATTAAAGTTATATCAATTAAATTCTATTTTCAACAAATTGCTTAAATGAGAAAATTCTTATCATTTAAGGATAATAGGCTATTGACTCTCATTTTTACATATATTTAAATCATTGATTAAAGATTAACTTATTGCGGGGGTACCCTTTGAGTATTAGGGATAATGTTAGAGTTTGTGTGCCAAGATATCTACAAATTGGCAAGGGAAGTTTAAATCAGCTTCCAGAAATCATAAAAATTTTAGGTTCAATTAAATCATTACTTATAGTCACTGATAAACAGATGGTTCAATTTGGTTATGTAAAAAAATTGCAGGAAGTTTTAAGCAAAGGTGGGTTCAAGTCTGATGTATTTGACGATACGATACCTGACCCAACAGACAAGGTTGTTCTAAAAGGTATTGAAGTTTTAGAAAAAAATAAAAATGATGCAGTAATTGGTTTTGGTGGAGGAAGTCCAATCGATACAGCCAAGGCTATAGCTGTACTATCTCAGTACAGTAGAGATATTCAAGATTATAAACCTCCAGGGACATTTGATAAAAAAGGATTGCCAATTATAGCAATACCAACAACAGCAGGTACAGGATCAGAGGTTACACATCATTCAGTCATAATAGATACAAGAACTAATAATCTAGAAAAAATATCATGTAGAGGAGAAGGTTTTGTGCCTATAGTTTCAATAATAGATTATGAATTAACCTTATCCAAACCAAGAAGACTTACGATTGATAGTGCGATTGATACTTTAACACATGGTATAGAGGCTTATGTGAGTAAGAAAGCAACTTTATTTTCAGATAGAATGGCTCTAGATACAATTAGACTTGTAACAGAAAATATTTATGCTGTTGATAAAAATCCAAAAGATTTGAAAGCAAGAGAAGGTTTAATGCTCGCAGCGACCCTAGGGGGATTGGCATTTTCTAATGCATCCATATGTTTAGTGCATGGAATGAGTAGACCACTTGGAAGTAATTTTAAAGTCCCACATGGCTTAAGTAATGCAATGCTATTACCTACAATAACAGAATTTTCAATTGAATATGCAAAAAGTCGTTATGCAGAATGTAGTAGAGCAGGAAAATTTGCATTACAACAGGACAATGATGAAGTTGCATGTAACAAACTATTGAGTGGTCTTTATAAAATAAATAAAGATTTTGAAGTACCATCAATGAAAAATTTTGGAATAGACCAAAAAAATTTTGAGGAGCAGTTAGAAAATATGGCTACTGATGCAGAAATTTCAGGTGCGCCAAACCTCAATCCAAGAGTGCCATCTGTAAAGGAAATGATTAATCTTTATGGAGAAGCATGGAGAGCATTTTAAGCAAAGAGTTGGAAATGTTCTTCCTTAATAAACAACAGCTCTTAAAAGAGAGGGGAAAGATGAGAAAACTAATAAAAACGTCTATCAGTCTTTTTGCTGTATTTGCATTAATGATAACATTTTCACTTCAACAAGTTAGTGCAGCAGATAAGATTAGATGGAAAGTGCAATCTACTTTTAATACTGGTTGGCCAGCATTAGGAGATCCAGTTGCTCGTTTAGCAGATACTTTAAAGAGAGCTACTGATGGAAGAATTCAATTAAAGGTTTATGAACCAGGTAAAATTCTTCCACCTTTAGAAATTTCACCTTCAATTACAAAAGGTGACTTACCAGCAGCTTATAACTATATGGCTTATGACCAAGGAAGAATTCCGGCGGCAGTTTTATTTGCAGCAGTTCCATTTGGAATGGAGCCATGGGAGTATGCAGCTTGGTGGTTTGAAGGAGAAGGCTCTAAATTAGCGAATGAGATATATAATAAAAGCAATATTCAAGTATTGTTATGTAGTACGATTGGACCAGAAACAGCAGGTTGGTATAGAAATCCTATAACAAGCTTAGCTGATCTTAAAGGTCTAAAAATTCGTTTCTCAGGTTTAGGAGGAATGGTACTAAATGAAATTGGTGCTTCAGCAACTTTAATGGCTGGTGGAGAAATTTTTGCAGCTCTAGAAAAAGGAACTTTAGATGCTACTGAATATTCTATGCCCGCTATTGATGAGGTTTTAGGTTTTCATAAGATCACTAAATTCAACCTATTTCCAGGTTGGCACCAAGTATCAACATCAACTCACTTCATGATCAATTTAGATCTATGGAAAAAAATGGGAGCAGCTGACCAAGCTTTATTTGAAATGGCTTGTACAGCAGCAGCTATGAGAGCAATCACAACTGGCGAATATTTACAAGGTAAGCAAATTCAAAGTTTTCCTTCTAAAGGCGTAACAGCAGCAAGATTGCCTGATAGTGTATTGAGAGAACTACAAAAAGTAAGCGCAAGAGTAATGAAAGAAGAATCTGCAAAAGACGCTGACTTTAAAAGAGTATGGGAATCTCAACAAGCATTCATGAAAGAGTATGATGTTTGGCAAAAATGGGGATATTTACCTCGAAACTTTTAAGTATTTAAGTTGATACTTTAAAGGTTTATCGTTAAGTTTAAGTAAAGCAGCCAGTATACCTGGCTGCTTTTCTTTTATAACTAATTAAGAGAATTTTTATGGCTAAAGATTTAACAGAAATTAAAAGTGGATTAGACAGGAAACTTCAATTAAGACATTTGCCATTTACAAGAGCAATTGATAACTTTGTTTTAAAAGTTGGTGAAGTCTTTAATTGGTTGTGGGTTATTCTTGTTGCAGTCATAATATTAAATGTAGTTCTTAGATATGTTTTTAAGAGCGGAATGATAGAGTTAGAAGAGTTACAATGGCATTTATATTGTATTGGATGGCTGATAGGTTTATCTTCTACTTATATAGTTGATCAGCATGTAAGAGTTGATGTTTTAAGTGAAAGACTTGCTTTTAAAACCAAGCTTTGGTTTGAATTTTTCGGAATTCTTTTATTATTTTTACCATTCATAATCTTGGTATTATACTATTCAGTACCTTTCTTTGAACTTTCATGGACAACAAATGAAAGGTCTACATCAGCAAATGGTTTGCCTGCAAGGTGGCTTGTAAAAGGTTTCTTAGTAATTAGTTTCTTTTTATTATTAATGGCAGGAGTTTCAAGAATTACAAGAGTAGTTGCTACATTACGTTATGGGTTAGAGAAGAAAATATAATGGAATTATTTACTGAACATTTTATGGCAATTGCTCTTTTTTTTAGTTTTATACTTTTAATTTTTTATGGATTTCCAGTGGCGTGGACAATGGGAGGATTAGGAGTACTATTTATTATCCTATCAATGTTGTCTGACAGTTTATTTGACACTTTTTATGGAGTTGATTGGGGTTTTGCTTCAATGGTTGTTTATAGGTTATATGGAGTAATGGCTAACTGGGTTTTAGTTGCTTTACCTATGTTTATTTTTATGGGTATCATGATGGATAAATCAGGTATTGCAGAGGATCTAATGACAGATCTTTCAAAATTATTCGGAAAGACTAGAGGTGGATTAGCAATAGCAATTGTTTTTATTGGTGTTTTATTAGCAGCATCTACTGGAATAATTGGAGCTGCAGTTGTTCTCTTAACCATATTAGGTGTGCCTCTAATGTTAAAGAATAATTATAGCAAGGATTTAGCTTGTGGAGTTGTTTGTGCAACTGGAACTCTTGGGATTTTAATTCCTCCGAGCATTATGTTAGTTATTATGGGAGATCAGGTTAGAATATCTGTTGGAGATCTATTTATGGGTGCAGTATTCCCAGGACTTTTACTTGGATTACTGTATACTATTTTCATTGTTGGGTATGCTTATTTAAAACCCAAGGTTGCTCCTCTTCCTAAAGATGCTGAGAATATTAATCTTAAAATTATTTTTAGAGTATTGAAATCTATAATACCACCTGCGTTATTAATTGTTGCAGTTTTAGGAAGTATTTTTATGGGTATTGCAACTCCAACAGAAGCATCAGGAGTTGGTGCTTTAGGAGCATCATTGTTAGCTATATTTAGGGGGAGATTATCATTTGAAGATTTAAAACACGTAATTCGTAAAACAACTCAAACTACAGCTTACATTTTTGCACTTTTTGTAGGTGCAACCATGTTTGCTCTTATACTTAGAGGTCTTGGAGGAGATGAATTAATAGAGGGTGCTTTAAAAGCTTTGCCCTTTGGCACAAACGGAGTAGTTATTGTAGTTTTATTGATAGCATTTATATTAGGCTTCTTTCTTGATTGGATAGAAATTACACTAATCATTCTTCCATTTTTAGCACCAGTTATGGTTGATCTCGGAGTAGATTTGGTATGGTTTATTGTAATGTTTGCTGTAGTTTTACAAACCTCTTTTATTACTCCACCAGTTGGTTTTGCATTATTCTATATGAGAGGAGTAGCCCCTGAAGGAATTAATATTAAAAATATCTATAGAGGAATAATACCATTTGTAGTTTTACAACTTATTGCAGTTACTATTGTTTTTAATTTTCCAGAAATTGTAACTTGGTTACCAAAAGTTGCGTACGGTCCATAAAAAATAAAAAATGAAAAAAGTCTTATCAATAGTATTTATTCTATTAATTTTTTTTGGTCCTTCTTATGCAAGTTTTAAAGATTCATTAAAACAGCATTTAGAAAAAAATAATATTGAGGATGGGTCTACACAAATATATTTATTAAATAGATGTAGCGCAGTTTACACATATGCATCTGCGATTCTTTTAGAAACTGATAAGTTAAATTCTAAAAATTTTATTGAAATATCAAATAATCTTTTATTCAAAGCTATCGAATTAATGATTATAGAAGAAAAAGAAAAAAAATTGGAACAAGCTCAAAAAAATGCAGAAGATATAAGAAAGAAAATGTTTGATGAATATATTATTGAAGGAAAGAAAAATTGGGAAAAAAATAAGTCTCATTTTAAAGGTTCATTTATTTCTGAGGACATGTTAATTTGTTCAAATTTAGTAGAGGGTGAAGATTAATCTTAAAATTTAGTTGAATAATTTTAATTTATCAATAAAAGTTATTTTCACTTATGAAAAAAAAAATCGCTTTAATTGGTGCTGGTCAAATAGGTGGTACATTAGCACATTTGATTGGATTAAAAGAATTAGTAAATGAAGTTGTTTTGTTTGATGTTGCAAAAGGTATTGCTCAAGGTAAGGCTTTAGATATTGAACAATCATCTTCTGTAGATGGTTTCAATGTCAAACTTTCAGGCACAGATAACTATGAAGATATTAAAAATTCTGATGTAATAATTGTAACAGCTGGAGTTCCGAGAAAACCAGGAATGAGTAGAGATGATTTGCTAGGAATAAATCTTAAAATTATTAAACAAGTTGCCGAAGGTATAAAAAATAATGCACCCAATGCCTTTGTAATTTGTATAACAAATCCTTTAGATGTAATGGTTATGGCTTTCCATAAATACTCTAATCTTCCAAAAAACAAAGTTGTAGGAATGGCTGGTATTTTAGACTCTTCAAGATTTAAATTATTTTTATCTAGAGAGTTAGATGTTTCTGTAACAGAAATTGAAGCAATGGTAATGGGAGGGCACGGTGACACAATGGTGCCATTGCCAAGATTTACGAAAGTTTCAGGCAAACCACTTCTTGAATTAGTTAAAGAAGGAGTAATAAGCTTTGAAAAACTTGAGAGTATTAATCAAAGAACAAGAGATGGAGGAGCCGAAATTGTTAAGTTTTTAGAAAAAGGATCAGCTTTTTATGCACCAGCAGCATCAGGTGTAGAAATGGCATCATCATATTTAAATGACAGTAAAAAATTATTACCATGCGCCGCATATTTAAATGGCGAATATGGAATTAAAGATATATTTGCAGGAGTTCCTGTAATTATTGGCAAAAATGGAGTGGAAAAAGTTGATGAAATTGAATTAGACGACAAAGAAAGTAAAGAATTTTTAAACTCAATATCAGCAGTAAAAAAATTATGGGAAGTAGCTACAAAAATTGATCCATCTTTGTTAGCATAAAGAATGAATATTCACGAACATCAAGCCAAAAAAATTCTTAAAAAGTACGGTGCACCCGTTCCTGAAGGTGTTTATGGTTTTTCCGTTGCAGAGATAGTTGATAAAGCAAAAAATTTAAATACTAAAAAATTTGTTCTTAAAGCACAGATACATGCAGGAGGTAGAGGCAAAGCAGGAGGCATAAAGATACTAAACAATATTGATGAATTAAAAGTTGCATCTGCAGAATTATTAGGAAAAAAACTAATTACACCTCAAACAGGAATAGACGGTAAAGAGGTTAAAAGAATATATGTAGAGGAGTCTTCAGAAATATCAAAAGAATTTTATCTTTCATGTATAGTTGATAGAGCAACTTCAAAAATAGCATTTATTTCGAGTGACCAAGGTGGCATGGATATTGAAGAGGTAGCAAAAAACAATCCTGAAAAGATTATTACTACAAGAATAGATTTTCAAACAGAAATTAAGCATGAAGATTGTGAAGAAGTAATTAAAATATTTAAATTAAATTCAGATGCAAATAATCAAGCAATTAAATTAATCAAGTCAATTTATAAATTATTCATAGAGAATGATGCTAGTCTTATTGAAATTAATCCTCTTATTTTAACAAAAGATAATAAAATTATTTGTTTAGATGCAAAAATAAATTTTGATGATAATGCACTTTTTAGAAACCAAGAAATTTTAAGCTTAAGAGATTTAACTGAGGAAGAGGAAAAAGAAATTGAAGCAAGCAAATATGATTTATCATATATAAAGTTAGATGGAAATATTGGATGTATGGTCAATGGGGCTGGCCTTGCGATGGCAACAATGGATATCATTAAACTTTATGGAGAAGAGCCTGCTAATTTTTTAGATGTTGGTGGTGGCGCATCTAAAGAAAAAGTATCAGCAGCATTTAAAATTATTTTATCTGATAGAAATGTGAAAGGAATTTTAATTAATATTTTTGGTGGGATAATGAGATGTGATATCCTTGCTCAAGGTGTTGTTGATGCAGCAAATGAAATAAATATAAATGTACCCTTAGTAGTTAGACTTGCAGGTACAAAATTTGAAGAAGGAAAAAAAATTTTAGATAACTCTGGACTAAAGATTATATCTGCATCAGACTTATCAGATGCTGCAAAAAAAATAGTTGAGGCTATAAAATAATGTCTGTTTTAGTTGATAAAAATACAAGACTAATATGTCAAGGCTTTACCGGAACACATGGTACGTTTCACTCAGACCAAGCAATAAAGTATGGTACAAATTTAGTTGGTGGTGTCACTCCAAAAAAAGGAGGACAAGTACATTTAGGAAAACCTGTTTTTAATTCAGTTATTGAGGCTAAGGAAAATACAAACGCAAATGCCACTATGATATATGTTCCTGCAAAATTTGCTGCTTCAGCAATTATTGAAGCTATTGACGCATCTATAGAATTAATAGTTTGTATTACAGAAGGAATTCCTGTTTTAGATATGCTTAAAGTAAAAAAAAAATTAGCAGGGTCTAAGTCAAGATTAATTGGACCTAACTGTCCTGGGATTATAACTCCTGGTGAATGTAAAATTGGAATTATGCCCGGAAATATTCATAAAAAAGGCTCAGTTGGAATTGTATCAAGATCTGGAACATTAACCTACGAAGCAGTCTACCAAACTACTAAGAATGGCCTTGGGCAATCGACATGTATTGGAATAGGAGGAGACCCTATTAATGGAACAAATTTTATAGATTGTTTAGAGCTTTTTTTAAATGATAAAGAAACAAAATCAATATTGATGATTGGAGAGATAGGAGGTACCGCAGAAGAAGAAGCAGCTGAATATATAAAAAATCAGAAAATTAAAAAACCAATGGTAGGATTCATAGCAGGTATAACTGCGCCTCCCGGCAGAAGAATGGGACATGCTGGTGCAATAATATCTGGAGGCAAAGGTGGCGCAGATCAAAAAATAAAAAAAATGGAAGAATCTGGAATAACAATTGCAAAATCTCCATCAGAAATTGGAATTACACTAATAAATAAATTGAATAATTGAAAAATACTATCTAAGTATTATATTTAAAATAATGTCCTCATCAAAAAATTTGGAATATCAAAAAACATCTTTTCTCTCTAAAACCAATAGTTCATTTATTGAAGAAATGTATTTTAAGTTTATTAACCTGGATAAAAGTTTACCTGAAAGTTGGAAAAGATATTTTGAAGATATAGGAGAAGATTTAAATGTAGTTGCTAAAGAACTTAACGGACCATCTTGGAACTCAAATAAAAAAAAAATAGATGTTCATAAAATTCAAAACAATCTTGATTATGAAAGCAATGTTTTAGAAAAAAATCAAAACATAAATTCTATAAGTGAAAAAGAAATAGCAAAAATGAACGGTCAATCTATTAAGGCTGTATCAATGATAAGAGCTTATAGACAAAGAGGCCATTTAATTGCAACACTTGATCCTTTAGAAATGAGAGAGATTGATTATTTAGATGAATTACATCCAGAAAGTTATGGATTTAAAAAAGAAGATTATAATAATAAAATTTATCTAGATGGGGTAATTAACAGAGAATATTCAAGTATAAGAGAAATTTTATCATTTCTAAAAAAAACGTATTGTGAAAAAATTGGATATGAATATATGCATATTTCAAATCCAATAGAAAGAAAATGGTTTAGAGATAGAGTTGAGAAAGATGATAACAGACTACAGTTTACAAAAAATGGTAAGCAGGCAATTTTAAATAAACTTATTCAAGCAGATGTATTTGAAAAATTTTTGCACACTAAATATGTTGGTACAAAAAGATTTGGACTTGATGGAGGTGAAAGTTTAATCCCAGCTTTAGAACAAATAATTAAAATTGGTGGCCAAAACAACGTAATGGAAGTTAAGATTGGAATGTCCCATCGTGGAAGATTAAATGTTTTAGCCAATGTATTACAAAAGTCATATAAAAGAATATTCAATGAATTTGCTGGAGAGATAAATATTTCAACTGAGGCTGATACGGCTGGGGATGTAAAATATCATTTAGGAGCATCATCCAATAGAGAATTTGATGGAAATTCTGTACATGTCAGTTTAACAGATAATCCATCACATTTAGAGGCTGTTAATCCAGTTGTTTTGGGGCAGACAAGAGCTAAACAGTTTTTTCACAATGATAAGGAAAGAAAAAAAGTAATTCCAATTCTTATACACGGAGATGCTGCTTTTGCAGGCCAGGGTGTGGTTGCAGAATGTTTTGCGATGTCAGGACTACCTGGTCATAATACAGGAGGAACAATTCATTTTATTATTAACAATCAAATAGGTTTTACAACAAGTCCAAGATTTGCAAGGTCATCACCACATCCTTCAGATGTTTCTAAGATGGTTGACGCTCCAATTATTCATGTTAACGGAGATGATCCAGAGGCCGTAGTATATGCTGCAAGAATTGCAGCAGAATTTAGATTAAAATTTAATAGAGACGTTGTCATTGATTTAGTTTGTTACAGAAGATTTGGACATAATGAAGGTGATGAACCATCTTTTACTCAACCACTTATGTATAAAAAAATTAAGACTCATCCTTCAACAGTCAAAGTTTATGGAAACAAATTAGTAAATGAGAATTTTATGTCCACAGAGGATTTAAATAATCAAATTAAAGATTTTAAAGAATTGCTAGAGGATCAATTCAAAAACGCAAAAAATTATAAGCCCAAAATAGAATGGTTTGAGGGTACATGGTCTAGATACAAACCAAAAAAAGGTAAAGATAAAAGAGGTGTTACAGGATACTCAACAAAAAGGCTTAAAGAGATATCTGATAAGGTGCACTCGATACCTGAAAAAATAAATGCGCACAAAACTATAATAAAAATATTTAAGTCAAGAAAAGATTTTGTTAATAATGGAGATGGAATAGACTGGTCTACTGCAGAAACTTTGGCATTTGGATCGCTGTTAGAAGAAGGTTATCCAGTTAGATTAGTAGGACAAGACACTGGTAGAGGAACTTTTAGTCAAAGACACTCTGTGCTTAGAAATCAGATTGATAATACAAGATATATACCTCTAAATAATATAACTGATAATCAAAAAAATTTTGAAGTTGTTGATAGTTTTTTATCTGAGTTAGCAGTGTTGGGTTTTGAGTATGGATATAGTTTAGTTGAACCAAATACCTTAACTTTATGGGAAGCACAATTTGGTGATTTCGCAAATGGGGCTCAAGTAATTATAGATCAGTTTATTGCCTCTGGAGAAAGAAAATGGTCTAGAGCATCTGGTTTAGTAATGTTATTACCACATGGTTATGAAGGACAAGGACCGGAACATTCATCTGCAAGATTAGAAAGATTTTTACAGCTCTGCTCAAATGACAATTTGCAAGTAATGAATTGCACTACTCCTGCAAATTACTTTCACGCCTTAAGAAGACAGATGCATAGAGAATTTAGAAAACCCTTAATTATAATGACACCTAAATCTCTTTTAAGAAACAAATTTTGTACTTCGAAATTGGATGATTTCAGTAAAAATAATTCCTTTCATAGAGTGTTATGGGATCATGCTATAGACCCAAAAAATAAGGGTTTTATTAAACTAAAAAAAAGTAGTGAAATTAAAAAAGTTGTTCTTTGCTCTGGTAAGGTTTATTTTGATTTATTATCAGCAAGAGAGAAACAAAAAAGAAATGATGTTATTCTTTTAAGAATAGAACAGCTTTATCCTTTTCCAGTCAAAAGTCTCGTAAAAGAAATTAAACCTTTTGCAAAAAATGCTAAGTTTTACTGGTGCCAAGAAGAACCAAAAAATATGGGAGCATGGTTTTCGGTGAGAGATTATATACAATGGACATTAGATCATATTAACGCTAAAAATAGTAAAATTTCTTATATTGGTAGAAGTCCAGATGCAACACCTGCTACTGGTTATGCAAGGAGACATTTGGCTCAACAAGAAGAAATTATTAATAAAATTTTTAATTAAAAATGACTGAAAAAATTTTAGTACCTGTATTAGGAGAAAGCATTACGGAAGCTACCATTTCTAAGTGGTTAAAAAACAAGGGAGAAAGTATTATAGCTGATGAGCCGATTGTTGAACTAGAAACAGATAAAGTTAATTTAGAGGTTCCAGCACCAACAGATGGAATTTTAAGTGAAGTTAACTTTAAAAATGGTGATACAGTTGAAGTTGGAGCAATTCTTGGAGAAATCTCCAATTCAGATCAAGAAATAAAAAAACCAGTTGAAAAAAAAGTTGAAGAAAAAAAAATTAATAATGTAATTAATTTAAATAAAGAAAAAATTAATCAACCTAAAATTTTTGAAGAAAAAAAAGATATTGAAGAAGTTAAAGAAACACCTCTTATTTTAACGAAAGAACTAAAGGTCCAAAAAGATTATACATCAAATAACACCTTGTCTCCTGCTGTAAGAAAAATTGTTGAAGAAAACAATATTAAAATTGAAGCAGTTAAAGGTACAGGAAAGTCAGGTCAAATTTTAAAAGGTGACTTATTAAGTTTAATGGAAGCAATCCCAATGCCTTCAGAAAGAAAAACAAAGTTTGGTGAAGAGGAAAGAATTAAAATGAGCAGATTAAGACAAACAATTGCAAAAAGATTAAAACAAGCTCAAGAAAATGCTGCAATGCTGACTACATTTAACGAAGTTGACATGAGCAATATAATTGAAATGAGAAAAAATAATCAAGAGGATTTTCAAAATCGTTTTGGAATTAAACTTGGTTTTATGTCTTTTTTTGTGAAAGCAAGTGTATTAGCGCTTAAATCTTTTCCTCCAATTAACGCAGAAATCGAGGGTGATGAAATAGTTTATAAGAACTATTACAATATAAGCTTTGCAGTAGGCACAGAAAAAGGTTTGGTTGTTCCAGTCTTAAAAAATGCAGATGAAAAATCATTTGCTGAAATAGAAAAAAATATTAAAGAGATGTCTGATAAAGCAAAAAAAGGAAATTTAACAATAGAAGATTTGCAGGGTGGTACATTCACTATCAGTAATGGTGGTGTGTATGGTTCAATGCTATCAACTCCAATTTTAAATCCCCCACAATCGGGAGTTTTAGGAATGCATAATATTGTTGAAAGACCTATAGTTATTAACGGAGAGATAAAAATTAGACCAATAATGTATTTAGCTCTTTCTTATGACCATAGGATTATTGATGGAAAAGACTCAGTATCTTTTTTAAAAACTTTAAAAGATAATCTTGAAGACCCAAGAAAATTATTTTTAGATTTATAAATGGCAGATAAATTTCAAGCAGTAGTAATTGGAGGAGGCCCAGGTGGCTATGTATGTGCAATTAGACTAGCTCAACTAGGATTTAAGACTGCTTGTATTGAGTCTAGAGGTTCTTTAGGTGGTACATGTCTTAATATAGGCTGTATCCCATCTAAAAGTTTGCTTAATCTCTCAGAAAGTTTTCATAAGGCCAAAAATTTTTCAAAAATAGGAATTGAAGTTGGGGAAATAAAATTAAATCTCCAAAAAATGATGGAAAATAAGGATAAAGCAGTAAGTGTTTTAACAAAAGGAGTAGAGTTTTTATTTAAAAAAAACAAAGTTACATATTTTAAAGGAATAGGAAAATTAAAATCAAATAAAGAAATAAATATTATTGGTTTGGATAATTCACAAACAACAATTGAAAGTGATAATATAATTATAAGCACAGGTTCAGAACCTGTCTCAATACCTGGAGTAGAGATTGATGAAAAAATAATAGTTTCCTCAACCGGTGCTTTATCACTTAAAACTGTCCCAAAAAAAATGGTTGTTGTTGGAGGTGGATATATAGGATTAGAAATGGGATCAGTTTGGTCAAGATTAGGATCTGAAGTACATGTTGTAGAATTTTTAGACCATATAACACCTGGAATGGATAAAGAAATTTCAAGTGAATTTATGAAGATTTTAAAAAAACAAGGTTTAAAATTTCATTTGAATACTAAAGTTGAAAAAATAGTCAAAAATAATAATGGTGTAAGAATTGATACAATAGATAAAACTGGAAAAAAAGAGGAATTAGATAGTGATGTTGTATTAATTGCTGTTGGAAGAAAAGCATTCACAAAACATTTAAATCTTGAAAAATTGGGTATAGAACTAGATGAAAAGAAAAGAATTAACGTAAATAAAAAATTTCAGACAAATATTGAAAATATTTATGCAATTGGAGATGTCATTCAAGGACCAATGTTAGCACATAAAGCGGAAGAAGAAGGAATAGCTGTTGCGGAATTAATTGCTGGTCAATCTGGCCACGTAAATTACAATGTTATTCCTGGTGTAATTTATACTACACCTGAAGTTGCAGCAATTGGTGATACTGAAGAACAACTTATTGAAAAAAATTTAAAATATAAAGTTGGAAAATTTCCTTTTATGGCTAATTCAAGAGCTAAAGCAATTGATGAGCCAGAGGGATTTGTAAAAATTTTAGCAGATTCAACTACAGATAAAGTATTAGGAGTTCATTTAATTGGACCCCATGCAGGTGAACTTATTGCAGAAATGGCAATTGCTATGGAATTCGGTGCAAGTTCTGAAGATATAGCAAGAACTTGTCATGCTCATCCAACGTTTTCTGAAGCTGTTAAAGAAGCAGCTTTATCAGTAGATAAAAGACAAATTCATTCGTAATATATTTTCATATGAAAATATGAAAATTCCTGTTTTACTACCAAATATATTTAATCATCCGTTTACATATGATGACCGAGGACTTAATTTAAAAAAAGGTGATTATGTAGAAATACCTTTTGGAAAAAAAAATAAAATTGGTGTTGTTTGGGACGATTTTGAAAAGGATACTAGTAAGAGTTTTTCTATTAAACCTGTTACTAGAAAACTAAAAATTCCATCACTCAATAGACAGACGATTGATTTTCTAAAATGGTTTTCCGAATACAATATAGTTCCATTAGGAATGTCTTTAAAATTACATTTATTAAGTAATGAGGCTATAGAAAGTCAAAATCATCTAGAATTAGATAAATTTATTACATTACAAAAGACAAGTAAATTTAAGCTTTCTTCGGAACAGGTGCAATCTGTTAAACAAATAACTAATAATGACAAAAAATTTAGGGTACATGTAATTCAAGGAACAACAGGATCTGGAAAGACAATTGTATATTTTAATAGTTTAAAAAAAAAAATTGAACAAAATTTCCAAGGCTTAATTTTATTGCCAGAAATAGGCTTAACTAATGATTTCCAAAAAAAATTTATAGATTTTTTTGGTTTTCAACCAGCAATTTGGCATTCATCTGTTACAAAAAAAAATAAAAAAATTATTTGGAACGGTATTGCCACAGGAAAAATAAAAGTTGTAATAGGGGCTAGATCATCATTATTTTTGCCTTTTTTTAAATTAGGGCTAATCATTGTTGATGAGGAACATGATCAATCCTATAAACAAGATGAAGGAGTAATTTACAATGCAAGAGATATGGCTATTTCAAGGGCTTCTTTTTTAAATATACCTATTAATCTTGTTACAGCTGTACCTTCTCTAGAGACATTTCAAAATATAAAAAAAGGAAAATTTTTAATAACTAGATTACATAAAAGATATATGGATGCAAACCTCCCAAATCATGAGATAGTAAAGGTAAGTGAAGGTTCATTAAAAACAAATTTTTTTTTATCAAAGAAAATAATAGAAAAAGTTAAAAATCATTTACAAAAAAAAGATCAAGTTCTTTTTTTTGTTAATCGAAGAGGTTTTTCTCCATTTGTATTGTGCAAGAAATGTTTAAAGCAACATTCTTGTCCAAATTGTTCTATAAATTTAGTTTATCATAAAATTAAGGGAAATTTAATTTGTCATTATTGTGGATTTAAAACTCCACTTTTAAGAAAATGTACTAAAAATTCAAATTGCGAGTTTATATTTAGTGGATCAGGTGTAGAAAAGGTTTTTGAAGAGGTAAAGAATATTTTTCCTGGAAATAAAATAGAAATATTCTCGAGTGATACTATGAATAAAAAATCATCAGCAGAAATTTTAGATAAAATAATTAACAATAAAATAAACATTTTAATCGGTACACAGCTAATATCTAAAGGTTTTCATTTTCCCAATCTAAACTGTATTGTGGTACTCGATATAGATATTAATTTACGTGGTTATGATTTAAGAGTTGCTGAAAAAAATTTACAACTTTATCATCAACTTTCTGGTAGAGCGGGAAGAACAGGAAAACCAGCAACTGTTTATTTTCAAACTTTCCGAAATGACTCAAATGTAATTTCTCAAATAACTAATTCAGATCCAGATAAGTTTTTAGAAACAGAATTGGAGCTTAGAAGAAAAAATCAACTTCCACCATTTGAGAGATTTATAGCCATTATATTAAGTGGAAAAAAAGAGGTAAAAGTCGAGAGTTTAGCGATTAACTTGATACAAACTTTGGAAAAAAAACTAGATGCTAAAATTTTAGGTCCTGTGGTAGCACCAATTCCAAAAATTAAAAATAACTATAGGTATAGAATTTTGATTAGATCAAAAAAATCACAAAAAATTCAAAAAAATTTATCTTTAATTTTAAATAAATTCAAAAAGCAAAACGAAATAAAACTCGTGGTTGATGTTGATCCAATTAGCTTCAATTAAGTGCTAAATTCAAGGGTTTTTGCACAATGTGTCGCTTGAAGAGATGTATTTCATATGTTAATTAATCTCAAATTTAATAAATTCTCACTATAAGGATTAAAATTGAGCACAAAAAATAGTTTTTCAGATTCATCTGCAAAAAGCTACTCCCAAGCTTTGTATGAACTTGCCTCAGAAACAAATACTCTTAAAGAAGTAGAGGAAAATGTTCAAGTTTTTATCAATTTAATCTCTAACAGCACAGATTTCATTTTTTTAATTAAAGATCCAACTTGTAAACAAGATGAACAATTAAAAATCATAAACTTAATATTTGAAAAATTTAGATTAAATAGTTTACTCAAAAAATTTATTAGTTTTTTGATAAAAAAAAGAAGATTTTTTTATGTAGAAAAAATATTAAAAGGTTTTATCGATATATGTTCTAAAAGTAGAGGGGAAATTACAGCTAAGTTATCGGTAGCAAAGGAATTAAGTAACGATGAAATTAATAATATTAAAAATGATTTATCAAAAAATTTTGGCTCGGAAGTAAAACTAAATTATACATTTGATCCAAGTTTAATAGGTGGATTGATAATGCAAATTGAAAGTATAATGATCGATACATCTGTAAAAAATAAATTGCAACAAATTGAAAATAAAATGATTGAGGCATAAATGGAAATTAATCCTTCAGAAGTTACTAAGATCTTAAAAGAACAAATCAAAAAATTTGGAGATAAAGCAGAAGTAACTGAAGTGGGGCAAGTTTTGTCTGTAGGAGATGGAATCGCTAGAATTTATGGATTAGATAACGTTCAAGCTGGAGAAATGGTTGAGTTTGCTGATGGATCAAAGGGAATGGCATTAAACTTAGAAAGTGATAATGTAGGCGTTGTTATATTCGGTGATGATAAAGCTGTAAAAGAAGGAGACACAGTTAAAAGAACTGGTGCAATTGTAGATACACCAGTCGGTAAAGAACTTTTGGGAAGAGTAGTTGATGGATTAGGTAATCCAATAGATGGTAAAGGAAATTTAGATAAAGGAGTAAAGCGAAGTAGAGTTGAAGTTAAAGCTCCAGGTATTATTCCAAGAAAATCGGTTAGTGAACCAATGCAATCTGGTTTAAAATCTGTTGACAGTTTAGTTCCAATTGGAAGAGGTCAAAGAGAATTGATTATTGGAGATAGACAAACAGGAAAGACTGCAGTTGCAATTGATACAATCATTAATCAAAAAAAAATTAATGAATCTGGGGACGAAAAACAAAAATTATATTGTATTTATGTTGCTATTGGACAAAAAAGATCAACAGTTAGACAAATTGAAAAAACATTAGAAGAGGCAGGAGCAATGGAATATACAACTATAGTTGCTGCAACAGCATCAGATGCTGCACCTCTGCAATTTTTGGCGCCCTACACTGGTTGTACTATGGGAGAATTTTTTAGAGATAATGGTATGCATGCACTAATAATTTATGATGATTTGTCAAAACAAGCTGTTGCATACAGACAAATGTCATTGCTATTAAGAAGGCCCCCTGGAAGGGAAGCATACCCTGGAGATGTATTTTATTTACACAGTCGGCTTTTGGAAAGAGCTGCTAAATTGAGTGACGAACATGGGGGAGGTTCCCTTACAGCACTACCTATTATAGAAACCCAAGGTGGAGATGTTTCAGCATTTATACCAACAAATGTAATCTCAATTACAGATGGACAAATTTTTCTAGAAACAAATCTATTTAACCAAGGTATAAGACCAGCAATAAACGTAGGTTTATCAGTGTCTAGAGTAGGATCATCTGCTCAAACAAAGGCAATGAAAAAAGTTTCAGGTTCTATGAAATTAGAGCTTGCACAATATAGAGAAATGGCAGCATTTGCTCAATTCGGATCTGATTTAGATGCTTCAACTCAAAAACTTTTAAATAGGGGTTCAAAGTTAACTGAACTTTTAAAACAAAAACAGTATTCTCCAATGACTGTAGCTGAACAGGTTATTTCAGTGTTTTGTGGGGTAAAAGGGTATCTAGATGATGTAGAACTAAAGGACATAGCTTCTTTTGAAACAAAAATTATTGCTAAATGTAAATCAGAAAAACCAGAAATTATAGAAGCAATTTCTAATACTGGAAAACTTGAGGAAGACTCTGAAAAAGCTTTAGTAGAATTAATCAAGCAACATAAAGAAAGTTCTAAATAAAAGTAATGGCCAGTTTAGATGATTTAAAAAAAAGAATTTCAAGTGTTAAGTCTACACAAAAAATAACAAAGGCTATGAAAATGGTTGCTGCAGCAAAATTAAGAAGAGCACAAGAAAACGCAGAGAGAGGAAGACCATACTCAGAAAAAATGAACAATATTATTCTTAATCTTTCTAGCTCAGTATCAGATAAAGAAAACGCTCCAAAACTTTTACAGGGAACTGGACAAGAGAAAACCCATTTATGTGTAGTATTGACTTCTGATAGAGGTCTTTGTGGTGGATTTAACTCAAATATTATAAAGAAAGCAAAGTTATTTTTTCAAAAAATATCAAATGAAAACAAATCACTGAAAATTATTACAGTTGGGTCAAAAGGTTATGATCAATTAAAAAGACAATATAAAAATAATATTATTGAGAAATTATCTTTTAAAGATTCAAAAAATATTAATTATTTTGATGCAAATAAAGTAGGAAAAATAATAATAGAAAAATTTGAAAAAGAAGAATTTGATGTTTGTACTATTTTTTATAATCAATTTAAAAATGTAATAACTCAAATTCCACAAGAACAACAAATTATACCTTTAAAAACTGAAAACGAAAAGGATCAAACTAATAATGAGAGTTATGAGTTTGAGCCTGAAGAAGATGAAATTTTGAGTAATCTACTACCAAAAAATATTTCTACGCAGATTTTTAAAGCAATGTTAGAAAATTCAGCTAGCGAACAAGGTTCTAGAATGAGTGCTATGGATAATGCTACTAGAAACGCAGGTGAAATGGTTGATAAGCTTACTATTGAGTACAATAGAAGCCGTCAAGCAGCAATTACAAAAGAACTAATCGAAATTATATCAGGAGCAGAAAGTTTATAATCATGAAAAAAGGAAATATAACACAAGTTATTGGAGCAGTAGTCGATGTAAAGTTTGATGGAGAGCTACCAGAAATTTTAACAGCTTTAGAATGTAACAATGCTGGTAATAGACTGGTATTAGAGGTGGCCCAGCATTTAGGAGAGTCAAGCGTCAGAACTATAGCAATGGATGCTACAGAAGGTTTAAAAAGAGGTGATGAAGTTACAGATACAGGTTCACCGATTAAAGTTCCAGTTGGCCCAGAAACTTTAGGAAGAATTATAAATGTTATAGGTGAGCCTATAGATGAAAAAGGTGAAGTTAAGAATAAAGAAAATTGGCCTATTCATAGACCTGCACCGACTTTTAATGATCAATCTACTGAGACTGAAATTCTTGTTACAGGAATTAAAGTAATAGATCTTTTAGCACCATATGCAAAAGGAGGAAAAATTGGATTATTTGGTGGAGCAGGAGTAGGAAAAACAGTACTTATAATGGAATTAATTAATAACGTTGCAAAAGCTCATGGAGGTTTCTCTGTCTTTGCTGGAGTTGGAGAGAGAACAAGGGAAGGTAATGATTTATATCATGAAATGATAGACTCCGGAGTAATAAAGCCTGAAGGAGAAGGTTCAAAAGCAGCCTTAGTTTATGGGCAAATGAACGAACCACCAGGAGCAAGAGCAAGAGTAGCGCTAACAGGATTAACTGTTGCAGAATATTTTAGAGATCAGGAAGGCCAAGATGTATTATTTTTCGTAGATAATATATTTAGATTTACTCAGGCAGGTTCAGAAGTATCTGCTCTATTAGGAAGAATTCCATCGGCAGTTGGATATCAACCAACACTAGCAACTGATATGGGAAATCTACAGGAAAGAATCACAACAACAAACAAAGGTTCAATTACATCTGTACAAGCCATTTATGTTCCTGCTGATGATTTAACCGATCCCGCACCTGCTACCTCTTTTGCCCACTTAGATGCAACAACAGTATTGTCTAGACAGATTGCAGAGCTCGGAATTTATCCAGCAGTAGACCCCCTAGATTCTACATCTAGAATTTTAGATCCAAGAATTGTTGGAGACGAACACTATAGAGTAGCAAGAGAAGTTCAAAAAATTCTTCAAACCTATAAATCTTTGCAGGATATCATTGCTATTTTGGGTATGGATGAATTATCAGAAGAGGATAAATTAGTAGTAGCAAGAGCGAGAAAAATTCAGAGATTTTTATCTCAACCATTTTTTGTTGCAGAGGTTTTTACAGGATCTCCAGGTAAACTTGTTGATTTAGAGTCGACAATTAAAGGATTTGATGCAATATGCAAAGGAGAATACGATCATTTACCGGAAGCAGCTTTTTATTTAGTTGGTACAATTGAAGAAGCGATAGAAAAGGCCGAGAAATTAGCAAAAGATGTTGCTTAATGAGTGAAGAATTTAAAGTTGAAATAGTAAATCCAGAAAAATCTTTTTTTTCAAAAGAAGATGTGACTGAAGTGGTTGTACCTGCATTTGAAGGTGAGATGGGAATATTAAAAGATCATATTCCAATAATTTCATTTTTAAAACCTGGAATCATCAAAGTTTTAAGTCAATCAGAGGAAGAAAGTTATTTTATTGAAGATGGTATTTTAGAATTTAAAGAAAATAACTTATCAATATTAACTAGTTCTATTATTAAAGTTTCAGATCTTAGTAAAGAAAAAATTGATAAAATTATTTCAGACTCAGAAAAGGAGTCAAGTATTGAAGATCTTGATGATCAAAAAAAATTTTTAATTGATCAAAAAATTGATATTTTAAGATCATTAAATTAATTTATAATTTTTTTAACTTTATTTTTTATTATTTCGTAAATATCTAATTTAAAATTAACCACATATTTTGTAATTTTATCTAACTCAATCCATTGCCAATCTAAAAATTCAGGATGCTTTGTTCTTAGGTTGATCTCATTTTCATTACCTTTAAATCTCATTAAAAACCATTTCTGCTTTTGCCCTCTATATTTACCCTTCCAAATGATTCCCAATAAATTATCTGGTAACTCATAGGTAGTTGTGCCATCAAGTTCTTTAATTAATTCAACATTTTCTATATTGGTTTCTTCTTTTAATTCTCTTAAAGCTGCAGTCAAAAAATCTTCATTTTTATCTACACCACCTTGAGGCATCTGCCAAAAATTTTTTGGGTTATCTATTCTTCTTGCTACAAAGACTTTATTTTCTGAGTTTAATAAAATAATCCCGACGCCTTTCCGCAAGGGTAGGTTTTTGAATTTATCCAACATTTTTTTATCCGTTAAGAAGTTTTACCGCAAAATCTAATTGATTATCTGTTTCAGTATTAATTCTAAATAAATCAGAGTCTTCTTCTATAACAATATCTGGCGTAACTCCTTCGCCAGAAATAGATTTTCCAGATGGTAAATAATATTTTGAAATTGTTAATCTTATAGCTCCTTTGTTTTTTAAAGGTATAATTGATTGAACAGATCCTTTGCCATAACTATTTTCACCAACTATTACAGCTCTTTTGTGATCTTTAAGTGCTCCTGCAACGATTTCTGCAGCTGATGCTGAACCATAATTGATTAAAACTAAGAGCGTTTCTCCATTGATAATATCACCTTTTTTTGCAAACCATTTTCTATTTTCATTGGATTGTCTTCCTTTTGTAGCAACAATTTCACCATTATCTAAAAAAAAATCAGAAATTCTAATCGCTTGAGAGAGTAAACCACCAGGATTGTTTCTTAGATCTAAAATATATTTATCGATGTTATTTTCTTTTTTAAATTTTTTAACTATATCTTTTATTTGATCAGCGCTGTTTTCATTAAAAGATGTTAGTCTAATGTATCCAACTTTATCATCTATTAGTTCTGATTTAACTGATTTTACTTCAATAATTTCTCTTATAATTTCAAATACAAAAGATTTTTTTTCTCCAATTCTTCTTATGGTAATTTCAATTGGACTTCCAACTGGTCCTCTCATTAATTCTACTGCTTCTGTAAGTGTCTTTCCTTGAACCTGAACTCCATTTATTTTTACAATATAGTCACCAGCTTTTATCCCTGCTTGTTCAGCAGGCGAGTTATCAATTGGAGAAATTACTTTTACAACACCTGCCTCCATACCAACTTCAATTCCCAAACCACCAAATTCACCACTAGTTTCAGTTTGCATTTCTTCGAATAATTCTGGAGACATGTATGCTGAATATGGATCTAAAGATTGAAGAACTCCGTTAATGGCCGCGTCCATTGCATCACTTTGGTTTACTTCTTCTACATATTCTTTATTAATTTTATCCAAAACTTCACCAAACAAGTCAATTTTATCATAAATGCTTTCTTCATTTGCCGATAAACTTAAGTTTGTAGTCAAAATAAGAAAAAAAAATGAAATTATAGTTCTCATATAATAACTTTTTCTTTAGGTATTAATTCTGACCAGATTTTTTCTATTTCATAAAATTTTCTTTTTTCAGGATTAAAAATATGAACAATTAAGTCTATACCATCAATAAGCTTCCATTCGCTACTTTCGGAACCTTCAATTTTACAATTCTTAATGCCGTTTTTTTTAAATTCTTCTAAGACCTGTTCTGATAATGCTTGAATATGCCTTGAAGATGTTCCGCTGGCAATAATCATGTAATCGGCTATTGATGATTTATTTGATAAGTCTATTGATACAATATCTAAAGCTTTATTTGAATCTAATTTTTTAATTACTATTTTCTTTAGATCCAAAATTTTATCCATTAATTATTTTAACCCTATCAAATTTTCCTTAATTTTGAAGATGAAATATTAACTTTTTTAAATTTTATAAATTTTAACCCTTCATTCCTAAGTTTCCTAAAAGCTACTGAATTAAGTGATTTTGATTTATAATTAGCTCTATCAAATACCAATATACTACATTTTGATGAAATCAACTTCCATTGGTACCACTTATGAAATGTGATTAAATTATCTGCACCCATCAAATAATAAATTTTATAATTTTTATATTTTTTTTCTATATGATTAATTAAATTAATAGTTTTATTTGAATTTATTTTATCTTCATAAAATCTGACAGAAATATACTTTTGTTTATTTGTAAAATTTTTGGCTAAAGCAATTCTTTTTTTAAGATTAAACAAACTTTTTTTTTTAAATGGATTTTTTTTTGTTATAGCCCAAATTATATTATTTATTTTATATTTTTTTCTTGCCTCAATAGAAATTTGCAAATGTCCTTCATGAGGAGGGTCAAATGTTCCACCTAAAATCCCTATTTTTTTTTTATTTTCTAATTTGACCATTGCCTAAAACCAAGTATTTAAAAGATGTCAATTGATTTAATCCAACCGGACCTCTAGGTGGTAGGGTATTTGTTGAAATACCAACCTCTCCACCAAAACCAAATTCTCCTCCATCTGCAAATTGTGTTGAGGTATTATGCATAGCTATCGAACTTTTAATTTTTTTTAAAAAGTAATCTGCACTTTTTTTATTTTCACTTATGATACTGTCTGTATGCATGGTTCCAAACTTATTAATATGATAGATTGCTTCATCGATATTGTTTACTGTTTTAACTGAAACTTTTGGAGATAGATATTCAGTAGACCAACTTTTTTTATTTGATTTTTTTGATGGACCTTTAAAAGTTTTTCTAATTATCTTGTCACCAATTATTTCACAATTACTTTCGGTTAATTTATTTAAAACTGGATTACAAAACTTTTTAACAATATTTTTATGCATTAATATAGTTTCTGTAGCTCCACATATACTAGTATTTCTTAATTTTGCGTTATGAACTACTTTAATTGTCATTTTTAAATCAGCATCTTTGTCTATATAAGTATGACAAATTCCTTCTAAGTGTCCAATTATAGGAACTTTAGATAAAGTTTGAACTTTTTTAACAAGATTTTTCCCACCCCTTGGAATTATTACATCTATAAAATTCTGCATATTAGAAAGCATATAGTCTACCGATTTTCTATTTTTGTTTTTTACTATTTGAACAAAGTTTTCATTAATTCTATTAAGTTTTAAGGATTGTCTAAAAAGATTTGTAATAATTAGATTTGAATTAATTGCCTCAGATCCACCACGTAAAATTACAACATTACCTGATTTGAAACATAGGCTTGAAATGTCCGATGTAACATTTGGTCTACTCTCATAAATGATACCTATTACTCCGATCGGTGTTGATACCTGTTTAATTACTAAACCATTAGGTCTTTTCCATTTTTCAATAATTTTATTTGTAGGATCATCTAATTTTTTAATTTTATGTATTGATTGTTGCATACCCTCAATTTTTACTTTATCTAATTTTAATCTATCAATTAAATTTTCCGGAATTTTTTTTTTTATAGCTAAAAAGACATCTTTTTTATTTGCTGATAGAATTCTCTTCTTATTTTTTTCAATTAATAATAAAAATTTGTCTAAGACTTTATTTTTAGAATCTTTATCGACTTTAATTTGTGACGCTCTCTTTGCGTTATTTCCTATTCTTATTAACTCTTTCATAACTTAAACCTCTACCATATCATCTTTATGGACAACCTCTGATTTTGAAATATACCCTAATAAATCACTAATTTTTCTTGAGTGTTGGCCTTGAATTTTTAATATTTCGTTTGACGAGAAAGAACTTAATCCTCTGGCATATTCAACTAATTTTCTATCTAAAATTCTTATATGATCACCTTTTTTAAAAATTCCATTAACTTTTTTAATTCCAGCGGCTAATAAACTTTTTCCATTTTTAAGAGCATTAATTGCACCTTCATCGATAATTAAATCTCCTTTTGGTGATACAGAGCTTATAATCCATTTTTTTCTAGCATCTAATTTTGAAACTTTAGGCAAAAACCAAGTACAATTATTTTTTTCTAATATATTTTTAATTGGTCTTTCAATAAGACCGTTAGCTATTGCCATTGAGCAACCAGATAACTGGCAAATTTTTGCTGCTTCAATTTTAGTTTTCATCCCCCCTGTTCCATAATTACTTACACTTTTTTTTGCAATTTTATCTATGTTGCTATCTATATTTTTTATCTCTTTTATTAATTTTGAATCTTTGAATAATTTAGGATTTTTTGTGTATAAACCATTAACATCTGAGAGAAGTATTAAGCAATCCGCACTAGATATTTGAGCAACCCTAGAAGCCAACCTATCATTATCACCATATTTTATTTCAGAAGTTGCTATACTATCATTTTCATTTACTACAGGCACAAATCCAAGCTGAAATAAATTTTGAAAAGTTCTTTTTGCATTTATAGCTCTTCTTCTTTGCTCTGTATCTTCAAGAGTTAATAGGATTTGGGAAAGATTAACTTTTTTAATGCTGAAAATTTTATTAAGAAGATTCATTAATTCAATTTGTCCTATAGATGCAACGGCTTGGCTTTTATCAATTTTTAAATTAGATTTTTTAAGTTTTAACTTTTTACATCCAAGCGCTATTGCACCAGAGCTAACGATAATGATATTTTTTTTTTGTTTAATTAATTCTTTTATATCTAAAGCAAATGCAGACAACCATTTTCTTCTAATTTGATTATTTTCATCAATCAATAAAGATGAACCGATTTTAATAACAACTGTTTTCGATTTATTTAGTGACATATTTAATTAATTTAGATTTTAAGTCAGATACAGATTTTTTATTTAAAGTTGAAATTGTCAATAAATTTACTTTATATTTTTTTAAAAATTTGTCTTTAATTTGTTTTACCTCTTTTTGATCAATAAGATCAATTTTATTAAGTACAACTATCTCATTTTTTTCAATAAGTTTTTTACTATAATTTTGAAGTTCTTTACGTACTTGGCTATATGATTTTTCAATATTCTCATCAGTAATATCAATCATATGCAATAAAGTGTTACATCTTTCTATGTGTTTTAAAAATTTAATTCCTAAACCTATTCCTTCATGAGCACCTTCAATTAGACCTGGAATATCAGCTAATGTAATTTCTTTACCATCATACATCGCAACACCTAAATTAGGATTTAATGTTGTAAATTTATAATTTGCTATCTTAGGAGTAGCGCTTGTTAATTTAGCTAACAAACTTGATTTTCCAGCATTAGGAAATCCTATAATTCCTATATCAGCAATTGTTTTTAGTTGAAGCCAAATCCAAAATTCTTCACCTAAATGACCTTTGGTAAATTTTTTTGGTGCTCTGTTAGTTGATGATTTAAATCTAGTATTTCCAAAACCACCTCTACCACCTATTGCAGCAACATATTCTTCATTTTCTTTTTTAAAATCAAAGATTAGAGTTTTATTGTCTTCCTCAAAAACTTGTGTACCTACTGGAACTTTTAAATATAAACTTTCTCCTCCTCTTCCAGTTTTATTTTTTCCTGATCCGTTTCCACCTCTTTCAGCTTTAAAATGTTGCTGGTATCTAAAATCTATTAAAGTATTTAAATTTCTTTCAGACTTAAAAATTATTGAACCACCTTTTCCACCATCTCCACCATCTGGTCCACCAAACTCAATAAATTTTTCTCGTCTGAAACTTGGAGATCCTGACCCGCCATCTCCAGCTTTTATAAATATTTTTACTTGATCTAAAAATTTCATTATACAACTCCAATATTTTTAAGTTGTATTATTTAATTGGGTTTTACAGAAACAAATGTTCTATCTGATTTAGTTTTTTTAAACTCTACTTTACCTTCAATTTTTGCAAAAATAGAGTGATCTTTACCCATTCCAACGTGCTCACCAGGAAATATTTTTGTACCTCTTTGTCTAACAATTATATTACCAGGTATTACGTGCTGACCTCCGTATTTTTTTACACCTAATCTTCTTCCAGCACTATCTCGGCCATTCCTAGATGATCCACCTGCTTTTTTTGTTGCCATAATTTCTCTATTTAGTTTCCTGTTTTATTTTTTTTTCCTCTTTTTTTTCTACTTTTTTTGCTTCCGCAAGTAAAACTCCGTCTTTATTAAATATCTTACTTATTTTTATAAGTGAATATTGTTGTCTATGTCCATTTTTTCTTCTTGAATTTTGTCTTCTTCTTTTTTTAAAAATTAATATAGTTCTATTTTTACTGTTTTTAATTAACTCTGCTTCAACCTTTGCACCTTTTACAAATGGTGATCCAACTTCCAAATTTTTATCATCACCGTAAGCAAGAATTTCATTAAATTCAATTTTGCTTTCAGCTTTACTTTCTTTAAGCCTTTCGATTTTCAATATATCGCTAGCTTTAACTTTGTATTGTTTTCCACCTGTTTTAATTACTGCAAATGACATTGTAAAAATATATTTTTTATTAGCAGCAATATAGTTGTAGTCTTTTTTTAGTCAAGCTGAATAAACTAAAAATTATCCTTTAAATCTCTTAATTTTGAAAATTCACCCAATGTTTTAGCTCTTAAAAAAATATTACAAGCAATTTCATCGTCAATTGTTGAAGGAACTGTTGGGATATTATTATTAACTTTATTTTTAATTTCGTTAATTTTTTTTTGTAATCTTTTGTTATTTTTGTCGTATTTAAGACAAAACTCTGAATTTTTTAAAGTATATTCATGTCCACAATAAATTTTAGTTTCTTTTGGAAGTTCTTTTAGTTTTTTTAGTGAGGTGAACATTTCTTTATAAGTACCCTCAAATATTCTTCCACAGCCAAGTGAAAAAAGTGTATCTCCTGTAAAAGCAATTTTTTCGTTTTCAAAAAAAAAACATATATGTCCATTAGTATGTCCTGGTATATGAATAATTTTTGATTTAAAATTTTCTGCAGTCCATATTTGATTATTTTTTAATGATATGTCTACATCAGGTATTCTATGTAAATCATTTTTATATGCTACTATTTTTGCGTTATATTTTTTTTTAATTTCTTTGTTTCCACCTATATGGTCAAAGTGATGGTGGGTATTTAAAATATACTTTATTTTGATATTATTTTTTTCTACAAAATTAATTATCGGTTCAGACTCACTTGGATCTATTACACATGCATTTTTATTTTGATCTATCAAAATATATGAGAAGTTATCCTCCAGACATCTAATAGTTTCTACTAACATTTTTACTTTTCAATAATAAATATACCTAAATCAGAAAATAAATTCTTATATCCCAAATTAGAGCTATTAATTTTAATATTTCTTTTATTACAATAATTTTCAAAATCTTTTATAGAGCACATGTGTAAATTTGGAGTGTTATACCATTCATTAGGTAAGTTTTTAGTAATAGGCATAGTTCCTTTAAATAGTAGGTGTAATCTAACTTTCCAAAAACCAAAATTTGGTATTGTTACTATAGCTTTCTTCCCAACTCTGAGTAACTCATTAATTACATTTTCAGGATCTAAAAAAGCTTGTAGGGTTTGACTTAAAATGACGTACTCAAAAGAACTGTCGGGAAATTGTTTTAAATCTTTTTCAGCATCTCCCTCAATAACAGTAAGGCCTCTTTCAATACATTTCTGAACATTTTTTTTTGAGATTTCTATACCTCTAATATCCTTAGTGATGTTATTATAAATATAATCCATTAATTCACCATCTCCACACCCAACATCTAAAACTTTTGAATTAGTTTCAATCAGGTTTGCAATTATATTAAATTCTTTTTTCATTTATTTTTCCATATGAGGTATTTAAAAAATTTTTTACTGCATTTAAAAAATCAGGCACATCTAATAAAAATGAATCATGACCTTTATCTGATTTTATTTCAACAAAACCAACATCTTTACCCAGTGAATTAAGAGCGATTACAATTTCTCTATTCTCTGCAGTTGGATATAACCAATCTGATGTAAAAGAAATTATAAAAAATTTTGTATTAGATTTTTGGAATGCTTTTGACAGGTTACCATTAAATTGTTTGGTTAAGTCAAAGTAGTCCATAGCTCTAGTGATATATAAATAGCTATTAGCATCAAATCTATCAACAAATACAGATCCTTGATATCTTAAATAGCTTTCAATTTGAAAATCTGCATCAAAGCTAAATTTAAGGTCATCTCTTTCTTGAAGTTTCCTTCCAAATTTTTCCTGTAAACCTTTTTTTGATAAATACGTAATATGTGCTGCCATCCTAGCAACAGATAATCCCTTTGCAGGAGATTTATTTTTTTCTTCATAAAAGCCATTTTGCCAATCACTATCTGCCATAATTGATTGCCTTCCTAATTCATTAAGAGCTATATTTTGTGCTGAATGACTTGCAGTACAAGCTATTGGTATTGCTGTATGAGATTTATCTGGAAAGTTTGAGATAAATTGTAAAACCTGCATTCCACCCATAGATCCACCTATAACTGAAAATAATTTTTCAATTTTTAGATGAGCTAACAATTCATATTGTGCATTGACCATGTCGTTAATAGTAATAACAGGAAAATCTGTTCCAAATATTTTTTTATTTTCAGGATTAATATCACTTGGACCATAAGACCCCATACAACCTCCCAAAACATTTGCACATATCACAAAATATTTATTTGTATCAATTGCCTTACCTGAACCAACAGCATAACTCCACCATCCCTCTTTGTTAGTTACCGGATTGACACCAGACGCAAACTGATCTCCTGTTAGCGCATGAAAGACTAAAATAGCATTATCTTTATTTTCATTTAATCTTCCATATGTTTCATAAGCAATTGGAAAATTTGATATAGATTTTCCACAATCTAATTTTAAAGTTTTTTGTATTACTATTCTTTTTACCTTATCTAATTTGTTCATATTTTATCTTTTTATGAATTGTGAGGTAAAAAAACTATTTTAGCGGTTTTTTTATAGCGCTCGCAATTCAGTTAAATCAGCGCAAATATTGTTTACAGGATACAATTATTTATGTCAATTTTAAATAAACGTACTTATTTTATGTAAATAATTAATTTTTTATTTATAAAGTAAAAAAAATAAAAAAATTTATGACATCTCTAAATTTTAGAAAAATAAAAACTATAGCTTATAGGCCTGGGAGATCCCAACTCGCGAAAAATATGAGGGCCATTAAATTATCTGCTAATGAGTCAGCATTGGGGGTATCCCCAAAAGTTAGAAAAATTATAAATAATAATAAATTAAACTTATCAAAATACCCAGATGGAAAATCTACAGATTTAAGAAAACAAATATCTTTAAAATTCAAATGCAATAAAGATAAAATTATTTGTGGATCCGGTTCTGATGAGGTCATCCAATTAATTTGTCAATTATTTCTCAAACCAAAAGATGAAGTAGTGGTCCCTCAGTATAGTTTTTTAATGTACAGAATTTATGCAAATATTGTAGGTGCAAAAGTATTATTTGCGAAAGAAAAAAATTATAAAATTTCTATAAATGAAATTATAAAAAAAATAACTAAAAAAACAAAAATTGTTTTTTTGGCAAATCCAAATAATCCTACAGGGACCTATATTTATAAAAAAGATCTTATATTATTAAGAAAAAAGCTTCGAAAAAATATACTTCTAGTTATAGATGACGCTTATGACGAATATATGTTAGATAAAAATTATTCATCAGGATTAGATATCTTTAAAAATAAAAAAAATGTTTTTATTTTAAGAACATTTTCAAAAATATATGGATTAGCATCTTTAAGAATTGGTTGGGGATATGGGGATAAAAAAATTATTAATGCACTTAATATTATTAAACCCCCATTTAATGTAAATAAGTTTGCGCAGTTGTGTGCAATGGAAGCTTTAAGCGATAGTAAATTTATAAGTAAATCAGTAAAGCACAATTACTTCTGGGCGAAAAAAATTAAAAAAGAAGTAGAGAGATTTAATATTAAAACAAATAGTGTTAGTGCTAACTTTTTATTATTAAACTTTAATAAATGTAAACTTACAGCTGCAGAAGTTAATAGAAAGCTTCAAAAAAATGGTTTAATTTTGAGGGAAACAAAAATATATGGAATTAAAAATAGTTTAAGGATAACGATTGGTAACAGTAAGGAAAATAAAATTTTTATTAAAAAATTAAAAACTATCTTTAAAAATGTTTGATAAAATATTAATTATAGGTTGTGGACTGATAGGGTCATCAATATTAAGAGCTTCTTTGTCCAAAAAAATTGCAAAAAAAATATTTGTTTACGAAATTTCAAAAAAAAATATTTCAAAAATAAAAAAAATAAGCTCAAAAATAATAATTTTAAAAAAATTAGATCAAAATATTTCAGATATTAACTTAGTAATTTTATGTACACCAATGAGTCAATACAAAAAAATAATACCTAAACTAAATAATTTCTTAACTCATAATTCAATTATTACAGATGTTGGGTCAACAAAATCTAATATAGATTTATTAATTAAGAAAAAATTAAAAAAATCTTTGGATTGGATTATGAGCCATCCAATTGCTGGATCTGAAGTTAGCGGCCCTGAATATGGAGATAAAAACTTATTTAAAAATAAATGGTGTGTAATCATAAAAGATAAAAATAGTATCAAATTTAAAAAGATTACTAATTTTTGGAAAAAATTAGGAGCAAATATCGCAGTTATGGATAAAAATGAACATGATAAAATATTTTCTATAACTAGCCATCTTCCGCATTTGATTGCATATAATTTAATCAAAACTGCTCAGGATTTCCAAAAAAAATATAAAAAAAATTTAATTAAATTTAGTGCTGGCGGTCTTAGAGATTTTTCAAGAACAGCTGCTTCTAACGAAATAATGTGGAGAGATATTTTTTTTAGCAATAAGAGAAATATGATTAATTCTATAGACTCATTTATCAAGAATCTAAATATTTTTAAAAAAAATATAAATAATTTTGACGAAAAAAATATGAAAAAAATATTAGTTAATTCAAAAAAAGTAAGAAAACAAATTATAGAATTAAAACAGGATGTTTCAAAACCAGATTTTGGAAGAGAGAATCTTTAAATAGGAAAAACTTTTAAAATTTCTAATTTTGCAGTTTTTTTAATTAATTTAACAGTATTGTAAATAGGCATAATTAATACTTTCTTTTTTGGCCCGTATGCATGAATCAGGAGTTTTGAATTTAAACATAATGCGACATGTCCTTTCCAATAAATTAAATCTCCTTTCTTAAATTTATTTTTTTTTTTACCTTTTTTAAATTTAATTTGTTCAGAAGTATCTCTTGGAAAAAATTTATTATTATATTTATAAAATAATTGAATTAGGGATGAGCAATCAACTCCATTAAAAGTTTTTCCACCCCATTTATATTTTATATTTAAAAACAACTTTGCAACATTAATGTAATTTCTTTTTTTGTAATTTATAGGATGGATATCTGATTTCTTAATCCATTTATTTTTTTGATATTCAATAAATTGACCTTTTCTTTTTAAAATTTGCAAACCACTAGAGAATGACAGGAAATTTTTTGTTTTATAAATTTTTTTATTTAATGGAAACTTAAAAATAGGTGTTTTTAAAGTAGTAACTTTGTGAGTAATAATTTTATTTTTTTCAAAACAATTTTTATTTTCAATGTAGCCAACATATTTGTCAAAATGAGTTTTTATTTTTAAAAATTTTTTATATTGTTTGATAATTTTAAACTTTTCTCCATATAATATTTGGGATGCCAATCCAGATTTGACACTATTTTTTTCATACAAATTTATATATGGAAAATTACAAAAGAAACTATTTTGCACTTATTTTTATTTTATCTTTAATTAACCACAAGCATATTAGAGATGGAATAACCATTATAGTAGTTATTATAAAAAATGTTCCCCAATCACCATTCAGCCAATCTACCAATGCTCCCGACGAAGAAGCCAATGTTGTTCTTCCTGCTGTTCCAATTGATGCGAGTAGAGCATACTGAGTTGCTGTATATGTTCTGTCTACTAATAATGAAATAAATGCAACAAATGCTACAGTAGCAAATGCTGCGGATATATCGTCAGCTATAACTGCTAAAGCAAATAATAAATCAGATTTTCCAGTCCAAGCTAACAAAGCAAAAAGAAGATTTGTAGCTGCCATAAACCCACCTGCAACAAACATTGTTTTTACTGTTCCAGATCTCATAGCGAATATTCCACCCAGCAAGGTAAATACCACTGTAGTTATCCATCCCAATGTTTTTGAATAGATTGCTATTTCACCTTTTGAAAACCCTATTTCTTTATAAAAGACTATAGACATCCTTCCAAGAAAAGCTTCTCCAATTTTAAATAAAAATACAAAGCCTAAAATTCCTATAGCGATTGAATAGCCATTCTTTTTAAAAAAACTTATTATTGGACCACCAATGGTCCCTGTTATATATGCAATAAAATTTGTAAAAATATTACTTGATCCCAACTTTTCCCCTATCATTTTGTCAGTTTCTTTTTGTTTTGCCTCTCTATCAGAGTCGATAGGCTCATGAACAAACATAAGACCAATATTCATTAAAATTACAACAACACCTAGAACTAAAAAAGTAGTTTGCCAGTAATCAGAAATACCAATATTCTGAAAATACTCTGCGGTAAATAAAGCTATAACTCCTCCAAGTTTATAACCAGTCCACCAACCAACCACAGCCATTGCAGCTCCAGCTGCCATAGACTTTCCTTCATTGGCACTAATCTGTTCAATTCTTAATGCATCAACTGTTATATCTTGTGTTGCTGATGCAATAGCTATTATTAGACCTACAGAAATAAGAAGAGCTAAATTTTCAGTAGGATTTATAAAACTCCAAACAACTAAACTTACCAAAATTGCTATTTGCATTAAAACTATCCAGCCTCTTCTATGGCCTAGTTTTTTTGTTAATAAAGGTATTTGAATTCTGTCGACAATGGGAGCCCATAAATAATTAAATGCATAAACCCCAAAAATTAAACCTGCCCATCCTATAGTGGATCTACTTAATCCTTCTTCTTTTAACCATAAGCTCAAACTACTTGCTATTAAGACCCAAGGAAATCCACTTATTGCTCCTAGCAATAATATTCTCAACATTCTAATGTCTTTGTACACTAGCAATGACTCAGACCAGGTTTGTTTTTTTTCAATCATTAAAATTTTCTCCAAAATGATGGAATAAACAACACTAGTATAGCAAATAACTCAAGTCTACCTAAAATCATCCCTAAACTTAGTACCCATTTTGATGAGTTTTCTAGAGAAGAGAAGTTTCCATTTGGACCTATTGTATCTCCAAGACCTGGACCAACATTAGAAATTGATGTAGCTGCTCCAGAGATAGATGTAACAAAATCTAGACCAGTTAAAGATAATATAGCAGTTAGAGAGAAGAAAATTATAACATACAAAAATATAAATGATATTACCGATGACATAAATTTATCATCAATAATATTTTTATCATATTTAATTACAAATACACCTCTTGGATAAATAATTTTTTTTAATTGATTTAATAAAAAACGATATAACAACTGTACTCTAAAAATTTTAATACCACATGCAGTTGATCCAGCGCATCCACCTATAAACATTAAAATTAAAAAAAATATTAAAGGAAAATTACCCCATTGATCAAAATTTTTAGTTACATAACCTGTGCCAGTAAGTATTGAGATTACATTAAAAGAAATAGACCTTAAACTTTCATTTTGAAATCCTTTTGAAAAAAATAAATAAATAGATAATGCAATGATAGAAAAAAAAGTTACTTTTAAAAATGCTACAACTTGCGTGTCAGAAAAAAATATTTTTTTATCTCCATTTAAAAATTTTATATAAGCAATAAAAGGAATACTACCTAAAATTATGAAAATCATCGAGGTTATTTCAATAAGAAAACTATCAAAATATCCTATAGATTGATTGTAGTTTGAAAAACCTCCAGTTGCAATTGTAGTCATAGAATGAGTTAAGCTATCAAAAAAATTCATACCAAATAATTTGTAAAAAAAAGCGCATATAAATGTAAGGATTGAGTAAATAATTATTAATCTAATACTTATTTGTTTTGATTTTGGTAAAATTTTTTCAGCAGTATCGTTGCTTGAGATTTTAAATAGTTGCATTCCTCCAACATTCATAATTGGCATTAGAGTTATTGCCATAACAATTATACCTATTCCCCCAAGCCATTGAAGAATAGCTCTCCATAATAAAATACTTTTTGGAGCAATTTCCAAATCCTGAATAATAGTTGAGCCTGTAGTAGTTATCCCTGACATACTCTCAAAAAAAGAATCTGTAATGCTTAAATTTAAATTTGAAAATATAAAAGGTAAGGAACCAAATATTGCAATACTTAACCAAGAAAGAGCCGTTAATAAAAAAGCTTGAGGTAAGTTTAATGTTTTATCGTGATCTAAATTTGAGAGAAAAAACAATACCCCAAAAACTATAGTAATAATACCCGAGCTGATGAAAGAAGAATCAAATTCTTGATAAATTAATTGAGCTACTACAGGTATAATCATAGCAAAACCAAGAATCACTTGTAATAATCCAAGTGTGAAAAAGACTGTTTTATAATTCGACATTTTGAATGAACATTATTTTATGGTAAATAAATTTCAACTCTATAAGAATTATTAAAAGCTCTATTTTTATGAGTTATTATTAAGTTAAAATTGTGATCGATAAAAACAACATTGAAAAAACTAACGCCTGGCCATTTGTCGAGGCAAAAAAAATTCTTCGAGAGAGAAAAAAATATATTGAAAAAAAAGGAAAGATAATTCTTCAAACTGGTTATGGCCCAAGTGGACTGCCTCATATTGGTACTTTTGGCGAAGTAGCAAGGACATCTATGGTTGTAAATGCTCTTAATCAAATTACAGAAATGCCAAAAGAGATAATTACTTTTTCAGATGATATGGACGGTTTAAGGAAAGTACCTGATAATATCCCTAACCAAGAAATATTAAAAAATAATTTACATAAACCATTAACTCAAATTCCAGACCCTTTTCAAAAGTTTGATAGTTTTGGGGAACATAATAATGAAATGTTAAAAAAATTTTTAAATGAATTCAATTTTACCTATTCATTTAAAAGCTCAACTGAACTTTATAAAAATGGATTTTTTAATGAAACTTTAAAATTAATTCTGAATAAATATCAAGAAATAATGAACATAATTATACCTACTTTAGGTGTTGAGAGACAAAAAACTTATTCTCCATTTTTACCAATATGCCCTGATACTGGAGTTGTTTTGGAGATACCTGTTTTAGAGATAGATCAAAAAAATTCAAAAATAGTCTTTGATAACTTTGGTAAGAAATTGGAAACAAGTATTTTAAATGGAAATTGCAAATTACAATGGAAAGTTGATTGGGCTATGAGATGGTTTGCATTAGATATTGATTTTGAAATGTATGGAAAAGATTTAATAGAGAGTGCTATCTTATCAACAAAAATTATAAAAAGTCTTGGAAAAGTAAATCCATCTGGATTTGCATACGAGTTATTTTTAGATGAAAAAGGTGAAAAAATTTCGAAATCTAAAGGAAATGGTATTACGATTAATCAATGGTTAGAGTACGCTTCACCAGAGAGTCTTTCTTTGTTTATGTATCAGAACCCAAAGCGAGCAAAAAAACTATATAAAGAAATTGTACCAAAAGCTGTAGACGAATATCTTGATTTTATCGATAAAGGTAAAAATCAAACCGAACTTCAAATGTTGTTAAATCCTGTTTGGCACGTTCATAATGGAATTATACCAAAAGAAAATATGATCATGTCTTTTTCTATGTTATTAAATTTGGTTGAAACAAGCAACGCTAGTTCAAAAGAACTACTTTGGAAATTTGTAAAAAAATACAAACCAGATATCCTAGAAAAAAATCAGCCAATTTTTGATAAGTTGATTGAATATGCGATAAAATATTTTAATGATGTTATTAAGAAAAATAAAAAATATAAAAAGCCAAATGAATTGGAAAAAAAGGCTTTGATAGCTTTAATTCAAATACTTGAAAAATGTGATGACAAAATGAAACCTGAAGACATTCAAACTCTAATATATACTGTTGGAAAAGAAAATGGTTATAAAGAAAACCTAAGAGACTGGTTTAAATTAATATATGAAGTTGTATTTGGAGATGAAAATGGTCCTAGAATGGGTTTTTTTATTAGTTTTTTTGGTGTTAAAGAAATGCAAGAGGTAATTAGAGATAAGATTAAATAATGTTTTCAAAGATAAGATCCTTAATATTTAAATTTGAACCAGAAGTTGCGCATGGCTTGGCTATTAAAGCACTAAAATATAATTTTGTTCCACCTAAAAAAATTCCAAATAATAAATTAATTGAAACAAAATTATTTTCAAAAATAATAAAGAATCCTATTGGACTTGCTGCAGGTTTTGATAAAGATGCAGAAGTATATAATAGTATATTTGATCTAGGTTTTGGGTTTGTAGAAGTTGGAACAGTGACTCCTCTTAAACAATATGGAAATAAAAAACCAAGAGTCTTTAGGCTTGAGGAGGATGAGGCTCTTATAAACAGATTAGGTTTTAATAATTCAGGATCAGAAGAAGTTCTTTCAAAAATAACTAGAAATAAACCAAAAGGATTATTAGGAATTAATATTGGGCCTAATAAAGATTCTCAAAACAGATTAGAAGATTATTTGGTATGTTTTAGAAAGTTTCATAATTTTGCAGATTATATTACTATTAATATTTCATCACCTAATACTGAAAATTTAAGAAGCTTTCATAATAAAAGTGAGTTGAATGAATTGCTAAAATTAATTAATGAAGAAAAAAAAATATTAAATTCTGCAGTTCCTATAGTTGTAAAAATTTCTCCCGATATTCAAGAAGACGATATACCAACTATTTCAGAATTACTTTTAAAATTTGAAATAAGTGCTGTTATTATTTCAAATACAACAGATAGTACCAGAGAAAACTTAATTAATATAAATAAATTAGAAAAAGGTGGGTTGTCAGGAAAACCAATTGAAAAAAAATCAAATAATTTAATAAGTAAATTTTATAAAATTTTAAGAGGTAAAATATTAATTATTGGAGTTGGAGGTGTTGACTCTGGCAAAAGTGCTTTTGAGAAATTTTTAAATGGGGCTAATTTAGTTCAACTTTACACTGGTATGGTTTACAAAGGCCCAAACATTGCATCAATAATAAGTGAGGAATTAATAAATATATTAGAAAAAAAAGGTGTGAAAAATATATCTGATATAATAGGAAATAAAAAATGATCTTGACTGGAAACTTTATTGCACTTATACAATCTTAATTTTTATGTCTAAAAAATGTGAACTTACTGGAAAAATACCTCTAAAAGGTCATAATGTTAGTCATGCTAACAACAAGACTAAAAGAAGATTTTTACCAAATTTAAAAAAAGTAAAATTTAAAAGTGAGATATTAAATAAAAGCATGAGACTTACCGTATCTAATGCAGGTCTAAGGTCAGTTGATAAAAAAGGAAGTTTTGACCAATTTATTAAAAGTACAAAAAGTAAATATTTGTCAATGCGATTGAAAAAGTTAAAAAAAAATCTGTTAACTAAATCAGCTTAGTGAATAAATATTTTTTTACCCTGTCATTTTTGATGGGATTTGTAGTACTAGCATCAAATTTTCTAGTACAATTCCCCATAAAATATTACGGTCTTGAAGACCTTTTAACCTATGGAGCATTTAGTTATCCAGTTGCCTTTTTAATAACTGATCTAGCGAATAGATCGTATGGAAAATTTGTAGCAAGGAAAATTGTATATATAGGTTTCGCTATAGGTATCACTTTTACATTATTTTTTTCAACAAATTTTTCAGACTTAATTTCTATTCGAATAGCAATAGGATCAGGTTCGGCATTTATAGTTGCACAATTATTAGATGTTAAAATATTTGATCAACTAAGAAAAAAGACTTGGTATGTTGCTCCTCTTACTTCTTCACTGATAGGTTCAACGGTAGATACTTTTTTATTTTTTTCTATATCGTTCTATGGGACAGGAATTCCATGGATTACATTATCACTTGGAGATTTAGCGGTAAAAATTTTGGTTGCATTAGTAATGTTAATACCTTTTAGACTAGTAATTGGTAATTTCAAATTAACTTAATTATAATTTAGGCTCTTGTTGGGTTATGCAATGAATTGCACCATATCCCCATATTAATTCTTTACAATTAATGGGGACAATTTTTTTATTTTGAAAAAAATTTTCAAATATCTTAATTACCTTTTTGTCTAAATTATTATTAAATATTGGAAGTAAAACTTTTTTGTTGCATATAAAAAAATTTAAATAACTTGCAGGAACTCTTGAGTTATCAATAAAAATAGGTTTTGGCATAGGTATCTCAATTATTTTATATTTTTTACCTTTCCCATTTATACTTTTTTTTAAAATATTTAAGTTATATTTTAAGTTTTTATAATTTTTATCTTTTTTATTTTTTTCAACTGCTGTCATAATTGTATCGCGTGAAACAAAGCGCGAGATATCGTCTACATGTCCATGGGTATCATCTCCAATTATTCCCTTTTTTAACCATATAAAGTTTTTAATATTCAAATATGTTGAAAAAAAATTTTCATAATCCTTTTTTTTTAAATTTTTATTTCTTTGTTGTACTTTGCTTAATAAACATTCTTCAGTTAATAAAATTGAACCATCACCGTTCACATCGAATGCACCACCTTCCATTACTATTGGTTTCAATCTTCCTTTATAATTATAAGTTGGTTTTATCTGTTTAATTTTTAAAATTTTAGCTATCCTATTTGGTATTTTATTGTCATTATTAAAGTTTTTATATTTAGACCAGGCATTAAATTCAAAATTTAAAAGCAGTTTTTTTCTTTTTTTTTCATTAATTAAAAAAATTGGGCCTGAATCTCTTAACCAAACTCTATCTGTTTTTATTTTATAAAATCTTATATTTTTCAAATTTGAGTTAGCTAATTTTAGAAATTTAATAATTTCATTTTTGTCACTGTTAACAAGTAAATTAACTTTTTGATCTTTTGAAATGGATGAAATAATTTTTGTAAATACTTCTGGTATCCCCTGAAAAAGGCCGGGCCAATCATTTTTATTATAAGGCCATGCAATCCAAACAGATTTTTGTAGTTCCCATTCCGCTGGCATTCTAAAACCATTTAGTTTTTTATTCATCTGAAGGATTTTTTAGTATTCCCTTGTAAGTTTCTATTCTTCTATCTCTAAAAAAAGGCCAGTGTTGTCTTGTAAAATCAATTTTTCTATAATCTACTTCACAGATTAAAATTCCTTCTTTTTTATCTCCAAGTCTACCAATAACTTTACCACTAGGATTTATAATCATTGAGTTTCCCCAAAATTGAATTTTTCTTCTACCCTTTTTTTCAGTCCCAACTCTATTGACAGCTACAATATATGTTCCATTTGCTATAGCATGTGATTTTTGAATTGTTATCCAAGAGTCTAATTGAGACCTTCCAAATTTTTTTTTCTCTTTTGGATGCCATCCTATCGCGGTGGGATAAAAAATTATTTGTGCACCTTTAAGTGCTGTAAGCCGTGCAGCCTCAGGGAACCATTGATCCCAACATATTAGGTTACCAATATTTCCATATTTTGTCTGAGTAGATTTATAACCGAGGTCTCCTGGTGTAAAATAAAATTTCTCATAATATCCAGGATCATCAGGAATATGCATTTTTCTATACTTTGACAGTATTTTACCGTTTTCACTAATTACTATACTTGTGTTGTGATACAAACCGTGAGTTTTCTTTTCAAATACTGAAATCAATAAAATTACTTTTAATTCTTTTGCTAAGTCACAAAAAATTTTTGATGTTCTGCCTGGTATCTTTTCAGCAATTTTAAAGTTAGAATGACTCTCTGCTTGACAAAAATAATTTGTTAAAAATAACTCAGGTAAACAAATAATTTTAGCTTTTTTAGAGGCAGCTTTTTTAATATTTTTAATCGAAAAATTTAAATTTTTTTCAAAATTATTAGAAATTTTACTTTGTATAATACCAATTTTTGTTTTTTTGATCATTAAATCAAAATATTTTTGAGAAATTTTTTCTATCTCTATTTTTCCAATTACCATTGTGATAAGCATCACTAGCAATTAATGGCAAAACACTTGTTGCCTCAGCAAAAACCATTTGTTCTTTAGTTACATCAACTTTGCCCCATGAGCTTGCTTCTTTTAAAGTAGAACTACTACACGCACCATCCCTTGAATCTGCTACTGTAATTTGAATTGCGTATTTATGCATATCTACATTTTTTCCCAATAATTCAGCACAAATAACTGTATCTTGAATAAAATTTTTTGGAACACCCCCACCTATCATGAATAAACCTGAACCTTTAGATTTAATTTTAATTTCGGTTAGTTCTCTAAACTCTCTTATAGAATCAATAGTAACATGTTTATTTGGATTTTTTTCTTGATGCATTACTAAGCCAAAACCAGCGCTAGAGTCGGTGAACGCAGGACAGAATATTGGAACATTATGATCATAAGCCATTTCAATTAAAGATCCCTTTTTTTTTGCATTTTTTTTTAAATATTTCCCTATTTCTTGAATGAATTCTCTTGAAGTATAACTTTTCGGATCGAGTTCATCAGCAATTTCACAAATAGTTTTATCACACATTTGAAGTTCTTCTTCATCAATATAAGTATCGTAAATTCTATCTATATAATTTTTTCTTAATTCAGCGTCATTTTGAAATTGAGAGCCTTGATAGTGTTTGAAACCTAAGGCTTCAAAGAAATCCATATCAATTATAGACGCTCCAGTAGCAACTATTGCATCTACCATATTGTATTTAATCATATCCCTATAAATATGCATACATCCTGCTGCTGAAGTAGATCCAGCTAGAGTTAAAAATATTGAACATTCTTTATCTTTTATCATTTGATTGAATATATCAGCAGCATTTGCAGTCTCTCTTGAAACGAAAGACATTTTTTTCATAGATTGAATTATTTTTCTAGAGTCGAATGAAGTTATATCAATATGTTCGACAGGAGATTTTAAAAAATCTTTTTTACTATTGTGACCTAGATTTTTTTTATCTGACATTATGCAACAAGAAATTGTTTATCAAATTCTTTGTCATACATAGTCATAATGGGTCTATCTTCTAATTCAAATATATTATTTGAATATAGACCATTAAAATCAGTTCTAAATGTTAATCCATATGCTCCAAGTTGGCCAAGCTCTATGTAATCATTTTCTTTAATATTATTGGGTAAAACAAAAGGGCCCTTCATGTAATCCATGCTATCACATGTTGGTCCATAAAAATCAAATGAGGTTAATTTTTTTGATATTATCCTACCATTAGTTATTAATTTACTAGGATAAACTATATTTGGAACTCCAGCATCAAACAAAGTTCCGTATGTTCCATCATTAATATAAAGTTTTTGTTTTTTTCTTAAATTTACCCTTACTATTGTAGAACCACTCTCAGCAACTATGGCTCTACCTGGTTCACAAATAATTTCTGGAAGATTTTCTAATTTTAAATTTTTTAAAGCATCTTGGATTTCATTAAAATAACTTTCTATGGATTGAGGTATTAAATCTGGGTATATTGTTGGAAAACCTCCCCCAACATTTATATAGTCAGGAATAATTTTTGTACGTTTAATAATGTTTCCTATTTCTTTAATTCCTTTACTGTAAGAAATTGGATGCATACATTGTGATCCTACATGAAAACTTAATCCAATTTTTTTAGCATATTGTTTTGTTAGTCTTAGTAAACCAGTAGCTTCTGAAGTAAGTGCACCAAACTTTTTTGATAAATCAATCTCCGCGTGTTCGTTAGATACTGCAACTCGCACAAATAATTCTAAATCTTTAGCTTGACCAGTGCTTTCTATTATTTTAATTAATTCATCTTTAGAGTCTAAAGAAAAAGTTTTTACCCCATAATTAAAATATGCTTCTTTAATACTTTCCCTACTTTTAACTGTATGCATATAAGAGCATTTAACACTCTTATCTATTTCCCTAATTGCCTTAATTTCATTGATAGATGCAACATCAAAGTTCTTAATCCCACTATCAATTATTGTCTTAATTACTAGTGGATGTGGATTAGTTTTAACGGCATATAAAACTTTCCCAGGAAAATTGTTTTGAAAAAATTTTGAAGCTACTTGTATAGAATTTTTTCTTATACAATAAATTGGTTCATCCGGTCGCAGTTGATTTACTAATTTTTCAACTGTTTTAAATTTTTCCATATTTAGCCCCTCAAAAAAAATTTAACAAAAAAAAAGTGCATATCTCTTATGCACCTTTATAAATCCAGCATTTATGGGATATATTCATTAAAGTAAAGAAAATAATACTATTGAAATTTAACTTTTAAACACCATATGTGTTCCATGATACCGTCTGAAAACACTAAAAATATAAGTCAATTTGAGGATAAATCACTACTCATAGTTGATGACGACAATCCTTTTAGAGAGAGATTAGCTAGAGCTATGGAAAAAAAAGGTTTTCAAGTATCTCAAGCCGAAGGTGTAAAAAAAGGTTTAGAATCAGTTAAACAAAAAAAACCTGCTTTTGCAGTAGTTGACCTTAGATTAGGTGATGGAAATGGATTAGAGGTTGTAAAAGAAATACAGAGCTCTAATTCGAAAAGTAGAGTTGTTATGCTAACAGGTTATGGAAATATTCCAACTGCAGTTGCAGCAATTAAGCAAGGTGCGATAGATTATTTAGCAAAACCTGCAGATGCAGATGATGTAGAAAGAGCTCTTTTAGCTGATCCAAATAGCAAAGCTGCACCTCCTGAAAACCCAATGTCAGCAGATAGAGTTAAGTGGGAACATATACATAGAGTTTTTGAATTATGTAATAGAAATGTATCGGAAACTGCAAGAAGACTTAAGATGCATAGAAGAACTCTTCAAAGAATACTTTCAAAAAGATCTCCTAGATAAATTTTCTTAATTTAATAATTTTTTTCACTAATAAAGCTAGTATTAACATTTTAAATAATTCGGCTAAAAGAAATGGTAAAACACCAAGTTCAAGAAGAGGTTTATCCCATCCAATTAAAATTCCAAGCCAAATCACACCTAAAATATAAATACTAGATACTGACAATATTATTTTACAAAAATTATAAAATATATTTTTATTATAATTAAAAAAACCAGCTAAAAAAGTAGCAAATAAAAATCCAATTAAATATCCCATAGTTGGACCAGTGAAATATGTTAAGCCAATTCCTCTTTCAGGTGAATTTGAAAAAACTGGAAAACCCAAAATACCTTCTAATAAATAAAGCCCAACAGTTGCTAAAGCTATTTTATATCCAAATGCAATACCAAAAAAAATTACCAAAAATGTTTGCATGGTCATTGGTACAGGATAAAAGGGAATTTTAATTTTAGCAGATAACGTTAGTAGAATTGTGCCTAGAAAAATTACTAAAAAATATTTTAAAGTTTTTTGTAAATTATTTGCCTTAGTGATTTCCATAGTTTGACTTTACTACTATTATTTAGATTTATCTAGTTTTTTGTTAATGTTAAAAATACATCTTCTAAATCACCATCATCTGTAGATATATCAATTATATTTACACCTTGCGTTTCTATAGATTGAATTAAATCCCTCATATTAACTTTACTTTTTTCATATATAACAGATAGATAATTCTCATTATTTGATAATATTTTAAGTGAACTAAATAAATTTTCTTGTGTATTAACTTTTTTATTAACCGTGAATTTTACTTTTTTTGTTTGAATTTTTTCTAAGAGATTACTTGTACTATCTAAAGCAACTAACCTTCCTTTATTAAGAATACCAATTCTATCACACATTTTTTCAGCTTCTTCTAAATAATGTGTTGTTAAAATTATTGTAACACCTTGTTTATTTAAAGACTTAACGTTATCCCAAAGATTTCCTCTTAATTCGACATCAACACCCGCAGTTGGTTCATCTAATATTACTATAGGTGGTTTATGAACTAATGCTTTGGCTACCATTAATCTTCTTTTCATTCCTCCAGATAAACTTCTTGTATAACTTCTAGACTGATCTTCCAATGAAACAAGCTTAAGAATAACATCTGTAATCCGATCTTTTTTTCTTATTCCATACATTCCAGCTTGTAATTCTAATAATTTTCTTGGAGTAAAAAAAGGGTCAACGTTAATTTCTTGAGGAACTATACCAATCGAAGCTCTTACTTGTCTTGGATTTTTATCAATATCAAACCCCCAAACACTAACTTCTCCTGAAGATTTCATAGTTGTGCCACTTAAAATATTAATAAATGTACTTTTGCCAGCACCATTAGGTCCCAAAAGACCAAAAATTTCTCCTTCTTTCACTTCTAAGTTTAATCCATCAAGTGCAAGAGTAGATTTAGAACTATCTTTTGAATAAGTTTTATTTAAGTTTTTAACATACAAAACATTTTTTTTGTTCATATTTAAATATACGTTTATAACATTAGTATAAATTAAGGTAACATTATTTATGACTAAAATAAAAAAAACTGATCATTTCTATTTGATTGATGGATCAGGATATATTTTTAGAGCATATTATGCTCTTCCACCTTTGACTAGAAAAAGTGATGGACTACCTACTGGAGCTGTAAATGGGTTTTGTAATATGTTATTCAAATTACTTGAGGACTCAAAGTCAGATGATAATAAAGAAAAACCAACACACTTTGTAGTAATTTTTGACTCAGCAAGAAAAAATTTTAGAAATGAAATTTATTCTGATTACAAAGGAAACAGATCTGATGCACCAGATGATTTGATACCTCAATTTGATTATATAAGAAAATCTGTAGAGGCTTTCAATCTACCCTCAGTAGAGTTATTGAATTATGAAGCTGATGATTTAATTGCAACTTATTCTGAACAAATTTTGTCTGCAGGTGCAAAAGTTACGATTATATCTTCTGACAAAGACCTAATGCAGCTTTATAAAAAAAATATTAGAATTTATGACCCAATGAAAAATAAATATATTTCTGATCAAGATATATTAGATAAATTTGGAGTTGAACCAAGCAAAGTAATAGATGTCCAAGCGCTTGCAGGAGATAGTAGTGATAACGTTCCAGGTGTACCTGGCATAGGCGTGAAGACTGCAGCTGAATTAATAAACGAATACAAAACCTTAGAGAATTTATTAAAAAAAGCTAGTGAAATTAAGCAAAACAAAAGAAGACAAACTTTAATTGAAAATAAAGATAAAGCTATAGTAAGTAAAAAGTTAGTAACCTTAAAAAAAGATGTTCCAATTAAAAATGAGATAATTGAGTTTAAATTAAAAAATGTTGATAAAAAAAAACTTTATGATTTTTTAAGAGAAATGGAATTTAACAGATTATTAAGTTCAGCAATATCAACATATGGTGAAATAGGGTTTGAGAAAGATCAAAAAATTGAAAAAAGTATAAATCAAAAAATTAATTCAAAAAATTATCAATTAATAGAAAATGAAAAAGATTTAGATAAATGGTTAAAAGAGGCAGAAGAAAAAGGTGAGTTTGCAATTGATACTGAAACAACATCTTTGGATCCTCATCAGGCTGATTTAGTTGGTATTTCTTTATCCACTAAAGTTGGTCATGCTTGTTATATACCACTAGCACATAAATCTAAAAAAAACATGAATGAAAAATCAATAATAAAAAAGATTAAACCAATTCTAGAAGATAAGAGTATTAAAAAAATTGGTCAAAACATTAAATTTGATTACATAATATTATTTCATAGAGGAATAGATATGACTTCAATGGAGGATACTATGTTGATGTCTTATGTTTTAGATGCAGGAAAAAATCGCCATAACATGGATACATTGTCTCAAATTCATTTAGATCATAAAACCATATCTTATAAAGATTTAGTTGGTACAGGGAAAAAACAAATTAATTTTAGTGAGGTAGATTTAGACTTGGCAAAAAATTATGCATCTGAAGATGCTGATATAACTTTTAGACTATATCAAATCTTTATAAAAAATCTGAAATCTGAAAAATTACTAAATATTTATGAAATCTTTGAAAAACCGCTGATAAAAATTTTAGCACATATGGAAATTTGTGGAATTAAAGTTGATAATAACTTTTTGAAGATTTTATCAAAAAAATTTGAAGGAAAGATACAAAAACTTGAAAAAGAAATTTTTAAAATTTCAAAAAAAAAATTCAATATTGGCTCAACTAAACAATTGGGTGAAATAATGTATAATGAATTGAAAATTGCGAATATAAAAAAAACAAAAAAAGGTAGCTTTGCAACTAGCGCACAAGTATTAGAAGATTTATCATTTAAAGGACATGAATTACCAAAATTAGTTTTAGATTGGAGACAGGTAACAAAACTAAAAAATACTTATTCAGACTCATTACAAGAACATATAAATAAAAATTCTAAAAGGGTTCATACGTCATTTTTACTTGCCGCAACATCTACAGGTAGATTAGCCTCTAGTGATCCAAATTTACAAAATATACCAATCAAGTCAGACGATGGAAAAGATATAAGAAAATCTTTTATAGCTGATAATCAATCGTTGCTTATTTCTGCTGATTATAATCAAATTGAAATGAGAATCTTAGCTGATTTAGCTGATGTGAAAGAACTAAAAAAAGCTTTTAAAAATAACGAGGATATTCATTCCTTAACCGCAAGCCAAGTTTTTAATGTTAAAGTTAAAGATGTTAATTCTGATATGAGAAGAAAAGCAAAAGCAATTAATTTTGGTATCATTTATGGAATCTCCCAATATGGTCTTGCAAAACAAATAGGTGTTTCCAATGTTGAAGCAGAAGAATTTCTAAACGCATATTTTATAAAATTTCCAGAAATTAAAAATTATATGGAATATACAATTAAATTTTGTAGGAAAAGTGGATTTGTAAACAATATTTTTGGAAGGCGAACGCATGTTACAGGAATTAATGACAAAAATTTTAATATCAGAAATTTTCAAGAAAGAGCCGCAATTAATGCTCCTATTCAGGGATCAGCATCAGAAATAATGAGACTTGCAATGATAAGAATTAATAAGAAATTTGAGTCAATTAAAAACCTGAATTGTAAAATTTTATTACAAATACATGATGAATTAATTTTTGAAGTGAAAAAAGATGAAGTACTAGAATATGAAAAATTAATAAAAAAAGAGATGTCAAGTGTTAAGGATAGTGATTTACATACATTTTCAATACCTCTTTCAATTGACATTAATCATGGTAATAATTGGGGTGAACTACATTAAGCAAAACCATCTATTGCCCAAATTAGAACAATTTAGTATTTTTAAAGTAGTCTATGAAAGAAACAATTGCATTAATTGATGATGATAGAAATATTTTAACCAGCTTAAGTATTGCTTTAGAAAAAGAGGGTTTTAAAGTTCAAACTTATCTGGATGGAGAAAGTGCTCTTATTGGTTTAACTAGATCGCCTCCAGATCTAGCGGTTATAGACATTAAAATGCCTAGGATGGATGGAGAAGAGTTGCTTAGAAAATTGAGGAAGAAAACTTCTTTACCTGTAATCATGTTAACTTCAAAAGATGAGGAAGTAGATGAATTATTAAACTTAAAACTAGGTGCTGATGATTTTGTAAAAAAATCAGGTGGATTTTCACAGAAGATTTTAATTGAGAGGATTAGAGTTCAATTAAGAAAAAAGGATACCAATGTAGAGGATAACAAGAACATCATATCTCATGGAAAACTAAAACTTGATCCATCCCAATTAGAGTGTGAGTGGGCAGGCAAACAATTGCCTGATAAATTAACAACTACTGAATTTTTAATAGTTAAAGAGTTAGCAAAACGACCAGGTATAATTAAGGAAAGATCACAATTAATGGATATTGCATATAGAGAAGATACGGACATCGAAGACAGAACTATAGATAGTCACGTAAAGAGAATAAGAAAAAAATTTAAAAAAGTTGATAGTAATTTTTCTGCAATAGAAACTAGATATGGCAGTGGTTATCGTTGGAATGTAAGTTGATGTTAAGTAATTTTATCAAAAATCTTTCAATTTTAAAAAAATTTCTTTTTTTAAACTTAGTATTTTTTTTAGTAATTGGGGTTTTTACTTTATTATATTTAAGAAGTATCGAACCGTCATTGATTAAAAATAAAGCCTCTAACCACATACAAATTATTGATAATACTACAGACCACTTAAAAAGATTAAAAATTAATTTTAATATTGATGAAATTAAAAAATTTTTATTTTCTACGAGATTTCTTTTCCAAAATCTTGATAGAGTCGTAATATTTGATAGTAACTTTAATCTCATAGGGGATACAGATACTTTAGACCTAGATCCAAGATCTTTTTCTCCAAAACTTGAAATTGTTGAGATGGATATTTTAGGTAGCGAAGTAAAAAAATCTGATTCAAATAAACAAACATCACTAGAAAGTAAAAATTTACCTTTTTTAAAAGATAAACTAACAAATTATGCAAACTCATCAGAATTTGGAAAACCTTTGGCATTTACTCAAAATACTTATGAACAATTTATTTTAACAACAATAAAAAATGTGAATATAGACGAAAATAATTATGGATTCATAGTGATACAAGAAAATGCAAATGAAATTAGAGTTGCAATAAATGAAAGAAAAAATTTTATATTAAGAACAGCTGCAATTGTAATTGTTGTTATAATGATTTTTTCATTTGTGCTTAACAGATATTTTCTTAAACCTATTAAAAATATAGTCAATTATACAAATATTATCAAAGAAAAAAGTAATGAAGAAACAAATATAGAAAATATCAAAAAAAGAAATGATGAATTAGGAATTTTATCAAAGTCTGTTGATGAAATGACAAAAGAATTAAACAAAAGAATTACAAATGCTGAAAATTTTTCAACAGATTTAGTTCATGAAATTAGAAATCCATTAGCTTCACTTAAAAGTGCATCTGAAATTATTTCAGAAACAGAAAATAAAACTTTAAGAGATAAATTAATAAATATAATTTCCCATGATGTTGAAAGGATTGAGAGATTAGTAACAGATTACTCTCAAATGTTAAAAGATGAAGCTGCAATTTCCTCAGAACAAATGAAAGAGCTTGATCTCAAATTAATTACCAGATCTGTTGTTGATGATTATAATGGAGTTTATAATTCAAAAAGAGGTATATCTGTAAAATTAAATACCAATGGCTCAAAGGATTATAAAATTTTAGGTATTGAAAATAGAGTTGAGCAAATCATTGCAAACTTATTAGATAATTCTATTTCTTTCAGTAATGATAACCAAGAAATAGAAGTCGAGCTAGAAAAGGCAAATAATGGTTCTATAAATCTTAATGTCATTGATCAGGGTGAGGGATTTAAAGAGACTGATACTAATAAAATTTTTAATAGATTCTATAGTAATAGACCTGAAAAATTTGGTGAGCACTCAGGCTTAGGTTTAAATATAGTAAAAAATCTTGTTGAACTTCATAATGGTCAAATTCGCGCATCAAATAATGACGATAAAGGTGCAAAAATTGAGATTACGTTCCCAAAAATATAACTTTAAGTTAAACGTTGATTAAATTTGATAAAGTTGTTACAAACCGCATCTTATGAGCGATTACAAAGTTAAAGATATCAATCAAGCAGAATTTGGAAGAAAAGAAATTTCTTTAGCAGAAACTGAGATGCCTGGCTTAATGGCACTAAGAAAAGAATATCAAGGAAAAAACCCTCTTAAAGGTGCAAGAATTTTAGGTTGTTTGCACATGACAATTCAAACAGCAGTATTAATTGAAACATTGGTAGACCTAGGTGCAGAAGTAAGATGGTCTTCATGTAATATATTTTCTACCCAAGATCATGCAGCTGCAGCAATAGCGAAAGCAGGTATTCCTGTATTCGCGTGGAAGGGTGAGACGGAGGAAGAATACTGGTGGTGCGTAAAACAAACAATTGAAGGCAAAAAAGATTGGAAGCCTAATATGATTTTAGATGATGGTGGTGATCTTACTGCCCTAATGCACAAAGATTATAAAGATTTAATGAAGGATATAAAAGGTTTAAGTGAGGAAACAACTACAGGCGTTTTAGCTCTGAAAAAAATGGAAGAGCAGGGAACACTTTTAGTACCTGCAATCAACGTTAACGACTCAGTCACAAAATCAAAATTCGATAATCTCTATGGGTGTAGAGAAAGTTTAGTTGATGGTATAAAAAGAGCTACTGACGTCATGATGTCTGGAAAAGTTGCAATTGTTGCTGGTTTTGGTGACGTTGGAAAAGGAAGTGCTGCATCACTTAGACAAAGCGGTGCAAGAGTAATGGTAACCGAAACTGATCCAATTTGTGCGCTACAAGCGGCTATGGAAGGTTATGAGGTTGTCTTAATGGATGAGATGATTGGTCAAGCTGATATAGTTGTTACAGCTACTGGTAATAAAGACATAGTAACAGCAGATCATATGAGAGCTATGAAAGATAGATCTATACTTTGTAATATTGGACACTTTGACAATGAAATACAGGTAGAAGCTTTAAAAAACTATAAGTGGGATGAAATTAAACCTCAAGTCCACGAAATTACCTTTCCAGATAACAAAAGACTAATTTTGTTAGCTGAAGGTAGACTTGTAAATCTTGGATGTGCTACAGGTCACCCAAGTTTTGTAATGAGTGCATCTTTTACAAACCAAGTTACAGCACAAATAGAATTATGGAATAACTCAGATAAATATGAGAAAAAAGTTTATGTACTACCAAAACATCTAGATGAGAAAGTTGCAAGACTACACCTTGAAAAAGTTGGTGCAAAATTAACACCACTATCAAAAGATCAAGCTGATTATATAAGTGTTAAAACTGAAGGACCTTACAAGCCAGACGCTTACAGATATTAAATCTGTTTTAGATGAATATTTCATCACCCAAAGATCTAAATAAAATCACAGAAAAAATTAATAAAATTATATCACCAGGAGATTATATTTTTTTATTTGGAGAAATTGGAAGTGGCAAAACCACATTTACAAGACACTTGGTAAATTCTTTAGAAATAAAAAATAAACTTTCTGAAAGTGAAGTTTTAAGCCCTACATTTAATATTGTTTATGAATATGAGATAAATAATATACTGATAAAACATTTTGATCTTTATCGTCTAAGAAGCAAAGATGAACTAAATAACCTAGGGATATTTGATAATACAGAGGATATTATTACTATAATTGAGTGGCCAGAATTAATTGATGAGAAACCATTGAACAGATTAGAGTTGTATTTTAAATATGCAGAAAATATGGAAGAAAGAAATTTAGAAATTTATTTTTATGGAAGACTCAAAGAAAATAAGTTTTAAAAAATATTCATCCTTAGAAGGTGATGCTTCTTTCAGAAAATTTTATAGAAAAAAAAATGCCAAGGGTACATCCATTATAGTTTTTGCTAATAAAGAAAAAGAAAAAAACCTTTTAGATTATGCATCTGTAAATAAACTGCTTAATATTAATGGAATTTTAGTTCCAAATTTAATTTCTGAAAACTATAAGAATAATTTTATAGAAATTGATGACCTGGGAAATAAAACTGTTTTTTCCGAATTAAAAAAAAAAAACAACAGCAAGGTATTTTTTTTAATCCTAAAAAAATTAATTAAAATCCAAAATATCAAAACAAATAAAATTAAAAATTTTCAGAATAAATTTTATAAAATAAAAAAATATACAAATAAAATTTTAATAGATGAAGCTAAGCTATTTTTAAATTGGTATTTGCCAGACTATTACAAAGGAAAAAAACGTGAGTATATTAAAAAAAAATTTTTGAAAATTTTTAGCAATATGTGTAAAAATCTCAAAAATGAAAACAACACTTTTGTTCATAGAGATTTTCATGTTTCCAATATTATGATTTACAAAAAAAAACTTTTTATAATTGACTCCCAGGACGCATTATTTGGAAATATTGCATACGATTTAGCCTCTTTAATTGATGATGTTAGGATAAAGACATCAAAAAAAATAAAAAAAACAATTTATGAAAAATATTTTTTAATTAATAAAAAAAAAATAAATAAGAAAAACTTTAACAACGATTTTCTTATTTTATCCATATTAAGAAATTTTAAAATTATAGGTATATTTAAAAGACTCCACAAACGAGATAAAAAAAAAACATATTTAAAATTAATACCCTACGCATGGAAACTTATTGAAGAGAGGGTAGAAGAAAGAAAGGATTTTAAATATCTAAAAATCAACATAGATAAGTACTTTCCAAAAGAGGTTAGATACAAATTATGAGTGTCAAAACTGCTTTAATCTTATGTGCTGGTTTTGGTAAAAGATTAGAGCCATTAACCAAAAGTATACCCAAACCTTTGCTTAAAATAAAAGACATTACTTTATTAGAAAGAACACTACAGATAATTGATAAATTAGAAATTAAAGAAGTAAAAATAAATACTTTTTACCTTGAAGATCAAATTATTGATTTTATAAAAAATTATAAATCAAGCTTAGAAATTGAGATTATAAAAGATGGAAAAGAAATTTTAGATACTGGTGGGGGAATACTCAATTTAATTAATTCTTCTGAAGATGAAGATTTTATAGTTTTTAATCCAGATACTATGTGGGATATAAAATACATTGACGAATTAAAAGGTATGATTGAATATTATGATTCAAATAAACTTAGTAATTTGCTGTTAGTAGTGAATAAAAAAAAAAGTTTTGACAAAAGATTTATAGGAGATTTTGAACTTAAAAATAAATCTTTATTTAAATATGAAAATAATAATTTTATTTATATTGGGTGTCAGATTATTAACAAAAAAATTTTAAACAATATATCCGACACTTCTTTTTCAATATCTAAAGTATGGAATAATGAAATTAGTAAAAATAATTTAAATGGTTTTGAGAGTACAAAAGAATTTTTTCATGTCACTGATTTAGAAATTTTTAATGAAATTATTAAAAGTTAATTAGATCTTGTGCTCTTTCTTTATCAAGATATCTAGCATTTTTAACTATTCCCTTCTCAAATTCTATTAAAAGAGGATTACCTGTTGGTATTTCGAGTTTTGAAATATCATTTTCGTTTATTTTGAATAAATATTTACACAAAGCTCTAATAGAATTTCCATGAGCAGCTATAAGTATGTTTTTATCTATTTTATCAGATATATTTTTTTCATAATAATTTGTTACTCTTTCGAATGTATCTTTAAGTGACTCTGTATCTGGAATTTTATCTCTAGGTACGTTCTTATAAGTTTCAATATTTATTGGGTGATATGGACTATTTTGATTTAACGGATCTGGAGCAACATCCCAAGATCTTCTAAATTCTTTTATTTTTTTCTCTCCTAACTTTATTTTCATTTCATCTTTGTTTAAACCCGTTAAGGCACCATAATGTCTTTCATTGAGCTGCCAAGATTTTATAACATTATTATTTTTAATTCTAAGTGTATTTAAAATTAAGTCTAAAGTTTCAATTGCTCTTTTTTGATATGAACAGAAAAAAAAATCTAAATTTAATTTAAGCTCTTTAATTAGTTCTCCTGCCTTGCAGGCTTCTAATTTACCATTTGGCGCCAAATCAACATCCACCCAACCTGTAAACCTTTTTTCAAGGTTCCATTGGCTTTGTCCATGTCTTACTAAAATTAAATGACTCATCAGATATTTAAACTATAATTTAAAAATGAAATTAATAAAAATACTTTTTTTCATAGTTAACATAGCATTTATAATTTTTTATATTTATCCAGGAAGTATATTTGGATGTTTATTTTATAAGGATTGTTCAATTCAACCTCAATTAACAAAAGATTTTATTATTTCCTCTAATCACTTTTATTCATTTTTAATAATATCTTTATGTGGATTTCAAATATTTATTCAGAATTATAAAAATTTAATAATATTATATTTATTTTCTTCTTCTGTAATTCTTGAACTATCTCATTTAATTATTCCTAATAGGTCATTTCAATTTTCTGATATGTTTGGTAATATAGCTGGAGTTACAGTATCATTTGCAATTATAAAACTTATAAATTATTGGAGAAAAAAATGAGTTCATTTGATGAGAGACAAAAAGGTTTTGAAAAAAAATTCGCACACGATCAAGAGCTTCAGTTTAAAGTGAGCGCTAGAAGAAATAAATATGTAGGACAATGGGCCTCAAAGATTCTTGGTTACAATGAAGAAAAAGAAAAAGAATATATTCAATCTGTAATTAAAGCAGATTTTGCTGAAGCTGGAGATGAAGATGTTTTTAGAAAAGTAAAAGAAGATTTAAAAAATCATAATATACCAGACGAAGATATTAGAAAGAAAATGGATGAGCTTAACGAAAAAGCTAAGTCTGAGTTTATTTAGTATATTTATTTTATTTTTCATAACCCAATTACATGGTCAAGAAAAATTTATTTCTGGTAAAGCAAAAATTATTGATGGAGATTCAATAAGGATTGAAAAACATAGAATAAGACTTTTGGGAATCGATGCTCCAGAGATGAAACAATTATGTAAGGATAAAAATAATGAAGATTATGCATGTGGCTATTTATCAAAAAATTTTCTGATATCATTCATTGATGATGTAAAAATTTCAAAAAATCTGAGAGAAGTATTTTGTTATTATTCTGAGTTTGACAAATATAATAGAGTGCTCGGAGAGTGCTTTGTGGGCCCAAAAAGAATATATAATCTCAATCAGGCTATGGTACTTTCGGGACATGCTGTAGCTTATTTAAGATATTCAGATAAATATTTAAAAGATCAAGAAGAAGCAATGGTAAAAAAAAAAGGCATGTGGTCTGGAGAATTTATTTTTCCAGAAGAATGGAGAAAAAAAAATAAATAAACTATAAGTTTATTAGTGATTCTAAATAAAAAATTATTATTTATATTTTTATTTTTTTTAATTTCAGCTTGTTCATCAATTCCTAAAAATACTGCTGATGGTTGTTCAATATTTTCTGAAAGATATTTTTGGTATAAGCACGTTAAAAAAACTGAGAAGAAATGGGGAACCCCAGTTCATTTGCAACTAGCTTTTATTAAAATGGAGTCAGACTTCGATTGGTTAGCAAAACCTCCACGTCATAAACTGTTTAAAGTAATTCCATATAAAAGACCTTCAAGTTCTTTTGGTTACTCCCAAGCAGTTAAGGGTACTTGGGAGCAGTATAAAAAGGAAAATGAAAAACCTCTTGCTACTAGAGCAAGATTTAAAGATAGTGTTGATTTTATAGGTTGGTATACAAGCAAAAGTTCAAAAATATTAAAAATATCCAAAAAGGATGTTTTTAAACAGTATATTGCTTATCATGAGGGCTGGGGAAATTATAAAAATTATAAGAATAACAATAGAATAATATTAATTGCAAAAAAGGTTGAAAAGCAATCTATAAAATACAAAAAACAACTATCGTCTTGTCAAAATAAATTAAATAGAAATAAATATATTATTTTTTAACGAAGTTCTTTTTTTAATTCGATATCAACGGCATCTATTCTTTTTGTATTTTTAGCTAAAGCCAAATACATTGTTGGAGTAACATAAAGTGTAAAGAACGTCGAAATAATCATTCCACCTAAAATAGTAGAACCAACTGCTAATCTAGAACCTTCACCAGCTCCAGGACCTATATTTCCAATTACCAATGGCATCATAGCAATCATGGTGCTCAAAGATGTCATAATAATTGGCCTAAATCTTATGCTACAAGCTTCTTTTACAGCAGTTTCTATATTTTTACCTTTGGTTCTAATTTGATTTGCATAATCGACAATCAAAATACTATTTTTGGTTGATATTCCAATTAAAATAATAAGAGCAATTTGTGAAAAGATATTTACAGAGCTATTTAAAAATAAAATAAAAACTAAACCTCCAAAAATTGCCAATGGAACAGTCAAAATAATAATAAATGGATGAACAAATGAATTAAATGTGGCAGCCATTACCAAGTATGCTGTTAATAATGCTAAAGCAAAAATAATAAATAATTCATTACTGGTCTCTTTTACTTCTTCAGATTTACCTTTCCATGTAATTTGATTTTGTGGAGCAACTTTTTCCATAGTATTTTCCAAATATTTTATTGCATCAGATAAAGAATAATTTTCTGAAATATTTGCTGAAATGGTAACAGCTGGCTGTCTATTATATCTTGATAATTCTTTTGCAGCACCTACCTCTTTAAAATCAACTAAATTAACAAGTGAAATTAATTTACCTGTTGTATCAGATCTTACAAAAATTTTTGATATTCCCTCCTTATTTCTTCGATCTGCTAAGTATTGTTGTAATATTATTGGATATTCTTTTCCGAGTTTATTAAATGTAGTTACTCTTTTACCACCATATAAAGTCTCTAATGTTCTACCAATTTTTTCAGTGGAAACTCCGAGATCTTTAGCTTTATTTTTGTTAATTAAAAGTTTTACTTCTGGTTTATTCCTTGAATAATCTGACTCTATTCTAGAAAGATTGCCATTTTTTCGAAGGGTTCTAATTACTTGACTTTGAATTTTTTCTAATTCCTCATAAGTACTTCCATATATAACCATTTGAACCGGCTTATTATAGCTTGATACTCTTATTGATTGTGGAGAGATAGGAAAAGCAACTGCCTGTGGTACAGTAACAATTTTTCCAATAGCTTCTCTCATTACTGTTTGAGAATTCTTTTTCCTATTATCCCAATTGTCTAACAATGCAATTATTATAAAACTATTAAATGAATTTGCAGAAGATCCAAAACCAGGAACTCTCATAATAAATCTTGAGTAAGGACTATTTTCTTCTTGCAATAGAGGTATTAGCCTTTTTTCTATTACCTGAGCTTTTTCCTGAGTATATTCAAATGAACTACCTTCATCTGTAAACCCAATCACTAGATACGCACCTCTATCTTCCATAGGTAATAATTCTTTCTTTGAAAAATCAAAAAGTAGAATTGATCCAACGATAATTAAAATAATAAAAATAGTTATTGATTTTGTTTTCTTCATTAAAACTGTCAAGGTTTCTTCATAAAATTTTGAAAAACTTAAAAAGAATTTTTCAAATCTATTAATAATAAAATTTTTGTCAGTTTTTTTGGTTAAAAATTTACTTGCTAACATTGGTGACAAAGTTAATGCGACAAATGATGAGACTACAATGGAGAAAGATAGTGCTATTGCTGTTTCTTTAAACAATGTACCAGATATTCCTTCAATAAATATTAAAGGTAAAAAAACTGCGATTAAAATTAATGTTGTAGCAATTATTGCAAAAGTAATTTGTTTAGAACCTTTGTATGAAGCTACCAGAGGGGTCTCGCCATTTTCAATTCGTCTATAAATTGCATCTGTCATTATTACTGAGTCATCCGTGATAATGCCTATAGCTAAAATAAAGCTTAAAAGAACAAATATATTTATTGATAATCCAAATAAATAAATACCAAGGAATGAGGCTATTAAGCTTACTGGTAAGGCAATAGCTGGTACAATTACTGCTTTCAAATTTCCTAAAAATAAATAAATGATAATAACTACTAATATAAAAGCTATTACTAAAGTTTTATAAACCTCATTAATAGCTGCTCCTACATAAGTTGCTCTATTAAAAGCTATTTCAAGTTTTAATCCATCAGGTAAAGTTTTGTTAACTTCAAATATTTTCTTTTTAATTTCTTTAGATAACTCTACAGTTGATGCTCCACTTCTAGCATATATTCCAATACCTACTGTTTTTAAATTGAGCTGATCTTTTCTTTGTGCTTTAAATAATGTTTTTTCTGAAACTGGGCCAAACTCTATTTTTGCAACATCTGACAATGTTACGATTTGCTTATTATTTTTTTTAATTGGCAATTGTTCAATTGTTTCTATTGAATTATAAGACTTATCTAGGTTTAGGGTTAGGTCTATATTATCTGCCTCAAGAGTTCCTGCGGGTAATCTTATATTTTCACCTCTAAGTGCTTGCTCAACTTCTTGTATTGTTAAATCGTTTGCAGCAAGCTTAATAGGATCTATCCAAACTCTAATACTTAATTCTCTAAGTCCTCCGACTAAAATCCTTCCAACATTTTTTACACTTGAAAAAGTATCTACAAGATATCTTTCAGCATAATCTCCAAGCTCAAGGTCGCTCCAAGTAGAGGAAGACAAAGCTAACCACATAGTAGTAGTAAAACCTGCCGCTCTTTTTAATATTTGAGGTGGATCAGCTTCTGATGGTAAATTATCCACTACTCTTGCAACTCTTTCTCTTACATCATTTGCAGCATTGTCCAATTCAATACTTGTATCAAATTCTATATTTATTGTACTTCTTCCATTTTCAGATTTTGAGTCGATATTTTTTATACCTTCGGCACCTCCAATCACATCCTCTAAAACTTGGGTAACTTCTTGATTAACAATTGGAGCTGCAGCAGAATTATAATTAACTTGTACCTGAACCACAGGTGGCTGAATTCCTGATGGTAGTTCTCTTACTGGTAACTTCCAAAAAACAAATAAACCAAATACTATAAGTATTAATGACATTACCCAAGATACCACTGGTCTACGTATGCTTAATTCAGTTATAAACATTTAATTTTTTATAGGCTTAATTTTCCCTCTTGGGAAAACTTTTTTTAGACCTTCAGCAACTATAGTGTCACCAAGATTTAATCCTGACAAAATCTCTACATTACCTTGGTCTCTTAATCCAATTTCAATTTCTTTTTTGTTTACGATATTATCTTCTGAAACTGTATAAACAAATACCTTCTCTCCTTCCATCATTACACTTGTATCTGGAACCCTAAGAGAGTTTCTAGTATTAAAATTTATTGTAATTTCCAATAAGGATCCTGGAATGAGTTCATAATTATTATTTTCAATTTTTACTCTTGTTAGAAGTGTTCGAGTTTCTGCATTTATCCTACTAGAGACCATATCTACTAACCCAAAAAATTTTTTATTTTTATATCCTGAAAATTTTACATCAACTGGCAATCCCTTCTTTATTGATGATGCATAGTTCTCTGGTATTTTTAAATCACAATAAATAATTGAGCTATCATCCAAAGTTATAATAATCGAATTATCACTGCCAAGAACATCATCAGTTAAACCTCGATATCCCAAAACACCATTAAATGGAGCAACAATTGATTTATCCTTTAATTTTACTATCAAATCTCCCTTATTCACATATTCTTCTAATTTCAACTCACTATTTAGTTCATTTTTTTTTATTCTAAAAGTTTCAGTTTTCTTTGAAACCGCAGTTCCAAAACTAGATATTTTTTCAGAAAAATCTTCTTGAATTACTTCAGTAACAACTATGCCTGGCGGAGGTCTTTTACTAAATTTTTTTTTAAAGTGATTACCAATCATTGTTCTTCCAATAATCACAGTAGCAATTATTAGAAAAAAAATAATTACAATTGATAATACCTTAGTTGATCTTTTCATATATTAACTCCTACCATATTCTGCCCAAGAACCGTCGTAAACGACAGGCATATATTTATTATTTATTAGAGAATATGCAAGTGCCAAAACAGATGCTGTAACACCAGATCCACATGAAAACACAACATTTAAAGACATATTATCTCCCAAAGTTTTTTTAAATATATCTGAAAGTTCATTTGTACTTTTAAATGAATGATCATTATTAATTAATTCATTAAACGGAATACAAAATGAAGATGGTATTGATCCACTTCTTAATCCTTTCCTAGGTTCCTTCGCTTTGCCCTCAAATCTATCCTTGCTCCTTGCATCTATTACAATGAAGTTTTTATTTAATATATTATTGTCAATCTGTAATTTATTTTTAACTAATTCTTTATTTTCTTTTGCTATATACCTTGAGAAATTAGTTTGTGTGATTTTATTTGTAGTAAACTTCCCTTCCTCTATCCATTTTTTTAATCCACCATCTAAAACATGTACAAGATTTGGATTATGTCCAAAGTAAATGAAATTATACCAACATCTACATGAACTTATTACATCTGAATTATCATAAACGACTATATTATCATCATTATTTAAACCCATTTCAGAGACAATTTTTTCCCAATTCTCTTTACTTGTAAGCATATGTGGTAAGTCTGTATTTTGATCTGAATTTTTATCTAAATCAAAGAAAATTGCATTCTCAATATGATTTTTTAAATATTCCGTATGACCATTTCTTTCTTGATTGGGCATATGCCAAGAACAATCAATGATTTTGATTTTACTTAAATTTTTTTCTGTCCAATCAGTTGAAACTATTGACATTTCTAAAATCTTTTTTCTAAATATTTTTGATGATAGTTTTCTGCAGTAGTGTAGTTTTTATCTGGTGAGATTTTAGTAACTATTTTGCCAGAAAGTTTAATATTCCTTTCCTTTAAAACCTTGTGAGCAATATTTTTTTGATTTTCATTTAAATAAAAAATCTCACTTCTATATTGTGTTCCAATATCAGGTCCTTGAGCATTTAATGTAGTAGGATCATGAATATCAAAGAAATAATTCAATAGCTGCTCGTATGATATTATTTTAGGATCAAATTCAATTTTAACAACTTCTGCATGATTTGTAGTACCAGTACAAACTTCTTCATAGGTTGCTTTGTTGCTGTTTCCCCCACAATAACCTACTTCAGTTTTTAAAACCCCTTCAAGTTTACTAAACTTAATTTCTGGTCCCCAGAAGCATCCCAAAGCTATTATGGCAATTTCCATTGATTATTGTTTTATATAATTTAAAGTTATTATTATGCTTTCCAAAAATCAATTAGGCTTTTTGTACATGTTAATGTCAGTTTGTGCATTTTCAATCATGGATATCATTGTAAAATGGTCAGAAGCTTATCCTCTTGGACAGGTTTTATTTTTTAGAGGTTTTTTTGGAGTTATTCTCTACTTTATAATTATGCCCAGAGAAAGAATTAAAGATTTTTATCTTACAAAGAGACCTGGTTTACATTTTTTAAGATGCATGTCTGGTTTAATAGCCTTAGTTGCAATATTCATAGCATTAAGAAATCTTCCTTTGGCAACTGTTGTAAGTATATCATTTGCTGCTCCAATTTTTACAACAATTTTTTCTATTTTTTTATTAAGCGAAAAAGTTGGAATGTTTAGATGGATAGCTGTACTCGTTGGTTTTATTGGAATTATAATTATTACTGAACCAGGATTTTCTTCTTTTAATATTTATTTTATTTATCCAATAATTTTTTGTTTAGGATTATCATATGTAGCAATTGCTATTAGACAACTGTCAACTACAGAACCAGTTTGGTTGATTTCTTTATATTTTTCTATTGCTATTACTTTAGCTAGCTTAGTTACATTGCCCTATGGGTGGATTATACCAAATTTTGGCGACCTAATATTATTAATGCTAATTGGAGTATTTGGAGGTGTTGCAAATTTATGGTTAGGCCAATCTTATAAGTTAGCTGAAGTATCTCTAGTAAGCCCTTTAAAGTATTTAGCTTTAGTTTTTGCAATTGCATTTGGATATTTTATTTGGGGTGAAATTCCTTCGTTTAAAACATTGCTTGGTGCTGCCTTAGTAATAATTTCCTCAATTATAATTTTTAGAAGAGAAATTTATCTTAAAAAGCAGGTTTCAATATCACGTCATGAGTAAAAAACCTACCTATTGGAACTCAGCAATAAAATATTTGTCTAATAAAGATAAAGTAATGAAAAAATTAATTAATCAATATAAAGATAAAACGTTGACCACCAGAAAAGATATTTTTTATTCATTATGCAAAAGTATTATTGGGCAACAGATCAGTGTAGCTGCTGCAAATTCTGTATTTAAAAAATTTAACAAAGCTTGCAAGGGCAAAATAAACTATAAAGTTGTTAAGAAATTAAGTTTTGCTAAATTAAAAAGTTGTGGTTTGAGTAGGCAAAAAACAAAAGGTATTAAAGAACTATCAATTAAATTTTCTAATAAATCTTTTGATCCTAAGATGTTAAAAAATATGGATGATGAAGAGGCAATTTTATATCTATCTAGTTTAAGACAAATTGGAAGATGGTCTGCTGAAATGATTTTGTTATTTACTTTAAATCGTAAAAATATTTGGCCAGTTCAAGACATAGGTTTATTAAGAGCAATATCCAATAACTACAATAAAAAATATTTACCCCCAAAAAAATTTGTAAATTATTTAAAATTAAAATTTACCCCCTATTGTTCAGTTGCAACTTGGTACTTGTGGAGATCAATTGATGATGAGCCAATACAGTACTAAATTCCTTCAACCAATTGATGATTCCTTACTACATGGCCTTCTAGAATGTCATGTGCTTCTTGATATTCTTTAGAGTCATAACATTTTAAAGCAGTATTATAATCAGGAAATTCAACAACAACTGTTCTTGGAGAGTCTATTCCTTCGTTAGTTCTATTTTTTCCACCTCTAATTAGGAATTTTCCAGAAAAGTTTTCAACCGCCGGTTTGGCTTTGACAGCATACTCCTTTAATTTTTCTATATTATTGATCTTTTCATATAAACATACCCAATAACCTTTCATAAATTCTCCTTTTTAAATTTTTTAGTTTATGATACCAAATTTTATGGCTGAAAAGTTAATTATAAAATTTGATGAATATTTAGATACAGTTGAGAAATTAGCATTAACAATAAGTCAAAATTACAAACCAACTGTTTTAGTTGGTATAATGAGAGGGGCAGCTCCTATAATTGACATCTTATCTAGGATTTTAAAGTTACCAACTGCATATATAGTAATTCAAAGTTATTCTGGTAGTGGAATTGAAAATAAACAGGGAGAACTAATTTTTGCACGAGATATAAGTTCGATCGCAAGTAATAGTGATTATGAAAGAGTATTATTAGTTGATGATCTATCTGATACAGGTCTTACACTAAATAAAAGTATAGAATGGTTAAAACAATATGAACCAGTTAAAAATTATATTAAAGAAATAAAAACAGCCTGTTTGTGGAAAAAAAAATCATCTTCGTTTACACCAGATTTTTGCCCCATTAGATTGAATAGTGATCCATGGATAATTCAGCCCACAGAACATTATGAAGAATTAAATATTGAGGAGATAGTTTCTAAACAAAAAAAAAGGGCTAAATAATTTATTAGCCCTTTTTAATTTCAATTTAATTTTTAAGCAACAGCAAAACTAACTATACTAAGTATTGCCACAACCCAAATAGCTGGACTTGTTTCAGCAAATTTACCTGTAAATATTTTGATAGCTGCATAAGATACAAATGCTAAAGCTATTCCATTAGATATCGAATATGTAAAAGGCATTGCAATCATCGCAATTACTGCAGGACCTGATTCTGCAATATCATCCCATTCTATATCTGAAATATTTCTAACAAATAAAGTAGCTATATATATAAGAGCAGCAGCATCGACTTCTTTAGGAAGAGATGTTGCTAGTGGACTGAAAAACAAACAGCATAAAAACAATAAACCAATTGTTAATGATGTCATACCAGTTCTTCCACCTGCTTTTACCCCAGCAGCACTTTCAACATATGTTGTTACTGTAGATGTTCCAAGCATTGATCCAGCTACAGTTGAGACACTGTCTGAAAGCATAGCTTTTTCGATATCTTGAATTTTACCATCTTTTCCAACTTTACCCGCAACGTTTGCAACACTAGTCAAGGTTCCTGCTGTATCAAAAAAATCGATAAAGAATAAAGTAAAAACCACAGTTACCATTGATGCACTTAATGCAGCACCCAAATCAAAAGCTAGTAAATGTGTCATTGGCGGTGGTGATGAAACTACACCATTAAATTTTCCATATCCAGTTAACCATGCGATTATACTAAATACTAAAATTCCAATAATTATATTTCCTTTTATTTTCATCTTTTCCATTACTATCATCGATACAAATGCAGCAGCACCTAATAACAATAGAGGATTTGAAACATCTCCAAGCTGAACAAGTGTAACCGGATTGTCGGCTGTGAGCCCCATAAGTTCAAAACCTATAATTGCTAAGAAAAGACCTATACCTGCACCTATTCCTAATTTTAAACTTTTTGGAATTGAATTTATTAACCAAGCTCTCACTGGTGTTAAAGATATTATTAAGAAAACTACACCCGCAACAAAGACAGCACCAAGTGCTTCTGCAGGAGTATATTCCATTCCTAAACAAACCCCATAAGCGATGAAAGCATTTATTCCCATCCCTGGAGCAAGTCCAACAGGCCATGTTTTAGCGTAAAATGCAGCAATAAAACAGGCTAAGGCCGTGGCCAAAGCTGTTGCTGTAAAAACACCGCCAAAATCAAAACCACCGTCGGCAAGTATGACAGGGTTTAAAAACATTATATAGGCCATTGTCAAAAATGTTGAAACTCCTGCAATGACTTCTGTTTTAAAATCTGTCTTATGTTTTTTATAATTAAAGTAGTTATCTAACATTAGACCTCCGTTTATATGCACACTAGATGATTCGATAAAAAAAATCTTAATGAAGTTATTAAAATAGAACAATTATGTTACTAAAGTACTAATTTTTACAACCATAAGGTTAATTTTTTTGACACAATTCATTGTTATGATCTTCTTATGAAAATTAGAATCATAATTGTTTTATTTACATTTTTTATTTTGGTTAGCGGATGTCAAACAATCAAAAAAAAATCTGATGAAGTTGCAGCAAAAGAAAATGAAAGGTTTGGATTATTTGTTGGTCAACAAGTAAATGAATTAAAATTAGAGCTTGGTGCGGCTAATGAAGATTTCATAAATGAACTTGGTAATGAAGTTTTGGTATATAAAACAAAAAAATATGGAATACCTTGTGAGAGAAAATTTGAAGTTAATACAAGTGGAACAATTGTAGGATTTACTTCAAGCGGATGTATTTAAATTTATCACTTGTGGGGAATTAACCCCACAAGCAAGGTTCAAGTTTACCTAATATCAATAAGTCTTTTTTTCTTATGATCTGGTAAAATTCTTTCACAATCTATAGTTAAAAGTCCATCTTTTAATTCTGCACTATTTACTTTAACATCATCTGCAATTGTAAATGATCTAGCAAATTGTCTTTGTGAAATACCTCTGTGAATCACTTCACCATTTTCGTTTTTGGCATCAGATTTATCAACTTGTTTAGTTCTTACTGTTAATAAATTATCCTCAAACTCAACTTCAACATCATCTTTATTAAAACCAGCAAGAGCAACTTCTATTGCATAGTTGTCTTTACCTGTTTTTCTTATGTTATATGGCGGATAATTTGACTGCATTGTCAAACCTCCGTTACCTAACATACTTTCAAATTGATCGAACATATCGTCAAAACCAATTGAATAAGGTCTTAGTGAGTTGAATATAGATATATCCTTACTTGTCATGTTTCCTCCTTTTAAAGCAAGTTAATTTATGTAAGCCCCATTAGGCGACTTACTAATTTACATTTAGTAACTAATTTTTGATTTTCAAGTATCCTGATTTATATTTTATTCGATATTTTTAATATAAATGCATAATCAAATGCAACTTCTTCTATAGCACCATCTCTTCCAGATTTACCACCATGTCCAGCATTCATTTCTGTTTTTAAAAGTAAAAGATTGCTATCTGTTTTAAAGTCACGAAGTTTTGCAGTAAATTTTGCAGGCTCATCAAATAAAACTCTATTATCACTTAAACTTGTAGTGATTAAAATGTGAGGATAATCCATCTTTTTAATATTGTTGTAAGGTGCATAAGAATAAATATAGTCAAAATGCTCCTTATTATCTTTTGCGTTTCCAAATTCGTCAAATTCTCCAACAGTTAAAGGTAAAGAATGGTCTAAATTTGTAGTCAATGAATCAACAAATGGAACTGCCATAATAATTCCTAAAAATAAATCTGGTTCTTGATTTACTACTGCACCCATCAACAAACCACCAGCTGAACCACCCATACCAATTATTTTTCTTTTTGTAGTATATTTTTTTTTTATTAAAAAATTAGCAACTGAAATATAATCTTCAAAAGTATTTTTTTTGTTAAGAAGTTTTCCTTCCTTCCACCACTTCATTCCTTTTTCCATACCACCTCTGATATGTGCTGTAGCCCAAATTATATTTCGATCAATCAAGCTAAATCTAGTAGAAGAAAATCCTGGCCACATTGAACTTCCATATGATCCATAACCGTATAATAATAAATTAGATGTACCATCAATTTTTGTATTTTTGTGTCTTGTAATTGTAATTGGAATTAATTTTCCATCATGAGAGGGACATTCCAATCTTTCTACTATATAATCATCTGGCTTATGACCTGATGGAATTTCTTGTTCTTTGACTAGGTTTTTTTCTTTTGATTTAAGATTATATAAATATGTCCTACCAGGTGTTTTTGGAGAAGAATAAGATAAATGAACTAAGTCTGTATTTTTATCTTTTTGCATTAAAGAAATACTTGGAATAATAACTTTTTCATCAGAGAAAATTAATTCTTCCTCAATTTTATTTTTTTTATTTTTGACATATAACTTGCCTAAAGCGTTAGAAATTTCTGACCTTAAAATCCAATTATCTAAAAATATCAAACCTCCTATAAGAACTTCTTTTTTTGGAGGAATAAAAATCTCCCATTTTTGATCTGACAAATCTTTACATTTTTCAATTTTAAAATCCTCCGCATCTTTATTTGTATGATTATAAAATGTTTCTTCCCAAGAGTTAACAGAATAGAGCACTCCTTTTTCTCTTTTTTTAATCAATTTTGGTTTTGGTTGTTCTGCATCTACATCAAAATAATATTGTTCTGAAGTATTGTGATCGGAAGTTGATATAAAATAATACTTTTCATCTGCGCTCAAACTTATCCCTACAGTAAATGCCTCACTTTTTTCTTCAAAAATTAATTCATCTTCTTTAACTGAGGTGCCTATTTTATGTCTAAAGATTTTTCTAGGTCGATGAAATTTGTCTAGCTTAGAATAAAATATAAATTTATCGTCTAAGCTGAATGTAATTGAACCACTGGTCTCATCAATTTTTTCAGTAACAAGCTTACTATTTGAAATCTCTCTAACATAAATAGTGTAGTATTCTGATCCTTTAAGATCTAATGAATAACCTAATAGTTTGTCATTAAAACTTACCTCTAAATCTCCAACACCAAAATATTTAGTATTTAATTTATCTTTTTCTTTATCTCCATTCCAGATTTCCTCAATGTCATTTGAACCAATTTTTTTTCTTAATTTTATTGAGTAATTACCTTCCGTCGTAGTTTTAGTCCAATATTCATAATTTATATCTTTATATGGTAAACTCTCATCATCTAATTTAATTCGACCTTTTATTTCGTTAAATAATTCTTTTTGTATTTGTTTAGTATTTTCTAAATGATATTCTGTATATGCATTTTCTTCCTCTAAATATTTCCTAACTTCAGGCAATAGCTTAGAGCTATCTTTTAAAACGTCTAGTATATTATTTTGGTGTATCCAGCTATAGTTGTCTTCCCAACTTGTATTGTGACAAGATTTTATATCTAGTTTTTTTCTAAGTTGTGGTATTTTCATTTGAAATTATTTAATACATGAATATCTTTTTCTTAACACTAATTATTTTTATAATTATTTATTTGATTCTTAATTGGTTTGTTAAAACATCAAGTAAAAAAATATCAAAGGTAATAAGAAATTCGACAATAATTGCATCAATTTTAATTGCAATGATAATGATATTTGCTGGAAGATACATATTTTCATTGCCATTTATGTTGATGATTTTGCCTTTAATAAAAACTAAGGCTGGATTAACATTATTACAAATTTTGAGAGTTTGGAACTTACTTAGGATTTTAAAAGGTATGGGGAGATTTAGCTTTAATAAATTTGCTGACAGCACAAATACTCAAAATGTATCTCTAGAGGAGGCCTATAAAATTTTAAATTTAAATCCAAGTAAGAAATATAAAAAAAAAGAAGTGTTAGACTCTTACAAAAGAATCATGAAAAAAATTCATCCGGATATAAGTCCTGAACTGACAAGATTAGCCTCGATAGTTAATGAAGCAAAAGAGATAGTGCTTAAAGATATTATTTAAATTATAATTTCTCTAAATTTTTTAAAAATTTTATCAGGATTAATTCTATCTTTACCCAATGTATTATGTGTTACATTGTTTTCCCCATCTGGCATTATTGGGTGCATCATCGGATTATAATTTCCATATAGAAGGGGAGTATCTGCCATTAAAACAATAGTAGGAATACTTAATGCTGCAGACAAATGACTAAAACTAGAGTCATTACAAATTGATATATTACAATTTCTAATTATGGGTAATGTTTCACTTATTTGAAGGTGATTTAGTTTTTCACATTTTTTGCCATTTGCGGAGTCCAAGATTTTATTTAAAATTATTAATTCTTGTTCATTATTTCCAGTTGCTAAAAAAAATCTACATTCTTTAAAATTACTGCATTGATCAATAAATTTTATAAATGTTTCAGCTGGAATTCTTTTAGTGTCTCCAGAGCCACCAATACCTAATAAAATGTTAGTTTTTGAACTTGAAAAATTATATTTTTTTTTTGCATCATTTATTTTTTGTTCGTTCAAAGTTATCTCTGGTTTGCTTTCTACATTCAAATTTAGTTTTTTATTTAAAAAGTCTTGAGCCGCTTTTATAATGTGTTGGTTTTTTTTCTTAAATAATGGATATTGATGAACATCTTTAATATTTGCTAATTTACAAATTAAAAAAAATCTTAAAGATGAGTTAAAAATGAAAACTTTATCAAAATCATGATTTTTTATTTCTTTAATGAGTTTCAATGTTCCTAAAAAACCATCATGACTCCCCTTTTTTTTATTATCTCTCTCTAAGCTTATAATCTCTTTTATACTCTTGGTTTCATTTAAAAATTCTTTAGCTTTTGAATTCTCTTTTACTAAAATACTTACTTGTGTATTCAGTTTTTTTGAAATTGCTTCTATAAATGGAAGAAATATAACCATATCACCTATACCCATTCTATTTTGTATAACTAATACTTTCATATTGAATTATAGATTTTTTTAATAAGTTTCTCTTTGAATATTTTCGGTTTCCATTTAAATTTTTTGAACTTGTCTATTGTTAAAGAATTTGAACCAATTACAATTTTATTTTCCCGTTTTCTAATAAATGTTTTGTTTACAGAATAAAAATTTTTGAAATTTAGTTTATTCAAACTGTATGCGTATTTTAAAATATCTCTACCAGATAATTTTTTTCCACTAGACAGAATTATATCACAAGGTTTTATAAATGTAGCATAATAAACACCCTTTACTATATCCTCAATCCAAGAATAATCTCTAAGCGTATATATGTTGCCAACTACAACTTTCTTTCTTTTTTTTGCATGTAAACAAACTTTTTTGATGAAAAAATTTTTATCTCTCAAAGGTGATTCAATTTGCATAAATATAAGGCTGTAACAATTTAAATTTCTTAATCTGTATTTTTTTATTAATTTATAAGCAGATTGTTGAGCTTTAACATAAGGATTATTTGGTTTAATTAAAGAACATTTTAAATTAACGACTCCATTGTTTGGTTTAAAAATATATCCAGAATTACCTTTAAAGAAATTTAAATTAATTTTTTCTTTTTCTATTATCTCTAAAAAATTTTTAGCACCTGTAAAGTTTGAGTCCTTAGTTTCTTTGGGTAAATTGAAACTTTTTGGAATTGAACTTTGTCCAGCTAAATAAAAAATATTATTAGGCTTTATATCATTTATAACTTTTTTTATTTCTAATTTGCTTAATACATTAAGTTTCTTAAAATTTACTTTTTTTGAAATTTTTAAAATTTTATAATTATTATGAGTTTTCTTTGAAAATCTTGAAGTAACGACTACTTTGTGACCCTTTTTGAGAAGAAGCCTGGATAGATATGAGCCGATTACACCCGATCCAACAATAAGAGATTTTATTTTTTTCATTTCAGTTATTTAATATGTATAATATTTTTTCAAAAAAAATTAGACTAATGAAGCAAATAAACGGAATATATGCTGCAACTTTATCCATCCTTAATGAAAATCTATCATTAAATGTAAAAAAAACAATAAAGCATGCTGAGAATCTTATTAATAATGGATGTCACGGAGTAGTTTTTTTTGGGAGTACAGGTCAGGCTCAACTTATACCCATAAGTGAAAAAATTAATTTAATTAATGAAATAAGTATAAATAAACTCAAAGACAATTTTATTATAGGAACGGGCCTAAATTCTTTAATTGAAAATATTAACTTAATAAAAATTTCAATAAAAATGGGTTTTGATACTTTTTTGATAATGCCACCTGCTTATTATAAGTATGGCGATCAAGAAGTAATTAATTTTTACTCTAATCTAGTTCAAAATGTTCCAGAGGCAAAAATAATATTATATAATTTTGAAAAATTGTGTGGTTATAAGTTTAGTAAAGAGTGTGTATTAGAGCTTGTAAAAAAATTTCCTGAACAAATAATAGGTGTAAAGGATAGTTCCTATAATCTGTATAAAGAAATCAAAATTGAAAATTTTTCTGTTTTACTAGGTTCAGAATCTAAGCTTTTTGATGGTTTACAATTAGGATCTTCTGGAATAATCACTGCTACTTGCAATGTCACATCAGAATTAGCACGTAAAGTATATGACGATTTTAAGAATAACCAAACCCCATATTTAAATGAAAAACTTTGTAAAGTTAGAGAGGTTTTTGAGCAATTTAATTTAATTTCAGGTTTACATACTTTTCTTGGTGAAAAAGATGAATATATTAAAAATTTATTACCTACCTTAAGTTTATTATCTGAGAATAATAAAAAAAAACTATTTGAAGATTTAAGAAAATTAGATTTTAATATTGATTATTAAAATATGAATACAAGTTTAAAAAAATTTTGTGAAACTCTTTTTAAAGAGGATGGATTTATATTAGTAGACGCAAACTCAAGAGAATATACAATTGGAAAACCAAAAAAAGATATTCCAATAAAACTTAAAATATTAGACAAAAGTTTACACTATAAATTACTTTTACTCCCAGATCTTTATTTAGGAGAGGCATACACCAATGGATCTGCAGTAATTGAAAATGGTTCGATTACTGATTTTTTAGAGATAGCGATGAAAAATATAGGAAGAGGTGAAACAAATATATATGCAAAGACAATAAAAAAAGTATTTGGCACTTATCGATATTTAACTAATTTTAATTTCATTAATAGATCAAAAAGCAATGTTGCACATCATTATGATATTTCTGAAAAACTTTATGATTTGTTTTTAGATGAAAATAGGCAGTACTCATGTGCTTATTTTAAAAATGATAATGATAGTCTTGAAACTGCTCAAAAAAATAAAATGAGTCATATAATAAAAAAATTAAATCTTAAAAATAATCAAAAAGTTTTAGACATAGGTTCGGGATGGGGAACCCTAGCAATAGAAATTGCAAAACAATCTCAGTGCGAGGTAACTGGAATTACACTTTCAGAAAATCAACTTAAATATAGTCAAAATAAAGTAAAAGAGCTTAATTTAGAAAATCAAGTTAATTTTAAATTAATGGATTATCGGGAATTAAATGAAAAGTTCGATAGAGTTGTAAGTGTAGGAATGTTTGAACACGTAGGAAGAAAATTTTATGGGAAATATTTTGAGAAAGTTTCAAACTTGCTTGCAGATGATGGCTTAGCTTTAATTCATACAATTGGTTCAGTCATGACACCTAGAGACCCACACCCATGGATAACTAAATATATTTTTCCGGGGGGATACACTCCAAGTTTAAGCGAGGTAGCCAAACCTATTGAGAGGTCAGGTTTAATTATATCAGACATGGAGGTATTAAGAATGCATTATTCACACACTTTAAGACATTGGAAAGAAAGATTTTTAGGAAAAAAAGATGAGGTGTTAACAATGTTTGACGAAAAGTTTTATAGAATGTGGGAGTTCTATCTCGCAGGTTGTGAAATGGCTTTTAAATGGGGTGACCAAGTTGTATTTCAGTTTCAACTTACAAAAAATTTAACGACTGCGCCAAATACAAGAGACTATATTTATTAAGAAAATATTGATAAATCTTAAAGCCTTTTAATGAAAAAAAAGAAAAAAAAAAATAAATATAAAACTAAAAAAAAACCTATTAAAAAAAGCTATAAGAAAAGAAAAAAAAATAGAGTTAAAAGTCATTTAAAAAAAAAACAAAAGATCAAAAAGAAAAAAATAAAATCAACTAAAACAAAAAAACCAGATAGTTTAATTTTAAATATTATAAGATTTCAAGAGTCTTTAGGCTCTAAATTAAAATTTAAATTAAATTTTAATTTTCTTTCAATAGATCGTTCTATTCAAAATTTTTTCCAAAAAATAGAAAACCAATTTGAAAAGTATAAAATCATAAAAGCAGAGGAAAAAAAGAGATTAAAGATTGAAGAGATTGAAAGAGTAAAAAAAGAAAAAGAAGATATTCAAAGAAATAAATTAGAAGAAGAAAAAATACAATTTAAGTTAAAACAACAATTAATAAAAGAGGAAGAAAGATTAGAAAGGGCAAGAGCAAAAGATATTAAATTATTTTTAAGAAAAGAACAGGCAATATTAAGAAAGGAACAAGCCGAAAGACAAAAAAGATTTTTACAAGAAATTAAATTAGATCAACAAATAGAAAAATTTAGAGTTAGAGAAATAAAGGAATTAGAGAAATTAGAGAAAATTTCTTTAAAAGAACAAAGAGAAGATTATGCGGGCCTTCAAGAAAGAATTGATAAGTTAAAACAAAAATATCAGTTAATTAGAGACCAAAAAATTAGAGAGCGGGTTGAAGCTTTAGGTGTTGAGGTAGTAGAGGGAGATGACAGATTTACATTACTACAAAAAGAAAAAGACTATAATCTTGAAAGGCAGAAAATTGAGAATGCCTTGGAAAGTTTTTATAGAAGTGCTAACAGTTTAGTTTTCCAACTTAATAAAAGATACCTAACAAGACAAATGTCGATTTTTAGATGTATAGATAGGAGATTTGAGACTGGAGAAATTTTTATTAAATGGGACGAGTCTCCAGATGATGAATGGTTAATACTTATTTATATAAAAGATAATTCTCCAGATAAAGGTATAATTATTGAAGATAAAACAAACCCAGAAAAAAATAGTTCTTATGAATATAAACCCAGCGAAATATTTAAAGCCTCTGACATTATGGTAGATTCTCTTACTCAATTATTATCAAGAGAGAGATCAAAAAATAAAAAAGATAACTAATATCTAGTCATTAACATATACAGATACACCTCTGTTATTTATGTCAACATCAAATTTTTTATGTAATGGAGGAAAAGCTCTTTGAGAACAATCTAATCTATCACAAGTTCTACAAGACACACCTATTGGTATTTCTGTTTTTTTATCAGCAATATCTATATTTTCTGTATAGACAAATTCTTTCGCATACTTCGCTTCGCAGCCCAAACCTATAGAAAGCATACTTTTTTTTTGTCCATGTCTTCCAACACCTTTTTCAACTGTTCTTGCAATACAAACATATTTTTCACCATTGGTCATTTTACTAACTGCCGCTTGAATTACTCCTGGTCTTGAAAAAGCAGAATATACATTCCATCTAGGACAAGCCCCACCATATCTTGGTATTTCAATACCAGATAAAGAAAATCTTTTTGATATATTTCCAGCTACATCAACTCTTAAAAAATGAAATGGAATACCTGGAAGTTTAGGATCTTGAAGACAAGTAACTCTATGTGCCACCTGTTCAAATGATGTTGCGAAAGTATTTTGTAAAAGTTCTAAGTCATATTTAAGTTCCTTACACTCCTTATGAAATAACTTATAAGGCATTAAAATTGCTGCTCCACAATAATTTAATAAAGCAACTCTTGTTAATTTTTTAGATTCTTCAGAGGGAAAATTAAATGATTTTAAATACTTGTTAATTATATCCAAAGCGCCTTCTTGTGCGATTTGAGCTGCAGCATGTAATTTTTTAGTTTCTAGGGATAAATAATCTGATAATAGTAATTCCTTCTTATTTTTATTAAAAATTTTAGAAAATGGTTTACCTTCCTTAGGAATTATATCTATGACAGTTATTCCATATTCTGATTTCATAAATCCACAAAGAGCTACATATCTAGTTCTATTATTTTGTTTTACTTTATCAAAAATATTATTTGCAAAATTTTCTAATTCAGGGAAATAATTTTTATTCTCTTGTAAAAAATCAGAAATCACCTCTCCTGGAAAAGAGTTTTTTCTATTGTCTACAATCTTTCCAGAGAGTTTTTCTATTTTGTTTACAAGTTCGTGATCTTTTTTTTTATAATTATCTCCAAGTTTTATTAATGCTTTAGCAATTTTAGGATTGGTACTCACTAAATCTTGAACTTCAGGCCCGAGAATGTCCAAATCTTCAAATAATTTATCATCCAGTAATTCAGATATGTTATTAACTAAGTTATAGTCAGATTTATTAGTTAGATCTGATACTTCTATTTTGAGTTCTTGGCAGATCTTAAGTAGCAAGTCAGCATCAATTCTCCTTTTTCCACCCTCAATTAAAGTTAGATAACTAGGAGAAATGTTTAACTTCTCGGCCAGTTTATTGGCTTGAAAACCCTGTTGTCTTCTAAAAGCCTTAAGTTTTGGACCAATTTTTAAATCAATTTGACTCATTTTTATACTTTGTAAATTTTGTAAATTAAAATTTACACAAAATTTCCTTGATTTACAAGCTTTTTTAACTTTTTGGTAGATTTTGTAAATATTGTAAATTATAACCATTCTTATGGATAAAAACAAAATTAACACTGAAAAACACTCTAATACTACTGATATTCATGAGCATAATGAGCATAAATCTAGAGGTATTTACCTAAGAGATGACCATTGTGATTGGGGATCAAGCGGTATGAATGAATTCACTCAAGAGTTTAGTGATAAAGAATAATTTATCCCTAAACCAATAAAAATTCAAAAAATGAGCTCTGAACAAAAAATAAGTTATGATTTAAAAAGATTTGCAGGTATTAAAAGAGATTATACTCAAGAGGAAGTAGAGAGACTTAAGGGTTCATTAAAAATAGAATATTCAATTAGTAAACAACAATCAGAAAAACTTTGGAATTTGCTTAATACAGAGTCATATGTAAATACGCTGGGTTCCCTTTCAGGGAATCAGGCTGTTCAGCATGCTAAAGCAGGTTTAAAAGCAATTTATTTAAGTGGATGGCAGGTAGCTGCAGATGCTAATAGTGCTGGTGAAATGTATCCTGACCAATCATTATATCCTTATGATAGTGCCCCAAAACTAGTGGAGGCAATGAACAATTCTTTAATTAGAGCTGATCAAATTCAACACATGGAATTATCAGATGGGGACATGAAAAAAGAAAATAAAATTGATTATATGTTACCCATAATTGCTGACGGTGAAGCTGGATTTGGTGGACCATTAAATGTATTCGAACTTACGAAAAAATTTATTAGAGCAGGAGCGGCAGGAGTACATTTTGAAGATCAATTAGCAAGTGAAAAGAAATGTGGTCATATGGGAGGTAAAGTTTTAGTTCCCACTGGCACAATGATTAAAAATTTGAAATCTGCTAGATTAGCTTCAGATATAGCAGATGTTCCATTAATTATATTAGCAAGAACAGACGCCAATGCTGCAAAATTAATAACTAATGATTTTGACAAAAACGACAAACCTTTTTTAACTGGTGAGAGATCACCTGAGGGTTTCTTTTATGTAAAAGATGGGATTGATCAAGCTATCTCTAGAGGTTTAGCATACGCACCCTATGCAGACCTAATATGGTGTGAGACAGCTACTCCAAATTTAGAAGAAGCTAAAAAGTTTGCAGATGCAATTCATTTAAAATTTCCTGGAAAACTTCTTGCATATAATTGTTCTCCATCATTTAATTGGAAAAAACATTTGTCAGATGAAGAGATAGCTTCTTTTCAAATTAAGATTGGAGAAATGGGTTATAAGTTTCAATTTATTACTCTTGCTGGTTTTCATACTCAAAATATTGCAATTTTTGAACTAGCTGAAAAATATAAAAAAGAAGGAATGGCAGCATATTCTAAAATCCAACAAAATGAGTTTGCAAGAGAAAAAGATGGATATACAAGCGTTAAACATCAAAGAGAAGTTGGAACATCTTATTTCGATGCAGTATCAAATACTATTAGTTCTGGAAAAAGCTCCACAACAGCCATGGAAGGCTCAACAGAGTCTGAACAGTTTTAATTAGTTTTTAGCTTTTGGATTTGCGTCCAAGCTGAGTTTATCGCTCTCATCTTATTTTTGCTTTCATTTATTACTTCTTGAGGAACGCCTTTGCTAATTAATAAATCTGGATGATGTTCTTTGCTTAATTTAAGATATTTTTTTCTAATAGTTGAAAGATCATCATTTGGATTACTTTCTAAAACTACATAAGGATTAAGTTTATCAGATCCTTTTCTACTTTCTTTAATACTTTCAAACTGAGAATGAGTTAAACCGAAAATTTTTGATATATTTTTTATCATTTCTAGTTCTTTTAGGCTTACTTCCCCATCTGCTTCAGCAATGTAGAACAATACATTTATTACCTCTTCAAGAACATTTAAGTTACCAGAGTAAAATTGAGCAATTTGTTTTGCATAAGGCTCATACCCAGTGCTTTCATTTTTTGCCTGATTAAAAATTTTACCTACTTGATCTATCTCATTTTCTGGAATTTTTAGTTTATCTTTCACAGCTATCAATTCCTCACGACTAACTTGACCATCTGCTTTACTTAGTTTTGCTGACAAAACAATTAATGATAATGCAAATATTCTTTGACCCTGAGCTTGGGAATTAAATCTAGAATTTGTTCGTGATCTAGAAATCTTACCTCCGAGCAAAGACCCTAATAGCATTCCAAAAGGTCCACCCAAAGAAAAACCTATCATTCCTCCAATTAAACTTCCAAAAATTGACATAATTAATTATAATATAATTTAATAAAGAAATGATAACAACCTCATTGATACTTATAATTTTGTTTTTTATTTTCAAATGGTCAGTTGCATGGATTAATTACTACAATAGCTTGGACATAAGACTTACAAAATCAGTTTGGAAATGGAGTTATGATTATCCAGTTATTGGAAAGAGAGATATTTCAATGCTAGATGATAGGAATTATATTTTAATCAGAAGAAAAAAAAATAGAGCTATAACAATAATGTATTTAATTGTTTTTTTGTCTTTTCTAGTTCTAATGTCTTTTACTAGTCAAATACTACTAGTAATATTGAACTAGTTTTTAAGTTGTTTTTTATTTTTCAAATATAAAAAAAAAGCAGCTATTTCATAAAATATTGAAAATAAATTGAAAATAATTGGCAATGAAAGAATTTTAAATAAAAAACGGTACTTTGGAATTTTGTTCCAAATTAACAAAAAGGCCTCAGCTCCCTCATAAATTTTTCCATCTTTTTTAACATGCAATCTTCTTAGTAAAGATTTATCTTTTTTTTTAGTTTCTGCTTCAGCTTTCTTATTACGTGTAATATCTACCCAATCTATACCTTCCACTTGCTCTTTTTTGTAAAGATTTATTTCCGCTCTACAAATACTGCATGAATTATTAAAAAAAACTTTCATTATTCTAGTAAAATAAATCATTAAATAAAAAAGTATATGCGCTAAATACAGCAGTTGATTATTCTATGTACAATATTACATTAACCCTATGACAGATTTTTTTATAAAGTCAGATATCTCAAGAAATGATGCTGAAAAAGTAGTTTCTGAAACACTAAAAAATTGTGATGATGGTGAGCTATATTTAGAAAACTCGAAAACTGAAAATATAGTTTTAGATGATAGTAAAATTAAAAACTCATCATATAATTCTGATATTGGATATGGACTAAGAGCAGTAACAGGAGAAGTTATTGCATACTCTCATTCCAATGAAATTTCAAAAAATTCTTTAAAAAATTCAAGTGAAAATTTAAAGTCTACATTAAAATCAAAAAAAGGTGCTTATAACCACTCTATATCAAAAAGTAATACAAAATATTATGAAGATAAAAATCCAATAGAGGAAAAATCATTTAGCTCCAAAATAAAAATTTTAGAAGAAATAGATAAATATACCAGATCTAAAAACTCAAATGTTAAGCAAGTGACTGCAAATTTTTTGGGCGAACATAAATCAGTGGAAATTATAAGGGCAGGAGGTGAAATACTGACAGATATCAGACCCTTGGTAAGATTTAATGTGTCTGTTGTATTGGAGAAAAATGGAAAAAAAGAAACTGGAGTTTATGGTGTTGGTGGAAGACAATCTTATGAAGACTATTTAAAAAATGAAAATTGGAAAAAAGTATGTGACGAAGCTTTTAGAATTGCATCAGTAAATTTAGAGAGTAAACCAGCGCCAGCAGGAGAAATGAAAGTTGTTTTGGGACCTGGTTGGCCTGCAATATTAATCCATGAAGCCATTGGACATGGACTTGAAGGTGACTTTAATAGAAAAAAAACTTCTGCATTCCATAACCTTATGAATCAAAGAGTTGCTAGTGATGGAGTTACAATAGTTGATGATGGAACTTTACAGAATAGAAGAGGAAGCTTAACAATTGACGACGAGGGTACACCTACAGAAAAAACAGTATTGATTGAAAATGGAATATTAAAAAATTTTATGCAAGATAGATTGAATGCTAGATTGATGAAAACTAAATCTACTGGAAATGGTAGAAGAGAAAGTTACAAGCATATAGTTTTACCTAGAATGAGAAATACCATGATGTTGAATGGAACTCATACGCAAGAGGAAATGATAAAATCTGTAGACAAAGGTATATTTGCTGTAAGTTTTGGTGGGGGTCAAGTTGATATCACTTCAGGAAAATTTGTTTTCAATTGTACAGAAGCATATGAAATCATAAATGGCAAAATAGGATCTCCGATTAAAGGTGCAACACTTATAGGTGACGGTCCATCTGCATTAAAAGAAGTTTCAATGGTAGGCAATGATATGATGCTTGATCCAGGCATAGGAACTTGTGGGAAAGCAGGTCAGGGAGTACCTGTTGGTGTCGCTCAACCATCGATATTGATTAATAAAATGACAGTGGGTGGAACTCAAATATAACAGATGATTAAAGATCAGAGTTTTTTAGATGATAAAGCATCATACTGTATTGATAGTGCAAAAAAAAACGGCGCAACAGATGTTCAAGTTTCAGTTGGGAACAGTGTTTCGGAAACAGTAAACTTTAGAAATAAAAAATTAGATGAGTCAGAGAGATCTGATACAATTATTTTAAATTTAACTACTTTTATAAATAAAAGAAAATCAACTATTAGTTCTTCAAACATAGAAAATAATAATTTAGATATTTTAATAAATAGATGTGTAGAGACTGCAAAAAATAGTCCTGAAGATGAGTGCAATACGCTTCCTGACCAAGAATTGCTGGCAAAAAAAATTTCAGAATTAAACTTATATGACAAAAATCACATATCAAACGAGAAAAAAATCAATTTTTTAACCGAAGTTGAGGAAAATGTTTTTATGGATGACAAAATTGAAAATTCAGAATCATCATTTTCTGAAAATAAATCGATTTTTACTCTTGCAAATTCAAAAGGTTTTTTAAGTGGCTATAAAAGCTCATCGTTTTCTGCCTCTTGTGTAGCTGTAGCTAAATTTAATGGTAGCATGGAAAGAGATTATGAGTTTACTAACCAAAGATTTTTAGAAGACATAACTAAAGCAGATAAAATTGGGAAAGCCGCATCAAACAACGCAATAAAAAAGTTAAACTCAAAAAAAATAAGTAGTGAAAAAATACCTGTGGTATTTGATAAGAGAATTTCTAGAGGAATTTTAAGTGTTCTTTCATCTGCAATCAATGGCTCCTCGATTGCAAGAAATACATCATTTTTAAAAGGAGCAATTGATACAGAGATTTTTAATAAAAACATAAATATAATAGATAAACCTAATATTTTAAAAGGTTTAGCCTCAAGACCATTTGATAGTGAAGGTGTAAAATCTAGTGAAATTAAAATTGTAGAAAATGGTATTTTAAAAAATTATCTACTCGATACTTATTATGGCAAAAAACTTAACTTAAAATCTAATGGAAGAGCAGGCGGAACTACTAACTTATTTTTTCAAAACGGTTCTATTAGTTTTAATGATTTAATAAAAGTACATCCAAAATTACTTTATGTTACAGAAACTATTGGTCATGGTTCAAACATAGTTACAGGCGATTATTCAGTAGGGGCATCAGGTTTTATAATTGAAAATGGAGAATTTATTTATCCAGTAAGTGAAATAACAATTGCAGGAAATTTTAAAGATATTTTTAAAAATTTAACATTAGCTGATGATCTAGAGTACAAATATGCAACTAATTCACCAACAACATTAATTGAAGGCATGACTGTTGCAGGAAAATAATTAATAAAAATTTTTAATTTTATATTCCCAATTACCAAGTCGATTATATTGAACTTTAAAAATTAAACCTTCGTTAGGTTCTAACCATATGTTAAAGTCTAATTTTTTATCTTTAGGCAGTTCTTCATTAGATGATTTTAAATTAAATTTAAATAATTTATATTTTTTTCCATTTAAAATCATTTCATCTTTACCAATAAGCCTAACTATTTGTTTCTTAACACTACCTGATAAAGGACTTATTTGAGATTTAGATTGTAATATTTTAGAATTCCACCAATTTCCAATAACATTATCTGGACTTGTTTCACCTTTAAAAGATGAACCATCAATAATAAATAAGTTTTTATTTTCATCAAAAATCAGTTTTACAAATTTCCTCTTTTTATTTTGTAAAGTAGAAGATTTAAAAGAAATTAATTTTTCATTTTTATATATTTCTTCTGAATTTCCTTTGATAGAGAAAATTTTTACACCTGCCATTTCTACTAAAAAGTTTGTTTCATTTTTAACAATCATTAGATCTTTTTTGTGCTCAAAATAATAGTTGCTAAAACCGATTACTTTATCATTTCTTAAGACTTCCATTTCTATTTTTGATAAACTTTTAATGTGGGAAGAATGAGCAAAAACATTGCTAACGTTTATAAATAAAATAATAAAAGCTAATAAAATTTTCATCAAATTATACAATAATAGACTTTTATTTTGTATCAAAGAGTATAATTAGTTAATAAATGTTTTTATCTATTAAAAATGTACCTAAAGTTTACTGGAGCTCAGATAATCCTTTAAATTTAAAACCAAAATCTTCAAGTTTATTTTTCCTAATATTAGGTTTGACTTTGTTTGGTTTAGGAGAGGGGTTATTAATTGTATCTAATTCTGGGGCATCACCTTGGAGTGTCTTGGCTCAAGGTATTTCTTTAAATGTTAATTTGTCTATTGGAACAATCACATTACTAGTAAGTATTGCGGTATTATTTCTTTGGATACCCTTAAGACAAAAACCTGGGATAGGTACAATACTTAATGCAATCATTATTTCGATTATGATTGATGTTTGTATAAAATTTGTACCAACTCCTGAAAGTTTTATAGGTCAATTAATTTTAGCTTTTATAGCAGTACTTACTGTTGGTTTAGGTGGTGGAATTTATTTAATTGCAAATTTAGGACCAGGTCCAAGGGATGGACTTATGGTAGGTCTTCAAAAAAAAACTAATTTTCCTATAGCAGCAGTAAGAGCATTTTTAGAAATAAGTGTTGTAAGCATTGGATGGTATTTAGGTGGGACCGTTGGAATTGGAACTTTGTTGTTTGCTTTTGGTATAGGTCCAGCCGTAGCTTTAGGTTTATTTTTAACAGGTAAATTGTTTAAATAATAATTGTAATCTCATCAAAAAAAAAAGGCCATCTTAGATGGCCTTTTTAAAATTTAATATCTTTATGGAATTACATTCCCATTCCACCCATTCCACCCATGCCGCCCATTCCACCACCAGGCATTCCAGCTGGAGCAGCATCTTTGTCTTCAGGTTTGTCAGCAACCATTGCTTCCGTTGTAACTAAAAGACCAGATATTGAGGCAGCATCTTGTAGAGCTGTTCTTACAACTTTTACAGGATCAATGATACCTTCTTTAAACATATCTACATATTGTTCAGTTTGAGCATCATAACCATGTGAAGGTTTATTTAATTCTAATAGCTTGCCGACTATAACTGAACCATCCACTCCTGCGTTCTTTGTAATTTGTCTAATTGGAGCTTGCAAAGCACTTTTTACAATTTCGACACCAGCTTTTTGATCATCACCTTTAACTTTAACTTTGTCTAAATCGTGAGAAGCATACAATAAAGCACATCCACCACCTACAACTATACCTTCTTCAACAGCTGCTCTAGTAGCATTTAATGCATCTTCAACTCTATCTTTTCTCTCTTTAACCTCAACTTCTGTTGCTCCACCAACTTTGATTACTGCAACTCCACCTGCCAATTTAGCTAATCTTTCTTGAAGTTTTTCTTTATCATAATCAGAAGTTGTTTCCTCAACTTGTTGTTTAATTTGAGCGCATCTAGCTTCAATGTCAGATTTTTTTCCTGATCCACTTACTATAGTGCTATTTTCTTTATCAACCTTTACTCTTTTTGCTGATCCAAGATCATTAAGTTTAACATTCTCTAATTTAATTCCTAGATCTTCAGAAATAACCTGTCCACCTGTAAGTATTGCTATGTCCTCTAGCATTGCTTTTCTTCTATCACCAAAACCTGGTGCTTTTACAGCAACTACTTTTAAACCACCTCTTAATTTATTCACAACTAAAGTAGCCAATGCTTCACCTTCAACATCTTCAGATATAATCATTAAAGGTCTTCCAGCTTGTACCACAGCTTCTAAAAGTGGAACCATAGGTTGAAGATTAGTTAATTTTTTTTCATGTAAAAGTATTAATGGATTTTCTAGCTCAGTAGTCATTTTATCACCATTAGTTATAAAATAAGGAGACAAATAACCTCTGTCAAATTGCATACCCTCAACAACATCAAGCTCTGTTTCTATACCTTTAGCCTCTTCTACAGTTATCACTCCTTCGTTCCCAACTTTTTGCATAGCTTTAGAAATCATATTTCCAATTTCTTTATCACCATTTGCCGAAATTGTTCCAACTTGTGCTATCTCATCGCTATCTTTAACTTTTTTTGCAGATGAAATTAATTTTTCTTTAACATGATCGACTGCTGCTTCAATTCCTCTTTTTACATCCATTGGGTTCATTCCTGCAGTAACATATTTACAACCTTCTTTAACAATAGATTGAGCAAGAATTGTTGCAGTTGTGGTACCATCTCCAGCTTCGTCATTAGTTTTGCTTGCAACTTCTTTAACCATCTGAGCGCCCATGTTTTCAAATTTGTCTTCAAGGTCTATTTCTTTTGCAACTGAAACTCCGTCTTTAGTAGTTCTTGGTGCACCATAAGATTTGTCTATGACAACATTTCTACCTTTAGGTCCAAGAGTAACCTTTACTGTATTTGCGAGTATATCAACTCCTTTAAGCATTGATGCTCTTGCTTCAGAATCAAATTTTACTATTTTAGCCATTATTAAACTCCTTAATTTATTATTTACTGTTAGAAATACCCATAATGTCAGACTCTTTCATTATGCTATATTCTTTACCATCAATTTTTACTTCTGTTCCTGACCATTTGCCAAAAAGAACTTTATCACCAACTTTAACGTCCATTGGAATTAATTTTCCATCTTCAGTTTTTGCTCCACCACCTACGGCAACTACTTTTCCTTCTTGTGGTTTTTCTTGAGCAGTGTCAGGGATGATTATCCCTCCTGCAGTTTTCTCACTGCTATCTAGAACTTCGATTAAAACTCTATCGTGTAACGGTTTAAACTTCATATAAAACTCCTATAAATATTGAATTCATATAGATACAAGACATCAGTATTTCAAGAAGAATGTAAAAATTAAAAGCTTCAAAAAAACAAAGAAATTCGCTTTTTTTTGATATATATCTCAAAAATGACCCAAGACATTAATAAATTAGGCTTTAAAAGCATAGCAAGAGATTATGATCTATTCTTTATAGACATTTGGGGTGTAATTCATAATGGTATTAATCTACATAAAGATGCTGTTGAAGTACTAAAGAGTTTATTTGAAATGGAAAAAGAGTTCATTCTTCTTACTAACGCACCGAGACCTAATAGAAATGTAAACGATTTTCTTTTAAGGATGGGTCTTAACGAAAAATATACTTCAAAAGTATATACTTCAGGCCAAGCAGCTTTAAATTATTTGATTAAAAATTATAAAGATAAACTTTTTTATCACATTGGCCCCCCAAGAGATTTTGGACTATTTCAAAAATTTGAAAATATGAAAACCCAAAACATAGATAAGGCAGAATATTTTTTATGCACGGGGTTATTTGACGAGTTTGATAAAGATTTGAATCATTATAAAAAAATACTTAATTCTAAAATTGATAAAATTATGATTTGTACCAATCCTGATTTAATTGTAGATAGGGGCAAAGTTAGAGAATATTGTGCAGGATCTGTTGCTAAAACTTTTGAGGAGATAGGAGGTAAAGTTGAATATTTTGGAAAACCTTACCCACTAGTTTATAACTTGGCAGCTGAAACAAAAAACAAAAGAATTTTATGTATAGGTGATAATTTAAATACCGATATAAGAGGTTCAAATATTCAGTCATTTGACTCACTTTTAATATCAAATGGTATTCATAAAAAAGAAATTGAAACAAATAATTTTGAAAATATTTTAAAAAAATATGATGTAAATGTAAACTTCATTCAATCTAATCTTTCATGGTAAAAAAAATTAAATTATACAAGAATTTTAATGTTTTACAAAAACATAAAAATTCTATTTTATTAATTGGAAACTTCGATGGATTACATTTAGGCCATCAAAAATTATTCAATCTAGCAAGAAAATATAAAAATAAAAAAAATCTCAAAGTTGGTGTAATTACTTTTGATCCAATTCCAAAAATGTACTTTAATAAAAATTTAAAAAATCATAAAATATCTAATTTAAATCAAAAGTTAAATTATTTTTCAAAATTTAATGTAGATTTTTTTATAGTAAAAAAATTTGATAAAAAATTTTCTAAAATCAAATCTTTTGATTTTATTCAATCTATCTTATTTAAAAAATTGAATTCAAAATACATATTTGTTAGTAATAATTTTAGATTTGGCAACAAAAGAGAAGGAGATGTAAAACTTCTAAAATCTTTTGAAAATAGATTTAGGTATAAAATTATAAATCCCAAACCATTAAAAAAAAAAAATAAAGTTATTTCTTCTACTTTTATTCGAACATTAATAAACAAAGGTGAGATTATAAAAGCCAATCAATTTTTAAACAGGAATTGGTCTATTGAGGGTAAGGTAATCTATGGAAGAAAACTTGGACGAAAAATTGGTTTTCCAACGTGTAATATAAATCTAGGAGATTATGTTATTGCTAAGCCAGGAGTGTATGCTGTCAGGGTTTATCTAAAAAACAAAAAAAAATATTTGAGAGGAATAGCAAATTTAGGATACAGACCTACCTTTAATCAAAAAAAATTGCTTTTAGAGGTAAATTTATTTAATTTTTCTGGAAATCTTTATAATAAGAATTTAAGAGTTGAATTTTTAAAATTTATTAGAAAAGAATTGAAATTTAAGAATATAGATCAGCTCAAAAAGCAAATAAAGTTAGACTTAAAAATTGCAAAAAAATTTAAGTAAATTATATGAGTAAAGAAAACATCAACTTACCAAAGACAAAATTTTCTATGAAGGCCAACCTTCCGTCGAAGGAACCAGAAATGGTAAAGTATTGGGAAAAAATTGGATTATATAAACAATTAAGAGAAAGCAGAAAAGGCAAAGAAAAATTTGTTCTACACGATGGACCACCATATGCAAATGGTAATATACATATGGGAACTGCCTATAATAAAATTTTAAAGGATCTTATTACCAAATTTCATCAAATGGACGGAAAAGACTCAGTTTATGTTCCCGGATGGGATTGTCATGGATTACCCATTGAGTGGAAAATAGAGGAACAATATAAAAAAAATAAAAAAAATAAAAATGACGTTCCAATTTCTGAATTTAGAAAGGTCTGTAGAGATTTTGCAGCAAAATGGATAGATGTTCACAAAACTCAATTTAAAAGATTAGGAGTCATAGGAGACTGGGATAACTATTACTCAACTATGAGTTTTGATGCTGAGGCTCAAATCGTTAGAGAGTTAGGAAAGTTTTTAAAGGAAGGGAGTTTATACAGAGGTTACAAACCTGTTCTTTGGTCAACAGTTGAAAAAACAGCTTTATCAGATGCTGAAGTGGAATATATGGATCATACTTCTGATACTATTTATGTTTCTTTCCCAATTAAAAAAACAAATATTGAATATCTAAATGAATGTGAAATTATAATTTGGACAACAACTCCTTGGACTATTCCTGCAAATAAAGCTTTAGCATTTAATGAATCCTTAACCTATGTAGTTATTCAAATAAATGATGACAATGATTTTAAAAATAAAAAAATAATTGTGGCAAAAGACCTATTAAAAAATGTTTTAGAAGAGAATAAAATAAATAGTCATAAGGTATTAAAAGAGTTTAAAGGTTCAGACTTTAAAAATACAATTTGTTCTCATCCTTTTTTATCTCTTGGGTATGATTATGACGTTCCAATGCTAAGTGCAAATTTTGTAACTACGGAACAAGGTTCTGGCATAGTTCACTGTGCACCTAGTCATGGTCCTGATGACTTCAACTTGTGCTTAAATAATGGAATTAAAGCATTAGAAACTGTTGATGATAATGGGGTTTATACAAAACATATTTCTATTTTTGAGGGTACACATATTTTTAAAGCAAACCCAATAGTCATTGAAAAACTAAAATTAGAAAAAAAACTTTTATCAAATGGGAAATTAAAACACTCCTATCCTCATTCTTGGAGATCTAAAGCTCCATTAGTACATAGAGCGACACTGCAATGGTTTATATCTATGGAAAGTCATGGACTAAGAAAAACAGCATTAGATGCAATAAATAAAACTACATTTTATCCAAGCAAAGCAAAAGAAAGATTAAAATCGATGATAGAAACTCGACCTGATTGGTGTGTCTCTAGACAAAGAGTCTGGGGTGTACCATTACCAATATTTATATCAAAAAAAGATGGCAAAGTTCTAATTGATCAAGATGTTATTGAGAATATTGCAAATATTTATGAAAAAGAAGGCTCAGACTGTTGGTTTTCAGATGATCCACAGAGATTTCTTGGCAAAAAATATAAAGCATCAGATTTTAATAAAATGAGTGATATTGTTGAGGTTTGGTTTGATAGTGGCTCAACCCATTCGTTTGTTCTTGAAAAAAGAAAAGATTTAAAATGGCCAGCTTCAATGTATTTAGAGGGATCTGATCAACATAGAGGCTGGTTCCATTCATCACTATTAGAGTCATGTGGAACAAGGGGTAGGGCCCCATATGAAAATATTTTATCTCATGGATTTGTTGTTGATGGAAAGGGTTTAAAAATGTCTAAGTCATTAGGAAATATAATTTCTCCAGATGATATTTTAAAGAAATATGGAGCAGATATATTAAGGATTTGGGTTACATCATCAAACTATGCAGAAGATCTAAGAATTGATTATTCAATACTAGAGCAACATGCTGAAGCCTACAGAAAAATTAGAAATACTTTCAGGTATTTATTAGGAAATTTAAATGATGAATTTAAAAAAATCAATTTAAATGAATTGAAAATAGAAGAGTTTCCAGAGTTAGAGCAATATATGTTAAATAAAATTTTTAATTTAAACAAGAATTTTTTGAATTATTATAAATCGTACAATTTTCATAATTTGTATAAAGAATTATTAAATTTTTGTACCGTTGACCTGTCCGCATTCTATTTTGATATACGAAAAGATACACTTTATTGCGACACAAAAGACTCAGAAAAAAGAAAAAATACTATTTTACTTTTAAATATTATTTTGGACTGCTTGTTAAAGTGGTTTGCACCAATTTTATCTTTTACTACAGAGGAAATTTTTTCAATAATAAATAAAAATAATACTAGCATTCATTTGGAAAAATTCACAAATATCCCATCCAATTGGGAAAACAAAAGTTTAAATGAAAAATGGACAACTTTGAAAAAAATAAGAGATAATTGCAATATTAGTATTGAAGAAAAAAGAGCAAGCAAAATTATAGGTTCAAGTCTTGAAGCTAACATTGATTTAAAACTTGGTAAAAAACTTTTTAAGATTGCCAAAGACACAGATTTTGCAGAACTATGTATTACTTCAAATGCCAATATTTCAGAAGCAGATACTGATAACGAAGACATATTAGTAAATACTGTTAAAGCTGAGGGAAACAAGTGTCCTGTATGCTGGAAGATTAAAAAGGATAAATGTGAAAGACAAGATAATTGTTATTTGTCTTAATTAATGAGCAAAATTAAATTTAAAAACTTTTTTATAAAATTAAGCATAGTTTTAATTATTTTTTTATTAGATAGGCTTTCTAAAATTTATATTTTAAATATTGCAGAAGAGATAGGTCAGGTAGATATTAATATAAACTCTTTTCTAAATTTTTATTTAATATGGAACACAGGTATTGGATTTGGGTTATTTTCTTTTGACCAAAGCTTAATTTATAACTTTATCACAATTATAATAGTTATAATAAATTTAATAATAATTTACCTAATTTATAAATCTGAGGATATAAGACAATATTTCTTAATTATTCTGTTAGGTGGCTCATTAGGAAATTTGTTTGATAGACTTTACTTTTCAGCTGTTCCAGACTTTATTGACTTAAATTTTAGAGGCTATCATTGGTTTATTTTTAATGTATCTGATATCTTTATAAGTATTGGTATAATTTGTCTTATTTTTGTTGAATTAATGAATTATAAAAAAGTAAAATGAAATTTAAAAAATTAATATTTATATTTATTTCGGCTGCTTTTTTGTATTCTTGTACGGGAGCAACAGATGCGCTTCAGGGCAAAAAAAGATCTGAGCAAAGTGATGAGTTTTTAGTAGAGAAAAAAAATCCTTTAGAATTGCCTCCTGATTATGGAGAATTACCTTTGCCAGTAGATCAAGAACAGACATCTACTGATACTGAGGAAGATAATGATATAAAAAGCATTTTAGATATTGATACAAAAGTAGATGAAAATACTAGCTCTCAGACAACTAACTCAGTAGAGGAATTAATTTTAGAAAAAATTAATTAAAATGCTCACCTCTAGAATTAAATTTACTAATTTTCAAATAATTAAAAAAAATAAAATATCTTTATCAAGAAGTTTTTTTCAACCAAACAATCTATTATTGAAATTTCCTATATTAAAAACTCTTTCTTCAAATTATAAATATAGTTTTAATAAAAAAATTATAAAAAGATTAAATCGATATTCAACTTTTAGATTAATTGGAATGGGTGGCTCTACCTTAGGGGCGGAGGCTATTTATCAATTTTTGCAGAATAAAACAAAAAAAAAGTTTATTTTTATTAATAACTTAAAACCAATTTTAAGTAAAAATGAAAAAAATAAAAAAGCTTGCAATATAATTATTTCAAAATCAGGAAATACTCTTGAAACAATATCAAATTCCAGTTTACTAATAAATAAAAATAAAAATGTATTTATAACTGAGAATAAAAGCAGTAACCTTTTCAAATTGGCAAATGAATTAAAATCAGAAGTAATAGAACATAAAAATTATGTAGGTGGTAGATATTCTGTTTTATCAGAGGTAGGAATGTTGCCTGCTGAATTAATGGGTTTCAAAGAAAAAAAATTTAAAAGATTTAACAAACTTGTTAAAAGTAAAAATTTTGTCAGCAATTTAATCACAAATGTTAATTCAATACTGACTTTAGTAAAACAAAAAAAATTTAACTCTATTATATTAAATTATGATGAAAATTCAGATAATTTATTTAAATGGTATCAACAATTAGTAGCCGAAAGTCTTGGAAAAAAATCGAAAGGTATTCTTCCAATTATTTCAACGATGCCAAAGGATAATCATAGTCTAATGCAATTATATCTAGATGGACCAAAAAATAATTTTTATACTTTTTTTAGCGTTAACGAAAAAAAAACTGAAACATTTAAATTAAATAAAACTTTAAATGCATTAAAATATTTAAATAATAAATCTTTTACTGAGATAATTAGAGCACAAAAAAAAGCCACAGAAATAGTATTTAAAAAAGAAAAATTACCCTTTAGAAGTTTTGAAATTAAGGATAGAAGTGAAGAAACACTAGGTGAATTGTTCAGTTTTTTTATTTTAGAGACAATATTATTAGGTACAGCGCTTAAAGTGAATCCTTTTGATCAACCATCTGTTGAACTTATCAAAAAAGAGACAAAAAAAATTTTATCTTAGCTTTATTAAATATATTTTGGAAATACCGTAGGTTCTATTTTCTACTATTTTTAATTTATCACTGAAATGATCTTTAGTTTTTTTATTTCTATGTAAAATAACCAATCCTTTTTTTTTAATGATTTTATTCATAATAATATTTTCTAAAATAAAATCTATACGCCCTTCTTTATAAGGAGGATCTAAAAAAATTAAATCAAATTGTTTGTTAATATTTTGAAAAAAATTATTATTAAAAATGTCCTCTTCAATGATTTCATAATTTTTATCAATTTTAAAAGTTTTAATGTTATTTTTTAGTATTTTTACAACCGATCCATAATTTTCAACAAATGTAACAAAATTTGCCTTTCTTGATAAACACTCCAACCCAAAGGATCCAGAACCTGCAAAAAGATCTAATACATTTGATTTTTCCAATTCTATTTTTGAAAATTTTGAATGGATAATTAGATTAAAAATCGATTCTTTTGTTAGATCTTTCAAAGGTCTAGTATTTTTATCTGTGGGTAATAAAATTTTTTTACCTTTATATAATCCTGAAATAATTCTCATTTATCAATCACTTGATAACCAATATCCCTTCTATAATATTTATTTTCCCAATCTAAATTATCTAAAATTTTCAATGCTTGTGACCTAGCTACTTTTAGATTTTTATTTAAAACTGTTGAGTTTAAAACTCTTCCACCACTTGAAAAATATTTGTTATTTTTTTTAATAGTTGATGCATGAAATAACTGTTTTTTTTTATTTAATTTTATTTTTTTTATATTTTTAATTTCTTTAAATTTTTTATAATTCCCTGGATATCCTTTACTCGCAGCTACAATTGTAATAGCTTTTTCATTAGTCCATGTAATTTTTTTTCTTTTTAACTTTTTGTAGATTGATGCTTCAATTAAATCTAATAAATCGTTTTTTAATCTCATCATTATTATTTGGCATTCCGGATCTCCAAAACGAATATTATACTCTATGAGTTTTGGGTTAGAATTTTCAATCATCAATCCTGCATATAAAATTCCTTTATAGGGACAACCTTTTTTGCTGAGACCCCTCAATGTTGGTTCAATAATTTTTTTTTTAATTTTATTTTCAACATCCCTTGTGATTAATTTTGATGGAGAATATGCACCCATTCCTCCAGTATTAGGACCAGTATCTTTTTCTCCTATTCTTTTATGATCTTGAGCTGTGCCTATAGGAAAATAATTTTTACCATCAGTTATAACAAAGTAACTTGCTTCTTTTCCTGATAGAAATTCTTCGACTATTACTTTTTTAGAGGATTTAAACTTTCCTCTTAATATTTCTTTTATATCTCTAATTGCTTTCTCTTTTGATTTACAAATTGTAACACCTTTACCAGCAGCTAATCCGTCTGATTTAACTACAATAGGTAATTTAAAATTTTTAAGAATATTTTGTATATTATTTGAACTTTTTATCTCTTTTGATCTTGCTGTAGGAATATCAAAATCTCTGCACAATTTTTTCATAAATGCTTTTGAACCTTCAAGCCTTGAAGCCTTTTTACTTGGACCGAATACCTTTATTTTTTTCTTTTCAAAAAAATCAACGATTCCGTTAACCAAAGGTTCTTCAGGTCCAATTATTAATAGATCAATATTTTTTTTTATAACTATTTTATATAATTCGTTAAAATCGTTGTAGTTGACATTTAAATTTTCGGATATTTCAGCTGTACCAGCGTTACCTGGTATACAATATAAATTATTTATTTTTTTTGATTTTCTCAATTTAAAGCAGATAGAGTGTTCTCGACCTCCGCTTCCAATTATTCCAATATTCATGTAATAGTTTATAAACTAAAAATGTTAAAAAAATTAGCAAAATTAAAATATCTTCCAAATAATTTTAAGATAGTTGAGGATGGTGATCATGTGCTATGTGCGATATCAGGAAAAAAAATTAGTTTAGAAAACCTTACATATTGGAATGTTGAGCTACAAGAGGCATATTATTCATTTATTGAGGCTAATTCGAAAAGAGATAAAAATTAATTTATTTCCACCTATCGTGGGACCAAATCCACTGACTTGGGTTTTTTAATATAAATTTTTCAAGCACTTTATTTAATTCAGAAGTTATATCCAAAATAGATTTATCTTTATTAAATTTTAGTGGTTCATAAAAATACATATCAAAATATATATTGTTTTTTCTTTCAACATAAACTGGAACCACATCGCAATTGTATTTTTTTACCAATTGAGCAGGTATAGTTGTAGTTAAACAATTTCTTCCAAATAATTTTGCAGAGACCCCTTCACTAACTCTCTGGTCAATCATAAGAGCAATTGAATGTCCTTTTTTAATCTCCTCTAAAATTTTTCTAGTTCCAGATCTTCCTTTTTTAATTTGATTTTTACAAATATATTCTTTTCTAATTGTCTCCATAGTTCCATTTAAAAAAAAATTATTTAACGGTCTATATATCGCTGCAACTTTTACTCCATAGTTTTCTATTTGCATTGCCATTAATTCAAAGTTATTGAAATGACCTGAAATAAATACAACAGGTTTTTTTTCTTTAATAATCTTATCTAAATTATTTAAACCATTAATTTTAATATGGTCATTT
>CACJZM010000002.1 GCA_902597895.1 uncultured Pelagibacteraceae bacterium
TATATTTTTTTATTAATTTTGTGAGTTTTTTAATTAACTTTAATGAAATATTAGGTCTAGCAGCATCATGAATAAATACTTTATTAGGTTTAAATTTATCTATATAATTAATAGCTTTAAGTGAGGATCCAGCCCTTTCACTATCTCCATAAATAATTTTTAAATTTTTTTTATTTATTTTTTTAATAAATTTCTTATGTGATTTATTTATTACAAGAATTACTTTTTTGAAAAGTTTTGACTTTATTGCCATATCAACTGAATGCTCCAAAACCATTTTGCCTTTATAAAAATTGAACTGTTTTGGTATTTTAGAGTTAAATCTTCTACTTTTTCCTGCTGCCAGTATTACAAAAAACATTTTCATTACTTTATTTTCTTATTTTTTAATATATTTTTAATCTATGTTAACTTTTTTAAAAAGAAACATTTTTATATCCATAGTTTTTATATTAACTTTGGCTGTCTCTTTTTTAACATTTTTAACTTTTATTGATAAAAGTTTTGTTATTTTAAATGAAATCAATCTTAATTATTTGTTATTGTCAAATATTTGCCTTTTACTATTATTTTTCTTCATAATTTTTATAGAAGTTAAAAATTCAATTAAAAATAATATAAATGTAAGAGGATCAATCGCAAATAGGAAATATATAATTTTCTTTTCATTATTTACGTTGATACCATCTTTGCTTATTTCAGTATTTTCTTTGTTTTTATTTTCTTTTGCGTTGGAAAAATATTTTGATAATAAAATTACTCTAGCAGTAAATAATTCTTATAAACTTGCAAGAGATTACGTTGATGAGAAACGGAATAAAATTGAATCTGATATTGTTCTTGTTTCTTTCGACCTTGGTAAAAACATAAAATTTTTATCTAATAATAAAGATATGTTACAAAATTTCTTAAATACTCAGAGAATACTTAGAGGATTAGATCAAATATATTTATTAGATATTAATAAAAAAATAATTCTTTCTTCTCCAATAAATAAAAAAATTCAAATAGAAGATAGAGCATTTCAAATGGTTCAAAATGACAATAGACCATTAAAAATTATTAATGCTTTTGAGAATAAATCAGCTGCAATTATTAAAGTTCAAAATACAAAAGATGTATTTCTTTACGTTGTAAACTTTTTAGACGAAAATATATCTAATTATCTAAAAGAATCTGAGGAGGCTCTAAACTTTTATTATACTGTCGAAGACCAGAGGACTGGGATTAGAATTTCATTTGCTTTAATTTATATTATAATAGTTACTCTTTTATTATTTCTTTCAATTACAATAGCAATTAGATTTTCTTCAAGATTTTTTATTTCTATAAATAATTTAATATCAGCATCATCTGAGATAGGTAAAGGAAACCTTAATACAAAAGTACCCGAAGTCAAAGCTGATCTTGAAATGGAAAGACTAAATAAAAATTTTAATGCAATGGTTGAAAAACTTCAGTCTCAACAGGAAAAACTTGTTAATTCAGAGCGACATGAGGCTTGGGAAAATGTTGCCCGAAAGTTAGCTCACGAAATTAAAAATCCTTTAACTCCAATTCAGCTTACAATTGACAATCTAAAATCAAAGTATTCAGATAATCTAGACCCCTCTAATAGGGAAAAGTACAACTCAAATTTACAAACTATCTTAAAGCAAATAAAACAAATTGAAACTTTAGTTAATGAATTTTCCGATTTTGCAAGGATGCCAAAACCTCTTCTTAAAAGGAATAATATTGTGGAGGTAGTGAATAATAATATTGAAATTTTAAAAAATATTTCAAAAGATATCAAAATAAACTTTAACTTAAAAAATCAAAAATCACTTTTTTTTATGTTTGATAATGAGCAAATAAGCAGAGTTTTTTTTAATCTAATTAAAAATTCAATAGAAAGTATTCAAGAAAAATCAAGTAAATCAACAGATTTTGATAAAATAATAGATATAGAAATTATCGAAAGAAAAGATTATATAAGCATTAATTTATCCGATGCAGGAATTGGATTTTTAAAAAATAATGCTAAGCAATTAATTAAACCATATTTCACTACTAAAGAAAAAGGATCTGGTCTTGGACTATCTATAGTGAATAAAATTATTAACGATCATGATGGAAATATACAGTTTATGAACTCTAAAAACGGCGCAAAAATAGAAATAAAATTACCAAAGTAAATTTATATATGGCCTTAGAAATTTTAATAATAGATGATAATTCAGATATAAGACTTATTCTAGATGAATTGATAACTGAGGCAGGTTACAAAACAAGAATGGCTGCTAATTATAATCAGGCTTTAACTGAGATAGATAAAAAGCTTCCTGATGTAGCAATAATTGATGTTAAATTAGATAAAGGAGATAATGATGGTATTGAACTATTAACACACATCAAAAAAAAAAATAACGATATACCAGTAATTATAATATCTGGTCATGCAAATATTGATATGGCTATTAAATCACTAAAATCTGGTGCATTTGAATTTATTCAAAAACCTTTTGATAAGGATAGACTATTAAACTTTATTAAAAGAGCGGTTGAAAATATAAATCTTAAAAATGAAAACTCTATTTTAAAAAATAAATTATTTCATACATTTGAAATAATTGGTGAAAGTGAAAATATTCTCTCAATTAGAGAACAGATACAAAAAATATCAAACTCCGAAAGTAGAGTATTTATTTCTGGTCCTACGGGTTCTGGCAAAGAACTAGTTGCAAGAAATATTTACAGAAATTCAAAAAGAAAAGATGGTCCATTTGTTATATTAAATGGTGCGCTTTTAGATATACATTCTTATGAAAAAGAATTATTTGGTGAAGAAAAAAAAGATGGTTCAATTTCATATGGTGCATTAGAAAAATCTTCAGGTGGTGTTTTGCTAATTGATGAAATTACTGAAATTCCTTTGGAGACTCAATCAAAGATTTTGAGAATTTTAATAGATCAAAAATTTAAACGAATAAATGGAACACATGATATCAAGGTAGATGTAAGAATATTATCTTCTACAAGCCAAGATATTAAAAGAGAAATTAAGAATGGAAATTTTAGGGAAGATTTGTTTCACAGATTAAATGTATTTAATATTTCTCTTTCTCCACTTATAAAAAGACTTGAAGATATTCCCTTATTGGCAAATTATTTTATTGAAAACATTTGTAAGTTTAACAATATTAAAACTTTTAAAATAGAAAATAATAATTATTTGTTAAGTTATTCTTGGCCTGGTAATGTTAGGGAGTTGAGAAATCTAATTGAAAGAGTTGCAATATTATCCCAAGGAGGAGATCAAGAAATAATATTAAATATTATTAAAGAATCTCTTACCCAAAGTGAAAATGATAAATTTTCTATCAATGAAACTTTAAATTTTCCTTTGAGAGAGGCTAGAGAAAATTTTGAAAAAGAATATCTAATTAATCAGTTAAAAAAGTTTGGAGGCAATATTTCAAAAACAGCCAAATTTGTTGGAATGGAAAGATCAGCGCTTCATAGAAAACTTAAACTTTTAGGTGTTAAAGATTTAAACTAATGAATATAATTATTTGTGGGGCTGGTAGGGTAGGATTTGCGATTGCAAAAAGTTTAACTGAGCAAGATCATTCAATAACGGTTATAGATCAATCAAGTGAAGACATCCAAAAAATTAATGAGTCATTAGATGTTAAGGCTATAGTTGGGAAAGCTACACTTCCAACTATTTTAGAAAAAGCCAATACTTCAGAAGCTGATATGATAATTGCTGTAACTAGAAATGATGAAATCAATATGCTCATATGCCAAATTGCATATTCGATTTTTAAAGTACCAAAAACTATAGCTAGAATTAGATCGCAAGATTATTTAGATCCAAAATTTTCAACACTTTATAACAAAGAAAATCTTCCAATTGATGTAATTATTTCTCCTGAGTTTGAAATTGCAAAATCAATTCAAAGAAAACTAGAGTCACCAGGATCTCTAGATAATGTTCCTTTTGCAGACAATAAAATAAGATTATTAGAAATATTTATAGATAAAAACTGCCCAATATCAAATACTAAACTTAATGAATTGACAAAAAAATTTCCAAAATTAAATGCAAATATACTTGGCGTAGTTAGAGATGGAAATTTTCTTTTTTTAAAAAAAAATGATTTTATGAAATTTAACGATAAAGCTTACGTTGTTATAAACTCATTACAAATGAATGAGACATTGAAAACTTTTGGTCATCACGAAAAAATATCAAGTAAAATTTTAATTATAGGTGGTGGAAATATTGGGTTACATCTAGCTAAGAATATTGAAAAAACATTTGAAGATGCAAGGTTAAAGATAATAGAAAAAAATAAAGAAAGAGCAGAATTTTTAGCAAACGAGTTAAGCAATACTATTGTAATAAATGGAAATGGTTTAGATGAAGATATTTTAGCAGAAGTGAATTTAGAAGATGTTGAAACTGTAATTGCTTTAACCAATGATGATGAAGACAATTTAATGGTAAGCGTAATTGTCGAGAAATTTTCTAAAAATAAAAGAACGATGGCATTAACGAATAAACCAAATTATTCGCTTTTACAATCATCTTTAAAAATTGATGATTTGATAGACCCAAGAAAAACAACCGTTTCAAGTATTTTAAAACATATACATAAAGGTACTATTGAGAATGCTTACACAATATTAAACGGTGATTATGAAGTTATTGAGGCTGAAATTATTGAAACTTCTGAATTGATAAATAAAGAACTTAAAGATAGTAATTTGCCAAACGAAATCAGAATAGGTGCAATTTTAAGAGAAGATAAAGTTATAATACCAAGATCAAATTTTATTTTCAAAAAAAATGACTCTGTAGTTTTGCTTGCCAAAAAAGATCAACTTCAGACAGTTGAGAGCATGTTTCGTTTAACTTCTGTTTAATGAGTAAATTATTAACCAATTATTTAGGTTTTTTTTCAGTACTAATTTCCGTTTTATCATTAGTAAATATTATTTATTGTTATTACTTTAATATTTATTTAAATATAGATACTTATATCTACACCTTATTAACTTCATTATCATTAGGGTTTGGATTATTATTTTTTAAAAACAAAGTAACAAAAATTACTATTTTCCATAAAATATTGACGGTTATATTAGGTTATTTTTTAATACCACTAATAATATCTATTCCTTATTATTTGAGCATTTATAACATTTCATTATTGGACTGTTATTTTGAGGCTATTTCAGGTTTTACATCAACAGGATTTAGTATTTTTGAAAATATTAAGCATTTAGATCAAAGCCTAATCTTATGGAGATCCACATCGCAGTGGATAGGAGGTATTTATTTTTTATTTTCAATTATTTTATTAATAGATATATTTGATGACAAAATTAAAAAATCACTAACAAATTTTATATCTCTTAATAATTTAGAGTCATTCAAGCAGTCTATTAAAGTTTTTATTTTGTATTTTTTCTTAACAATTTTTATTTTTTTATCGTTAAATTTAGTAGACATTAGATCTTTCGACTCTCTTAATCTTTCTATGACAATAATATCTTCAGGTGGCTTTTTGCCATTTAATAATCTGGATATAATTTTAAATACTAATTTAAAAAAAATAGCATTTTCTTTATTAATGTTATTTTCCTTCTTCAGTTTATTTTTGTCATATAACTTAATTTTTTTTAGAAGAAAAAATTTAAATTTTTTTGCTGAAGATATCTATCTATTTATCTATTTATCCTTAATAATATTATTCTTTTTTATCTTTCTTAATTTTGACTATAATTTTTCATTAATATTGTTTTCAATAGCAAGCAGTATCTCTAATATAGGAATATCATTATCTAATGTTCCCAATAATCTGTATATATTATTTTTAATGTTAGTAATCGTTGGTGGATCTTACTTTTCAACAAGTTCAGGTATAAGATTTGTTAAACTGTTTGCTTTGTTAAAATTTTCACTAAATGAGATTTTGTCATATTCAAAGCCAAACTATGTTTATACAAATAAATTTCAATTATTTGATACAAATATTGATTTAAAAGATATTTATAAATATTTTTTGACATTAATTATTTTTGTTAGTTCTTTTTTTCTTTTAACAACTTTACTTACAATATCAGAAATCAATTTTGAAGATTCATTTAAAATAGGTATCTTAACTCTAATGAATACAACAACGTCATCTATGTATGGTTTAAACGATTTTAATTTTTATGATTTAAATTCATATACAAAATTTATTTTAATTTTATTTATGACAATAGGTAGATTTGAGTTAATAAGTCTATTAATTATAATTAAAAAATTTTTTATCAAATAATGACAGATAATATAAAAAGAATTACAGTTGATTTAATTAAAAATTATAAAACAAAAAAATTTAAAGATGCTTTAGTTCAAGCAGATATATTATCAAAACACAAAATTAAAAATAAACAAATAAATTTTATTTGTGGTGAACTTTTTTTATCTTTTAGATTATATAAAAAAGCACTATTTTCACTCGCCTATTCAATTAAATTAGATCCTAATTTTTATATGGCATACAAACTTTTAGGTATAACTGAATATTCTCTAGGAAATTTTAATAAAGCTCTTAAAATTTATAATGCAGCTAAAAAGTTAAATAATCTTGATGCAGATTTATTTTTTAATATTGCCAAATCCTATTCCGATTTAGGTAAATACGATTTATCAATTAAAAATTATATTAAATCGTTAAAATTAGATCCTAATAATAAAGAAACTAAAATTAATTTAATTAAATCTTTAACTTTTTTTAAACCAAAAGATCATTTAGGCAATGAGATTATTAAACTAGACTTATCATTGTATAACTTAATATTACATTTCAGTTTTAGTAAAACCTTAGATAATAGTACTTTAAAAACCTATCTTAAAAAAAATTTTGACATTATTAAAACAAAAATTGATAACCTAGATTTTGACACTACTCAAATTTTCAGAAATAATCATGATCCATTAGATTGCCCAAGATATCACACAGCTTTCAATACATACAATATAATTCCCAAAAATTGTTTTAGTTGTTTCAAGGTCCAAGTTAATGTTTTTAATGTAGTTGATTTAATCAAATTACATTTTTTATTTGATAATATAACTTTTGTTAAAAATATTAAAAAATGCATGGTTGAAAAAAGAAAAGATATAGACGGAAATTATAAAGGTTTTATTTATTGTAAAACTGTTGATGAAGCTGAAACTTTAAAAGTTCAAATAGAGCAATTAATAAATAAATCTTTGAAGATTGATCACAAAACCATTGTTAAAAGAGGTTGTTCAGAATTCACTTTAAAATATCCTGATTATAAAATCACTGATAGCAAATCAAAATCCTTTTTTAAATATAACGATGAATGGCAAAAAAAAGAAAATATTATTAATGAATTTTATCCTAAAAATATATCTAGTGAGTTGAATCCACATGATACCTTAAAAGGTAATTCTTTAAATGACATGATTACAATTAAAAATTGGATCAATTATGCCGAGTCTATCAATGACTATAGTTTTAAAAAATTAACTTAAATTTCTTTAATTATTGTTTATTTGTTGTATTAATTAAGAAAAATATCATTAAGCGCCCTTAGCTCAGCTGGATAGAGCATCGGTTTTCTAAACCGAGGGTCGGAGGTTCGAATCCTCCAGGGCGCGCCATAAATACAGTATATAATGACATTTTTACCGTTGCTGACCCTTTAACTTTCTGCTTTAATTATTGTTATTCAAAAATGAATTTTGAATATTTGTTAACAAATAAATAAACAATAAGAGGAATAAAAATGTTTAAATTAATAAAACAATTGACTTCTTTTGTTGCTATGGTCGCAGTTCTGTTTGTATTTACTACAGAGACTATGGCTGCTAAGAAATCAAAAACTCTAAAAAACACTCAGAAAAAAGGTTTCGTAAGATGTGGTGTTTCTCAAGGTCTTCCAGGATTTTCTAATGCTGATGCAGCAGGAAATTGGACGGGTGTAGACGTTGATGTATGTAGAGCTGTTGCTGCTGCAGTACTTGGTGATGCAAATAAAGTTAAATTCACACCATTAAGTGCTAAAGAAAGATTTACTGCTCTTACATCAGGAGAAATAGATATCTTATCAAGAAACACTACATGGACACTTTCTAGAGACGCTGATATAGGACTTACATTTGTTGGTGTAAACTTCTATGACGGTCAAGGTTTCATGGTTAGAAAAAGTTCTGGTATAACTTCAACAAGTCAATTCAAAGATGGAATTTCAGCTTGTACTAACTTAGGTACAACTACTGAATTAAATATGAGAGACTTCTTTAATTCTAAAGGAATTTCTTATACTCCAGTAACTTTTGAAAAAGCTGACGAAGTTGTAGCTGCATATGATGCTGGTAGATGTGATACATACACTACAGATAAATCTGGTTTAGCTGCACAAAGAATTAAGTTAAGCTCTCCAGACGATCACATAGTTTTACCTGAGACGATCTCAAAAGAACCTTTAGGTCCTGTTGTACGTCAAGGTGATGCAGTATGGGAAGATATCGTTAGATGGTCTTTAAATACTATGATCGAAGCTGAAGAATATGGTATTACTTCTTCTAATGCTGACTCAATGAAAACTTCTGATAATCCAGCAATCAAAAGATTAGTTGGTGCTGAAGGTGAAATGGGTGCTGCATTCGGTTTAGATAACGAGTGGAACTTAAGAATTATCAAGCAAGTTGGAAATTATGGTGAAAGTTATAAGAGAAATATAGCTGACACTGGTATTTTACCAGATAGAGGTCCAAATGAATTATGGACTAAAGGTGGTATTTTATACGTTCCACCATCAAGATAATTTAAGTTAATAATTATTAAAAAGGGCTAGATTTATCTAGCCCTTTTTTTTAATATCACATTTAATGAACAACAAATTTAAAAGATTAATTCCACAATTTTTAACCCTTTTATTAGTCGTATTAATATTTGGTTTTTTTACCTTAAATGCCCAAGTTAATATGGACAATAGAGGTATTGATTTTGGATTTGGTTTTTTAAAACAAGAGGCGTCTTTTGATATACAGTTTAGTCTTGTCGAATACGATGGTTTAGATCCTTATTGGTGGGCATATGTTGCTGCATTATTAAATACTTTGTTGGTAGCAGTTTTAGGGATTATATTTTGTACCATCATTGGTGTGATTGTAGGTGTTGCCCGTTTATCTTCAAATTACTTGATCAGAAACACAGCAGCATGGTATGTGGAATTTTTTAGAAATATTCCCTTATTATTGCAAATATTTTTTTGGTATTATGCAGCATTAAGAGCATTGCCCTTACCTCAAGATGCAGAACCTTTGTTAGGTGTTTCTTATCTTACAATAAAAGGTTTTTATATCCCTGCAATGATTTGGGAAAATTTAAATATTTTTTTATATTCTATAGTATTAGCAATCATCGGAATTATAATTGTTAGAACTTACGCAAGAAAATTACAAGAGAATGAAGGTAAACAATTACCAGTATTTTATATATCTTTAGGTTTAATTGTAATATTACCTCTTCTATCGTTTTTAGTAGGTGGCGTTTCTCTTGATTTTGAAATACCAGTCATTAAGCAATTATCTATTACATCTTTTACATATGAAGGAGGTGTTGGTCTTCCACCAGAACTTATAGCTCTTACTTTAGCTTTATCTCTTTATACAGCAACTTTCATAGCTGAATGTGTTAGAGCAGGAATTCAAGGTGTAGGAAAAGGACAAAAAGAAGCTGCTGCTTCAATAGGATTAAATCCAAATCAAATTTTAAAATTAGTAGTAATGCCTCAAGCTTTAAGAATTATAATTCCACCAACAACAAACCAATATTTAAATTTAACTAAAAATTCGTCTTTGGCTGCTGCGATAGCTTATCCAGATTTAGTACTTGTGTTTGCTGGTACAGCATTGATGCAAACTGGTAAAGCTATAGAAATTGTATCTATTACTATGCTTACTTATTTATCATTAAGTTTAGCGATAGCTGCTTTAATGAATTGGTATAATAAAAAAATTGAAATTAAGGAAAAATAATGATTAGTAAAAATTTTACTACAAACTTGTATCTAGGGTCATTTTTAATATTAGTCAGTTTGATTGATGTTACCTTAAATTCATTTTTTAAATTAAACTTTACTAATTTTTTACCTGGATCGATAAGTTTTTTCTTACCTTTAATTTTAGGTACAATAGGCCTTTATTTAATAAGAAGTGATTATACGGGTTTAAAACAATTAGATATTTTAAATAAAAATGTAAACACGTCTAATTTTAATGCAGTTTTAACTCTTTTAATTATCTTTTTAATTATAAAAGCAATACCCCCATCAATGAGCTGGATGATATTAGATGCCAATATTTCTGGTGATAGCAGAGAAGCTTGTACAGGTACAGGTGCTTGTTGGACATATATCAAAGTTTGGTTCAAAAGATTCATGTATGGAATGTATCCAAATGAATTGCACTGGAGAATAAATGCAGCGTTCATATTAGTTATTGTTCTTGGAATGGCTGGTTTACTTGCTACAGAAAAGTTAAAAAAATATTTGGCTCTGTATTATGTAATAATTTATCCAATTATTGCTTTTTTAATTATATATTATTTAATATCAGGTGGTGCTTTTGGATTAGAGTGGGTAGAAACAGGAGCTTGGGGAGGTCTTTCATTAACATTTATAGTATCTTTCTTTTGTTTAATTTTCTGTTTTCCGTTAGGAATGATTTTCGCGCTTGGAAGAAGATCAAGTTTACCTACTGTAAGATATATTTCAATTGGTTACATTGAGTTTTGGAGAGGTGTACCATTGATAACAGTTCTATTTATGTCATCAGTAATGTTCCCCATGTTTTTACCAGAAGATTTTTTTATGGATAAATTGGTTAGAGTGATTATAGCAATTACTTTATTTGAGGCTGCTTATTGTGCTGAAGTTATAAGAGGCGGTTTACAAGCTTTACCAAGAGGTCAATATGATGCTGCTAAATCATTAGGAATGGGATATTGGAAAATGCATATATTTGTTATTTTACCACAAGCATTGAAATTAGTGATACCAGGTATTGCAAATACATTTTTAGCTTTAGTTAAAGATACACCATTAATATTTGTTGTGGGACTGGCTGAAATAGCTGGAATGTTAGCATTAGCAAAAACTAACCCTGAATGGCTAGGTTTTGCAATGGAAGGATATATTTTTGCTTCTATAATTTTCTGGATAATTTGTTATGCTATGAGTAAATATAGTTATAATTTAGAAGCTAAATATAAAACAGAAAGATAAAAATGTCTCAACCTATAATAAAAATAGATAATATGAATAAGTGGTTTGGAGATTTTCAGGTTTTAAAAGATATTAATCTTGAAGTAGAAAAAAATAAAAAAATTGTTGTTTGCGGACCTTCGGGATCTGGAAAATCAACCTTAATAAGATGTATTAATAGATTAGAAGAACATCAAAAAGGGACAATAGTTGTTGATGGAAACGAATTATCAGAAAATACAAAAAATATTGAAGCTATAAGAGCTGAAGTTGGAATGGTTTTTCAACAATTTAATTTATTTCCTCATTTATCAATTTTAGATAACTGTACTTTAGCTCCAATATGGGTAAAAAAAATGCCCAAGAAACAAGCAGAGGAGTTAGCGCTAGATCAACTAAAAAAAGTTCAAATAGACGACCAAGCACATAAATTTCCTGGTCAATTATCTGGTGGTCAACAACAAAGATGTGCAATTGCAAGAGCTTTGTGTATGGAACCTAAAATAATGTTGTTTGATGAACCGACTTCAGCATTAGATCCTGAAATGATTAAAGAAGTATTAGATGCAATGGTTACCCTAGCAAAAGCTGGAATGACAATGATAGTTGTTACTCATGAAATGGGCTTTGCTAAAGAAGTAGCAGATGAAGTAATTTTTATGGATGAGGGAATGATAGTTGAAAGAGCTGAAACTAAGGAATTCTTTGCTAACCCAAAAAGTGATAGAACTAAACTATTTTTGAGCCAAATACTTTAGAATCGTTATATTTAATTCATGACTGCAGTGTGATATTTAGTCTTGACATAGATCTCATATATTCAAAATTTTGAATAAAATAATAAATTTATCTATTGCAGTATCTATTAAAAATTAGTTGAATTGTAGTTTATAAAATATTTAAGAGGGGTCTTAATGGAAGATAATTTTAACAAACATTTAGGGAACAAGCTTAAGTTAAGAAGATTAGCTTTAGGTTTAACACAAACAAAGGTAGCAAAAGCTATCAATGTTACATTTCAGCAAATTCAAAAATACGAAAAAGGAACTAATGGAGTAAGTTCAATTAGATTATTGCAACTTTCCAATTATTTAAAAGTTCCAATAAGCTATTTTTTTGAAGATTTTTCTGAATACTTAATTAATTTAGAAAAAACTAAAGAAGGACATATGACTGTAAATTATAATTTTTTAATTAAATTATATTCTGAGCTAACTAGCGAACAGAAAGTTAAATTTAATAAAAGTGTACAGTCTGTTGCGTCTGGAATTTCAAAAGTGGTTTAAAATATAAGAATTTATTTTTTGGCTCCTCGGGCAGGACTCGAACCTGCGACCAATTGATTAACAGTCAACTGCTCTACCAACTGAGCTACCGAGGAATGTAAAAACTTCAACTTACTTTTTTTAATAATTAAAACAAGATTTTTTTTTGGAGGCCACGCCCAGAATCGAACTGGGATACAAGGATTTGCAATCCTCTGCGTAACCATTCCGCCACGTGGCCATAGAATATCTAAATATTAAATATTATCACTTCTGTATATTAAATATTACTAATTAGTCTATTAAATAAATAACTAATAATATTGTTAAATAATATTATTAAATTATAAACTTAATAGCATGAGTTTAGATAAATATTCACATATAGAAATAGAGGACCAAATTTACTCATATTGGGAAAAAAATAATCTTTTCAAGCCAGTAAAAAATAAGAAGAAATATTCAGTAGTCATTCCACCACCAAATGTAACTGGAAGTTTACATATGGGTCATGCATTAAACAATTCGATACAAGATTTATTAATTAGATATCATAGAATGAATAATTTTGAGACCCTATGGCAACCGGGTACTGATCATGCTGGTATAGCAACTCAAGCATTAGTGGAAAAAAAGTTAAACAGTGAAAATATTAAAAAGGAAGACTTGGGTAGAGATAAATTTATTGAAAAAGTTTGGGATTGGAAAGGCCAATACGGTGACATTATTATAAACCAACTGAAGAAATTAGGATGTTCATGTGACTGGTCTAGAAATGCCTTTACAATGGACGAAAATTTATCGAAAGCAGTAATTAAAGTATTTGTAGATTTATATAAAAAAAAATTAATCTACAAGGCTGAAAAACTTGTAAATTGGGACACAGTTTTAAAAACTGCTATTTCAGACTTAGAAGTTGATCAAAGGGAAGTAAATTCTAAAATTTATTATATTAAATATCCAATAGATGAATCTAACGAATTTATAACAATTGCAACAACAAGACCAGAAACAATGTTAGGAGATACTGCAATTGCAGTGAACCCAAAAGATAAAAGATTTAAAAAGTATGTAAATAAATTTGCAATAATTCCAATAGTAAATAGAAAAATTAAAATTATTACTGATAATTATGCTGATCCTGAACAGGGAACTGGTGCGTTAAAAATTACCCCAGCTCATGATTTTAATGACTATGATGTAGGCAAGAGGAATAATTTAGAAATTATTAATATTTTTACTAAAGATGGTAAAATAAATAATAATGCTATTTCATCTTATGTTGGATTAGATAGATTTGAAGCAAGAAAAAAAATATTAAACGAATTAAAAGAAAAAGATTTTTTTGTTAAAGAAGAAAATATTAAAAACAAAGTACCATATGGTGACAGATCTAATTCTGTTATTGAACCATTTTTAACAGAACAATGGTTTGCAGATGCTAAAAAACTAGCAGTTAAAGCAAAAAAAATTGTTAAATCTAAAAAAACAAATTTCTTTCCAGTTAATTGGTCTAAAACTTATTTTCAATGGATGAATAATATTGAACCATGGTGTATTTCAAGACAATTATGGTGGGGCCATCAAATCCCTGCATGGTACGGTCCTGATAATAAAATTTTTGTAGAATTAAATGAAAAAGATGCCCTTAAGGCAGCAAAAAAATTTTATAAAAAAGATGTTAAACTTAAGAGAGATCCTGATGTATTAGACACTTGGTTTTCATCAGGTCTATGGCCATTTGCAACATTAGGTTGGCCTAAAAAAAATGATTATCTTAAAAAATTTTATCCAACAACAGTATTGGTAACTGGTTTTGATATAATATTTTTTTGGGTTGCTAGAATGGTTATGTTTGGAATGGAATTATTAAATAAAGAACCATTTAAAGATATTTATGTTCATGCATTAGTAAGAGACGAGAAAGGTCAAAAGATGTCTAAGTCTAAAGGAAATGTAATTGATCCACTTGATCTAATTAAAAAATATAGTGCTGATGCATTAAGATTTACATTGTTATCAATGGCTTCACCAGGAACTGATGTTAAACTTTCTGAAGATAGAGTTAAAGGATATAGAAATTTTTTAAATAAGCTATGGAATGCAAATAATTTTCTAATACAAAACAAATGTAATTTAAAAATTTCAAAAAAACCTCCAAAACTAAAAGTTAATATAAATAAATGGATATATTCTGAATTATTAAAAACCTCTAATATAGTTAAAAAAAACATTGATGATTACCGGTTTGATGAGGCAGCCAAGAATGCATATCATTTTGCATGGCATACTTATTGCGATTGGTACTTAGAACTATCTAAAACTATACTTTATTCGAATAATAATAAGGCAAAAGTAGAGGTTAAAGAGGTATCTAGTTTTATATTTAGCCAAATTTTAGTAATGCTACATCCATTTATTCCATTTGTTACTGAAAAAATATGGCTAACAAACAAATTTGATAAAAATGGTAAAAATTTTCTGATGTTGTCTAATTGGATTTCTGGAAAATCAAAAAAAGACAGTGATTATGACCAAGTTAACAAAATAATAGATATAGTATCTAATTTAAGATCTTTTAAAAATGAGCTTAATGTTAGCCCTGGCTCTTTTGTTGATATATCAATCCATAATATAAAAAAAAATAATAAATCTTTTGTTTTGAATAATGATGTGATTATAAAAAAATTGGGAAGGATTAATAATCTTTTTGATAAAGACCAAAACAAAGCATCAGCTTCCTTAATTATTTCAGGAGATATGTTTAAAATTTACTTCGATGAAAATGTAGATTTAAGTACTATTAAAGAAAATTTATTAAATAGACAGAATAAGTACAAAGTAGAAATGGACAAAATATCTCAAAGATTAAATAATAAAAGCTTTATTCAAAGAGCGCCAAAAGATATTGTTCAACAAGAAAAAAATAACTATAGTAATCTAAAAAAAGATATTGAAAAAATTTCTTTAACAATTGAAAGTTTATAATGAAAAAATTTAATAAAAAAAAGCTCCCAAGTAGACATACCTCGCTAGGCCCAGATAAAGCTCCACAAAGGTCTTTTTATTATGCAATGAATTTAACTGAAAAAGACGTTGCTAAACCATTCGTTGGGGTTGTATCAACATGGAATGAAGCTGCTCCTTGCAATATTGCCCTCATGAGACAAGCTCAATCTGTTAAAAAGGGTGTACAAGCAACTGGAGGAACACCAAGAGAATTTTGTACAATTACAGTAACTGATGGTATCGCGATGGGACATGAAGGAATGAAATCTTCTTTAATTTCAAGAGATGTTATTGCTGATTCAACAGAGTTAACCGTTAGAGGTCACTGCTACGATGCATTAGTTGGTTTAGCAGGATGTGATAAATCTTTGCCAGGTCTAATGATGGCAATGGTTAGATTAAATGTTCCAAGTGTTTTTATTTACGGTGGATCAATTTTACCAGGTAGATTGAACGGTAAAGATATAACGGTTGTAGATGTTTTTGAAGGTGTTGGTAAATATTCTGCTGGTAAAATTTCTGAACATGCTCTTAGAAAAATAGAATTAAAAGCATGCCCTACAGCTGGCGCTTGCGGGGGACAATTTACTGCAAATACTATGGCGTGCGTATCTGAAGCAATTGGACTTGCATTACCTTATTCTGCTGGAACACCTGCTCCTTACAATAAAAGAGATAAATATGCTTTAGAAAGTGGAAAAGCAGTAATGAATTTATTAGCTAAAAATATTAGACCAAGAGATATTGTGACAAAAAAATCTTTAGAAAATGCAGCAACGATAGTTGCAGCAACGGGTGGTTCAACTAATGCAGCTTTACATCTGCCAGCTATAGCAAATGAAATTGGAATTAAATTTGATCTTATGGATGTTGCAAAAATTTTTAAAAGAACACCTTACCTTGCAGATTTAAAACCTGGTGGAAAATATGTTGCTAAAGACATGTGGAAAGCTGGTGGAGTTCCAATGTTATTAAAAACTCTTTTTGAAGGTGGATACATTCACGGTAATTGCATGACTGTTACTGGCAAAACTATGAAAGAAAATTTGAAAAATGTAAAATTTAATTCTAAGCAAAAAGTAATGAGAAAATATAATAATCCTTTATCACCAGATGGAGGTGTTGTTGGAATGAAAGGAAACTTAGCACCAGAAGGAGCTATTGTTAAAGTTGCAGGATTAAAAAGATTACAATTTACAGGTCGAGCAAGATGTTTTGATACTGAAGAGGCAGCTTATAAAGCTGTTAAAAATAGAAAGTATAAGGATGGTGATATTATAATTATTAGATATGAAGGACCTAAGGGTGGTCCTGGTATGAGAGAAATGCTTCAAACAACAGGAGCAATTTACGGTCAAGGCAAAGGTGAAAAAGTTGCACTTATAACAGATGGAAGATTTTCTGGAGCTACAAGAGGATTTTGTATAGGTCATGTTGGTCCTGAGGCATCTGTAGGTGGTCCGATAGCTTTATTAAGAAATGGTGACATAATTGATTTGGATGCAAAAAAAGGAACCATAAATGTAAGATTATCCAAAAAAGAATTAGCTAAGAGAAGAAAGAAATGGAAACCAAAGAAAATTAACTTTGGAAATGGAACACTTTGGAAATATGCACAAACTGTTGGTCCAGCTTATTTAGGCGCTCCAACACATCCAGGTGGTAAAAACGAAGTAAAAACTTACGCAGATATTTAATGAAAATAAGACCTGTAATTCTTTGCGGGGGTGCTGGCACAAGACTTTGGCCTAACGCTAAAAAACATCAAGCTAAACAGTTTATTGATTTTGGTAGTTGGACTCTATTAGGTAAAACTTTAGAGAGAGTTAAAGCCTCTATTTTTGATGCACCAATTATAAGCACAAATGCGAAATATCTAAAACAAGTAAAACAACATCTTAAAAAACATAAGATAAGAAAATTTAAGATAGTTTTAGAGCCATCTAAAAGAAATACAGCACCAGCCATTTTAAGTACGGCATTAATAAAGGATATACCCAACGAACAACCTTTAATGTTCTTGGCTGCTGATCATTTGATAGAGAAGGTTGGATTATTTAATAAAGCTATCAAAAAAAACCAAAAGAAACTTACTCAAAATAATATCTTTATTTTTGGGATTAAACCCACAATGCCTTCAAGTGAATTTGGTTATTTTTTAACAAAAAATACCAAAGTATCTAGATTTATAGAAAAACCAAAAGAGTCTAAAGCTAAACAAATAATAAGTAAAAAGGGTTATTGGAATTCTGGAATGTTTTATTTGAGAAAAGATTCAATAATTAATAATTTCAAGAAATACCAACCAAATATTTACCGAAACTGCAACAAAGCTGTAACAAAAGCAAAATATAAAAGTAATGTGTATTATTTAAACAAACAAGCATTTACTAAAGCAACAGCTAAGTCTTTTGACTATGCAGTATTAGAAAAAACCAAAGATATAAACGCTATCAAATTAGATATTCCTTGGTCTGACTTAGGTTCTTGGAAAGAAATCTGTAAGATGTACGGACGAAATAAGAGACATTATTATAAAAAGAAGAATGTATTTCATAGACCTTGGGGTAGTTATGTAAATCTATTTAATGGTAAGGAATTTTTGATTAAAGAATTATATGTAAAGCCTAAAGGTATATTAAGTCTTCAAAAACATCATCATAGAGCTGAACACTGGGTAGTTACTCAAGGTAAACCTAAAATTACTTTAAATAAAAAATATTTTACAATGAAACCCGATGAAACAATCTTTATTCCTTTAGGTGCAGTTCATCGAATTGAAAATCCCTACAAAAAACCAGTTAAAATTATTGAAGCTCAAGTAGGTTCAATTTTAAAAGAAACAGACATCGTGAGATATCAAGATGTATATGGTAGAGTAAAATAATTATTTTACAAGAAAATTCACTTTTTTATTTGATAGATTTAAATGAATTTTTTTATAAGAGCCAAAATTATCCCCATCAATTTGAACGGGTATTAAATCATTTCTATCAATAGTGATGTTTTGTGAATAAGTAGTAATAACATTTTTGTTTTTACTTAAGTCGCCATTAATAATAATTAAAAATATAGAATATAACAAATTGATCCTAGTTAAATCCTTAAATATATAGGTGACTAATTTATTTTCAAAAATATTTGTTTTATTTATTTTATGATGACCGGCGTAATATTTTGTATTTAAGGATAATATCCAGTCTGCTTGATAAAATTGCCCATCAAAATTAACATTTAATTTTTTATTATCCATAAATAAGAAATGTTGAAAACCCTTGATACCAAATATAATTTTACCAAGAATCTTTTTTATTTTTGAATTAATTGAATGAACAATTTTTGCATCCCATCCTATACCGGCCATTAAAAAGAAATAATTTTCGTTAATTTTTACAAGATTAGAGGATTTATAATTGTTAGAAACTAACACATTTACTATATCATCAACTTTTTTATTCATTGATAATTCAGCCTGAAGTAAATTTGCAGTCCCAGCAGGTATATAACCTAAGGCAAAATCATCTTTAAAATTAAAATCATTTTTTATTAATTCATTAATCGCAAAAGAAACGGATCCATCTCCACCAGCTACTATTAGTCGATCATAATTTTTTTGGTTAAAATCTTTAAAAATCTTTTTTGCTTGGTTTATTGTTTTAGTCTCAAAGTAGTCTACAGAATTGTTTTCTTTTAACTTAGATAAAACTCTATTTATGAACTTTGATTTTCTTCCTGAAGAAGAGTTTAGATTGTAAATCATACAATATAACATAATTAATCCTTAAAAAATTTTTAACAAATTTGTAACATTTGAATGCAATAACATTTAAATGATTCGTGTTACAGTTGTGTTAAAAAATGATTTTTTAAATGCCTAATATACTTAAATACAAAAGTATATTTATTTCTGATGTGCATTTAGGCACCAAAGGTTGTCAGGCAATTAAACTTTTAGAGTTTTTTAAAAACTCAAGATCTGAAAATCTCTATTTAGTTGGTGATATTATAGATATTTGGGAAATGCAAAAAAGTTTTTATTGGCCACAGGAACATAATGATGTAATTCAAAAAATTTTAAGAAAAGCAAGACATGGTACTAAAGTTTTCTACATTATGGGTAACCATGACGAAATGTTAAGAAAATTTATTCCAATGCATTTTGGTGACATTCGAATGGTTAATAGAGTTATTCATGAAACAAATACTGGAAAAAAATATCTAGTCGTTCACGGTGATGCTTGGGATGGTGTTATGAAATATGCTAAATGGTTATCTAAACTTGGATCAATAGCCTATAATTTATTGTTAAAATTAAATTTAATAATTAATTTTTTTAGAAGATTAAGAGGAAAAGGATATTGGTCTCTTGCAAAATTTTTAAAGTATAAAGTCAAAAACGCAGTCAAATATATTGGAGAATATGAAAAAACAGTCTCAGATTATGCAAAAAGAAAAAAATTTGATGGAATTATTTGTGGCCACATCCATCATGCTGAAGATAGAGATTTTAATGGGGTAAATTATTTAAATTGTGGAGACTGGGTAGAATCTTGCACAGCATTAGCTGAAAATTATGACGGTAGTTTTGAAATATTATATTGGGACAAAATAAGAAAACAATATTTAGAACCTAAAGAAATAATTAAACCAATTAAAACTGAAGACTTAAAAAAAGCTTCATAGTTAATGAAAATTTTAATCGCTACAGATGCATATTTTCCACAAGTAAATGGTGTCGTAAGAACCTTACATGAAACAGGCAACGTATTAAAAGAACAAGGTCATACCATAGAATATATCACACCTGACTTATTTTTAACTATTCCGATGCCGAAATATAATGAAATTAGATTATCTATAAATGTTTGGCCAAGAGTTGGTAACTTAATAAAGAAAATAAAACCTGATGCAATTCATATAGCTACTGAAGGTCCTATAGGAACTATGGCAAGAAGATATTGTTTAAAAAATAATCTAAAGTTTACTACCAGTTTCCATACAAGGTTTGATAAATATCTTAAACTATATTTTCCAATTATACCTGCAAAATGGGCAGAAAAATTCTTAGCAAATTTTCATAACAAGGCTGAGAGAATTTTAGTAACAACAGAATCTATGAGAAAAGAATTAATCGATATAGGTATAGATAATAATAAAATGATTACTTGGACTAGAGGAGGAAATCATGGAGCTTTTAAGAGCCCGAAAAAAATTGATTTACCTCATAAAAGACCTATTTGGATTTATGTTGGAAGAGTTGCAGTTGAGAAAAATATAAGAGCTTTCTTAGAATGTGATTTAGAAGGTACAAAAATAATTATAGGAAAAGGACCCGATTTAAAAAAATTAAAAAAAGAATTCCCTAAAGACATTTTTTTAGGAGAAAAAACAAATGGTGAATTAGCATCACATTTTGCATCTTCTGATGTTTTTGTATTTCCTAGCAAAACAGATACATTTGGAATTGTAGTTTGTGAGTCATTGAATTGTGGAACTCCTGTAGCTGCATATCCTGTTCCAGGTCCTATAGATATATTTGAAGGCTCCAAAATAAATTGCTTAGATGATGATCTTAAAGTTTCAGCCCAAAAAGCTTTAAAAGTTGATAGAGAAGATTGTCTTGAATTTGCAAAAAAATTCACTTGGGAAGAAACAGCAAAAATATTTTTTAATAACGTTTCACCAAATTATTAGATAATTTTTCTTAATTTGTTTGCATTAAAAAGTTTAATGATGCAAAATTAACCTATCTAAATTTATGGAATATTTTGTCATTCTACTTATAGTTGTTATAATTTATCTTCTATATTTACTTAATCAAAAAAAAAACAAACCAATAAATACCGCCACAATAATCAATAAAAGAGAAGAAAAAACTAAAAGAGTAATTATTGATGAACTTGAGGATCAGTTTTTTGCATTAGATAAATTTAATATAATTAAATATGCTAATCCAAGTGCATTAAAAAGATTTGGAAGTAGTTTAATTGATAAAAATATATCTTCTGTAATTCGAAAACCAGAATTAATAGAAAATATTGAAAAAGCTATCGTTGAAAATAAAACAAAAAACATTGATATTGAAATAGACCTCCCATCATATCAATTTTATAAAATTTATATTATTCCTGGCCCAACTCATTTATTTACTGAACCAGACTCTGTTGTGTTATTTTTAAAAGATTTTACTGAAATTACAAAAGCACAAAAATTTAAAACTGATTTTGTCGCTAATGTAAGCCACGAATTAAGAACACCTTTAATGGCGATAAAAGGATCTTTAGAAACTATTAAAGGTCCAGCGTCTGATGATGAAAAGGCTAAAAAAAAATTTATGAAAATAATGACTGATCAATCAAATAGAATGGAAAATTTAATTAATGATCTTTTAATACTCACAAGAATTGAATTAGAAGAACACATAAGGCCAAACTCTTCAGTTGATATAAATGATCTTTTCAAAACAATCATCAGCAATTTTGAGGTTGTTTTAAAAAAAAAGAAATTAAATATTAATTTATCTCTCGCAAATCCAACAATTGTTATTGGAGATGAAAAAAAATTACAAACTGTTTTTTCTAATCTTTTAGATAACGCAATTAAATATTCAAATGAAAACAAGTCTATTTTTATATCAAGCAAAATTAGCGATGGTAAATTGTTAGAAAAAAGTTTTATGATCAGTATTAAAGACGAAGGTGTTGGTATTCCTCAACGATATATTTCTAGAATTACAGAAAGATTTTTTAGAGTAGATTTTGAACAAAGTAATAAGGTTGGTGGAACTGGTTTAGGATTAGCTATTGTTAAACATATAGTTACTCAACATCGTGGACACTATGAGATTCTAAGTGAGGAAAACCAAGGAACTGAAATTCAAATTTATTTACCAACGAAAACTTAAATTTAAAAAGTATTATATTGTAATAGTTTTAGAAGGTTTTTTTAACAATTCTTTACTTGATTAATGTTAATCTTTTAATTAATTTTTTATATGGTTAAAATATTCAATAATATTTTGATTTTTGCTTTTGTGTTAAGCTCTATAACAACAAGTGTTTTTTCTAAAGATATCACAACATTATTAAGAAATCAGCAACTTACAGTTTTTGATATTGGAATTTTTAGATTAGAAGCAGATTTAAAAACCTCATTTCCTTCTATAAAAGATCATTTAGAAGTTACTGAAGCTGAATATTATACAGACGTAGTTACCTCGTATTCTAAAAATTCAATTGATTTAATTGTTTCTGTTCCTATGAATGAAAATCTCAAGAAGGAAAATTATTTTTCAGATTCTTTTAGATGTAGGAATATTTTTAATTCTGTAAGAGATTTTTTATTGAGGAATGAAAATTTGAGTAATTACAGATATACTATGGCTACAAGTTATTTAACCTCTATATTTTCAACCCCAAGTTCATGGCCTAGCTGGAGATATGATGAAGAAATTAGAGAAGAATTAGTAAACTTAGTAAAATTAGAAATAACTTTACGTCCAAGCAATGAACTCGCTCTTAGTGAACAGGTAAACCCTGTTTCATGTATCGGTGGCCTAGAAACTGATATTGATCAGTTAATTATATCAAAAAAATACAACTAAAAAGTTACCTTTTTAACAAAAGTGTAACAATTCTGTAATATTAAAGATTCAATAAATTTATACGAGTCAGTCATCTTTTAATTAATAAATAACGAAAGGATTAAAGATAATGAAAAAACTAACTATAGTAATTGCTTCTTTAGTTGCGCTTTCAATTGCAACTGTTGCTCAAGCAAGAGATCAAATTAAGATAGTTGGTTCTTCTACGGTATTCCCTTATGCAACAGTTGTTGCTGAAAGATTTGGTGCTACAGGTTTTAAAACTCCTGTAATCGAGTCTACTGGTACTGGTGGTGGAGCTAAACTATTCTGTGCTGGTGTAGGTGAACAACATCCAGATATTACAAACGCATCAAGAGCTATGAAAGATAAAGAAAAAGCTCTATGTAAGAAAAATGGTGTAAATGAAATCGTTGAGATCGTAATTGGTAACGATGGTATTACATTAGCTTACAGCAAAGATGCAAAACCAGTAAACTTTACTAAAGAACAATTATATTTAGCACTAGCTGCTCATACGGTTGTTGATGGTAAATTAGTTCCAAATATTTATAAAACTTGGGACCAAATTGACCCTAGCTTACCAAAACAAAAAATTTCAGTGATGATCCCACCAGGAACATCAGGAACTAGAGATGCTTGGAATTCTTTAGTGATGAAAAAAGGTATGACTAAAGAAGCTAAAGCTCTTTATAAAGCTGGTTTTGAAGCTGGAAATAAAAAATACAAAAAACCTCAAAAACTTTACAGAGAAGATGGTGCTGCTATTGAAGTAGGAGAAAACGATAGTTTAATCATCCAAAAGCTAACTCAAGATAAAGATATGTTCGGTTTCTTTGGTTTCAGTTATTTCCTAGCTGCTAAAGATAAATTGCAAGCAGCAAGTATTGATGGTGGACAGCCTTCACTTGAATCAATTCAAGATTACAGTTATGCAGTTGCTAGACCACTATTCTTTTACGTGAAAAAAGCTCACGTTGGTGTGATCCCTGGTTTGCATGAATTTGTAAAAGAGTTCACTACAACTAAAGCGATAGGTAAAAGTGGTTATTTAGCTGATATTGGTTTAGTACCATTAGATAAAAAGTTATACAGAACAACTAGAACTAATGCGAAAGATCTAGTTGCTATGGGTAATTAATTATTCCTCTGTTAACAAATGATTAAAAAGGGGGTCTTTTTAGACCCCTTTTTTTTAAATTAAGAGTACAGTCCTCAATAAAGGAGATTCTTTGAACTTAATATTATTTACATTTATTGTTCTTCTAGGTTTCACAAGTTATTATTTTGGACGCAAAAAAGCATATACAATTCAATCTACAAAAAAAAGATTAACTGCATTACCACAATTTTATGGTTATTATCTTGCAATCTGGTGTGCAATACCAGCCTTTATAATTTTTTCTTTATGGGCAATTTTCGAGCCCTCAATTGTAAAACTATTAATCTTAAGTGATTATTCAAATCAAGGTTATCTTGATGATGAATTAAATTTAATATACGAAAAAACAAAAGCATTGTCTCGAGGTCAATTCACTGGAGAAATTACACCTTTTATTGAAGCTTCAGCTGAAAAATATTTAAGTCTTCGATCAATAGCTCAAAGTTCAAAAGTTGTTATAGTATTATCTGCAATCATTGCCTCTGTTGCTTATGCTTATAAAAGAATTTCATCTAATTCTAGAACAAGAGAACCAGTTGAAAAATTTTTGAACGCAGTTTTATTTACAGCTTCATTAGCCGCAATATTAACTACTGTTGGAATAGTTTTCTCACTTATATTTCAAACTATAGATTTTTTTAAAGTAATTCCATTATTTGATTTTGTCTTTGGAACTCACTGGTATCCAGCAAAAGCATTTGTTAGAGATTCTTCCGAGGCTTTAGATCCGACAATGTATTCTGATACTTTTGGAGCGGTCCCTATTTTTGCAGGCACATTTTTTATTGCATTTATAGCTATGTGCGTTGCTATCCCAATTGGATTAATGAGTGGAATTTATTTAGCTGAATATGCATCAATTAAAGTTAGACAATATGCAAAACCTTTAATTGAAATTTTAGCTGGTATACCAACAGTTGTTTATGGTTTTTTTGCTGCCCTAACTGTTGGCCCATTTTTGAAAGAATTAGGAACCTCAATGGGTCTTGAAGTTTCAGCTGAAAGTGCTTTAGCAGCAGGAGGGGTAATGGGTATTATGATTATACCATTTATTTCAAGTTTAAGTGACGATGTAATTACTAGTGTGCCTCAAAGTTTAAGAGATGGAAGTTACGCTATGGGAGCAACTAAATCAGAAACAATCAAGAGAGTTATTTTTCCCGCGGCATTGCCGGGTATAGTTGGATCTATTTTGCTTGGTGTTTCAAGAGCTATAGGAGAAACAATGATAGTTGTTATGGCCTCTGGTTTAGCAGCCAATTTAACTTTAAATCCATTAGAATCTACTTCAACAATTACAGCTCAAATTGTAGTTATTCTAATTGGTGACCAAGCTTTTGGTGACCCGAAAACGCAAGCTGCTTTTGCTTTAGGTATGTCATTATTTTTAGTAACGCTTTGTTTAAATATTGTGGCCTTAAGAGTAGTTAAAAGATATAGAGAGAAATATGAATAAAAATAAAGAACAATTATTAAATAAAAGATACAAGGCTGAGCAGAGATTTCGCTTATACGGTCAAAGTGCAATTTTTATGGCACTTTTATTTTTAACAATCTTTATTTTTAAAATTTTTTCAACTGGCTATTCTGCTTTTCAAAAAACTTGGCTCATTGTTCCAGTAAATTTTGATGCTGAATTAATGATGTTAGATGAAAATCCAACAAAACAAGATATCGAAGATGCGGACTATTACGAAATAGCACTTCAATCAATGTGGAATTTAGACCCTAACGCTAATGAGGATCAACAAAATCAATTAAAAAGAATGGTTTCTTATTTCTTTGAAAGAGAGATAAAACAAGAATTATTAAAAGATCCAAATTTATTAGGAAAAACCAAAGAAGTTTACCTAACTGCATCTGATGACTTAGATCAAGTTTTTAAAGGTAATTATCCAAGAGATTTACCTGAAGACCAAAGAAGAGTAAGCGATTATCAATTAAAAATTTTTGATCAACTTGTTGCAAATGGCAAGGTTGAAAGTAAATTTAATATTAGCTTTTTTACAAATGCTGACTCAAGAGAAGCAGAACTAGCTGGAATAGCAAGTTCATTTATGGGCTCAATTTTTTCTATACTTGTTTGTTTAATGATAGCTTTTCCTGTAGCGGTTCTAGCAGCAATCTATCTTGAAGAATTTGCCCCTAAAAATAGATTCACTGATTTTATTGAAGTAAATATAAATAACTTAGCAGCAGTTCCATCTATAGTTTTTGGTCTATTAGGGTTAGGCGTTTTATTAGCTATATTTCAACTACCAAGGTCTACCCCATTGGTTGGAGGTATCACTTTGTCCTTAATGACTTTACCAACAATAATTATAGCTGCTAGAGCATCTTTAAAAGCGGTTCCACCAAGCATAAGAGAGGCAGCACTTGCTATGGGAGCAAGTCGAATGCAAACCACAATGCATCATACAGTTCCTCTTTCTATGCCTGGTACGTTATCAGGAACAATAATTGGTTTAGCTCAAGCTTTAGGAGAAACTGCACCCCTAATTTTAATTGGAATGGTTGCTTTTGTTAACACGATACCTGGATCACCTATGGATCCTGCTGCAAGTTTACCAGTTCAAATTTATATTTGGGCTGAAAGTGCTGAAAGGGGATTTGTAGAAAAAGTTTCAGCATGTATAATGGTCTTACTTGGCTTTTTAATAATAATGAATTTATTTGCGCAAATAATAAGACACAAGTTTGAGAAAAAATGGAGTTAAAATGATAAAGATTAAAGCAAAAGATGTTGATGTTTTTTACGGAAAAAAACAAGCACTCTTTAATATAAGTTTAGATATTGAGGAAAATCAAGTCACGGCATTAATTGGTCCATCTGGTTGTGGTAAATCAACTTTCCTAAGATGTCTTAATAGAATGAATGATGTAATTGATATCTGCAGTGTTAAAGGAGAAATTTTAATTAATGACTTTAATATCAATGATAAAGGTTGTGATGTAGTAAGACTAAGAGAAAAAATTGGTATGGTTTTTCAAAAACCTAATCCTTTCCCAAAAACTTTATATGAAAATGTATCTTACGGTCCAACAATTCATGGTATAGCTCAATCAAAACAAGAAATGGATGAAATTGTTGAAACTAGTTTGAAAAAGGCTGCACTATGGGAGGAGGTAAAAGATAGGTTGCATGAACCTGGAACTGGATTATCTGGAGGGCAACAGCAAAGACTTTGTATTGCTAGAGCAATTTCTGTAAGACCTGAAGTTATATTAATGGATGAGCCTTGTTCAGCATTAGATCCTATAGCAACAGCACAAATTGAAGAATTGATTGATGAGTTAAAAAAAGAGCACACAATAATAATTGTAACTCATTCTATGGCTCAAGCGGCGCGTGTATCTCAAAATACAGGTTTTTTTCACTTAGGACAATTGATAGAACATGGATCTACTGATAAAATATTTAAGAATCCTGATAATAAAAAAACCCAGGACTATATAACCGGGAGGTTTGGATAATGCCTGAAGCACCACATACAGTTAAATCTTACGAAGAAGAACTAAAAAATCTGAATGCTAATATAATTAAAATGGGAAGCTCATGTGAGGAAGCTTTGGGTAAAGCAATTCAAGCCATTACTACAAGAAATAGCGACTTTGCGGAAGCCGTAATTAATGATGATGAAAAAATAGATAAATATGAAACTTTGATTGAACAACAAGTTGTAAATTTAATTGCTTTGAGACAACCTATGGCAATTGATTTAAGAGAGACAGTAACAGCTTTGAAAATGTCTTCAGATTTAGAAAGAATAGGTGATTTAGCAAAAAATATATCCAAGAGAACACTTTTACTTAATGAAAATCTTCCAAAGAACTTGGTAGATACATTAAATAGAGTATCTACCAGTGTTCAAAAACAATTAAAATCAACATTAGACGCTTATCTAGAAAGATCTGCGCCAATGGCAGTAAATGTTTGGGAAGGTGATGAGCAAATAGATGATTTAACAAATCTTTGTATGCAAGAAGTTATAAAATATCTTAAAGAAAATGAAAAAAATTTAGAGGATGGAACTCACTTGTTGTTTGTGACCAAAAATATTGAGCGTATTGGTGATCATACTACGAATGTTGCAGAACAAATTTTTTATTTAGTTAAAGGTGAATATTTAGAAGGTGACAGACCTAAGGGCACCGTGCCAATTGTAACTGGAGAAAAATAATTTATGTCAGCTCATGTTTTTATAGCTGAAGATGAAGCATCAATTGTTAGTTTGTTAAAGTACAATCTTGAAAAAGAAGGTTATAAAGTCAGTCATTCAGAAAATGGAGAAGATGCTCTTAAACAAATAAAATCAAAACAGCCAGATTTGATATTAATGGATTGGATGTTACCTGAATTATCTGGTGTTGAAATTTGCAAAAACTTAAAAAAAGATAATAAGTTTAATGATATTCCTGTCATTATGTTAACTGCAAAAGGGGAGGAAGAAGATAAATTAAAAGCATTTGATACAGGTGCAGATGATTATGTAACTAAACCTTTTAGTCAAAAAGAATTAAATGCTAGAATTAAATCTTTATTGAGAAGATCTAAACCTCAATCATCATCAGACATTGTAGAATTTACTGATTTAAAAATAGATCGGATTACAAAAAGAGTTTACAGAAATGATAAAGAAATTACTTTAGGTCCAACTGAATTTAAACTATTAGATTTTTTTATCAAAAATCCAAAAAGAGTTTATTCAAGAGAACAACTTCTAAATAATGTTTGGGGGGAAGATATATATGTTGAGTCTAGAACAGTAGATGTTCATATTAGAAGATTAAGACAAGCAATTAACATACAAAATACAAAACCTTTAATTAGAACAGTGAGATCAGCTGGTTATTCTTTAGAATCTTGAAGATCTTTGGGTCTTATAAATTCTTTTAAAACTCCTTTTTTCTCAACTTCATTCCAGGATTTAATATCAAACTCAATTTTTGCAAATGCAGCTGTTGGGAATTTATAATTCATTAGTTTAAAATTATTCGTATTATGATTTTTTGTAAGATTTCGTACTAAATTTTTCACTGATGGTTCATGGTTTATAATCAAAATTGATTTATATTCACTGGATATTTCTTTAATTTTTTTTGTAATTGCATTCTCATCAACTAAATATAAATCTTTTGAAAAATTAATTTTTTTTGGTTTATTAATTTTCTTGGACAAAATTTGAAAAGTTTTTTTTGTCCTTTTTGATGATGAAATTAATGCATAATCAAATTTAAATTTTTTTTTAACAAAAAATTCACAAATCGTTTTTGCATTTTTCTTGCCTCTTTTACTTAGCGGTCTATCAAAATCATTAATACTTAAATCATCCCAACTAGATTTTGCGTGTCTCATGACGTATAATTGATACATAAAATCTAAATATATGACTGCTTTAAAAAAACAACATAAAGAAGAGCTGAAATCTAAATATATAAATAGAGAGCTTTCTTGGTTAAAATTCAACGACAGAGTTCTTTTAGAAGCGCAAAATATCGAAAATCCACTTTATGAAAGAGTAAAATTTTTATCAATTGCTGGGTCTAATCTAGATGAATTTTTTATGGTCCGTGTTGCTGGATTATATAGCCAAATAAAACAAGAAGTTGACTCATTAAGTTCTGATGGTCTGACACCCGATGAACAAATGGATGAGGTAGTACTTGAAACTAAAAATTTATTTAAAAAACAGAACAAAATTTTTATTCAACTGATTATGGAATTAAAAAAAAATAATATCAGTTTAGTTAAGCCAGTTAATTTAAATACTAAGGATAAAAAAAAACTTCTAGAAATATTTAAAGAAGAGATTTACCCTTTATTAACACCATCAGCAATTGACCCTGCACATCCATTTCCATTTATAATCAATCAAGGAAGAGCAATTGTAATGAAGTTAAGAAAAAAAAATAAAAAAAGGATTTTAAACTCAATAATTGTAATACCGAAAGCATTATCTAGATTTATTGAAATAGAGTCTTCAAAAGATCATAAGAAGTTTGTTATTCTCGATGATGTAATAAGTTTTTTTGCTAATGAAATTTTTCCAGATCATTATTTAGAAAAAAAAATGATTTTTAGAGTAATAAGAGATAGCGATGTGGAGATTCAAGAGGAAGCAGAAGATTTGGTTAGATCTTTTGAATTGGCTTTAAAAAGACGTAGAACGGGTGATATTGTTCGTTTAGAGGTTCTTGAAAATAGTGATAATGAATTGGTAAAATTTATAACTAATAAATTAGAAATAAATTCTGACTATATTTATGATGTTGCTGGCCTTGTTGGAATTCAAGATATAGATCAAATATGTAAAATAAAAAATCCAAAATTAAGATTTAAACATTTTACACCTAGAGAAGTTGAAAGATTAAAAGAATACAATGATAATTTTTTTGAAACTATTAAAAAGAAAGATTTAGTTGTTCATCATCCTTTTGAAACATTTGACTCAGTAATTGAATTTTTAAACCAAGCAGCAAATGATAAAAAAGTTATAGCTATAAAACAAACTCTATATAGAACAACTTTAGACTCACCTATTGTTAAAGCTTTAATAACAGCAGCAGAAAATGGAAAAACAGTAACTGCTTTAATTGAAATTAAAGCTAGATTTGATGAGGAAGCTAATATTCAACTATCAAGAAGTTTAGAAAAAGTAGGTGTTCAAATTGTTTATGGTTTTGCCAAATATAAAACTCATGCAAAATCTTCATTAGTTTTAAGAAGAGAACAAGGTAAAATACAAACTTATTTTCATTTAGGAACTGGCAATTATCATCCTGTAAATGCTAAGATTTATACTGATTTGTCTTTATTTAGTTCTGATAAAAAAATGGCATCAGATGTTGAAAAGTTTTTTAATTATGTAACAGGTTACGCAAAACCAAAAAATTTAAACAAAATTTCTATTTCACCAGTAAATATGAGACAAACCTTAAATAAAAATATTGATGCTGAAATTGAAAATTCTAAAAATGGAAAATTTGCAGCTATTTGGGCAAAAATGAATTCATTAGTAGATCCAGAAATTATTGATAAACTTTATGAAGCTTCGAATGCGGGTGTAAAAATTCATTTATTTGTAAGGGGTGTTTGTTGTTTAAGACCAGGAGTTAAAGATAGATCAGAAAACATAGTTGTAAAAAGTATCATAGGAAGATTTTTGGAGCATTCTAGAATTTATTGTTTTAGTAACGGTACTAAAAAAATGCCTAATAGAAATGCAAAAGTATATATATCTTCAGCTGATTTAATGCCAAGAAATTTAAATAGAAGAGTAGAACTTCTAGTTCCAATTGAAAATGAAACCGTTCATGAACAGATTCTAGATCAAATAATGTTAGCAAATTATCTCGATACTAATCAGAGTTGGGAGCTCAATGCTGATGGTAATTATAAAAAAATTAAATATATTAAGAGCGATTCCTTTTCAGCTCATGAATATTTTATGAATAATCCGAGCTTATCTGGAAGGGGTAAAGCTAAATTAAAAATGCAGCCTAAACAACTGCAATTAAGATTGATAAAAAGTGGAAGTAATTAAAAGTAAAAATAGTTTAAAATTAAAACAGGCAAAATTAGCTATAATAGACATTGGATCAAACTCTATAAGAATGCTAATTTATGAGGATTTCAGTTCTTCTCGTGTGCCTTTTTTTAATGAAAAAGCAGTTTGTGAACTTGGAAAAAACTTAGATAAATCCAAAAAGCTTCATAAATCCGGTGCTGAATATGCTTTAAAAGTTTTAAAAAGATTTTCTGAAATTTTAAATGTTTCAAAAATCACAAATCTAAAAATCATTGCAACAGCAGTTATAAGAGAAGCAACTGATACAAAACCTTTTATTGATGAAGTTGAAAAACTTTTTAAAACTAAGATTAATATATTATCAGGCGAAGAAGAAGCTACATGCACAGCTGAGGGAGTAAAAATAGGTTTTGAAAATGTTGATGGATTAGTTGCTGATCTTGGAGGTGGTAGTTTAGAATTAGCTCGAGTTGAAAACAATATAGTAACCAATAAAACCTCATTACCTGTTGGTGTTTTAAGATTATTAAATAATCCTATAATTAAAAAAAGAAATTTAGCAAAATATATTAAAAAATTATTAAAAGAAGAAAAATGGCTTTCAAAAAAAAGATTTAATAATTTATATTTAGTTGGAGGTACTTGGCGATCATTATTTAAATTACATCTTTTTCAAAATAATCATCCGGTACATATAATTCATCAATATAGTATTGATAATAATGTTTTATCTAAGTTTGTTGAAAAAATTTCTTCTTTTAATAAATCTAAACTTAAAACAGTTGAGTATATTTCAAAATCTAGAACACCATATTTACCTTATAGTTGCATTATACTGGATGAAATTATGAGAGCTACAAATCCAAAAAATATTATTTGTTCTATAAGTGGTTTGCGTGAAGGTTCTTTATCAATTGACTATTTTAAAGATGTAAAAGAATCAGAAATTTTTCATAAAGCTCTTGAGAATGTTGCAAAAAAAAGAGGTGATTTAGGATCGAATTATAAAAAATATTATGATTTTATTCAGCCAGTTTTTGAAGGAAATGAGCACTTTAATAAGAAGTTATTATATTTGTCATGTGTATTAAGTCATATGGATTGGGGATTAGGCGCATTTCAAAAAGCCGAATTAGTATTTCAAGAAACGATTAACACCCCATTACTTAGATTAACTCACAAAGAAAGAATACAATTAGCTTTATCATGCTATTGGCGGTACTGTAGTATCAAGTACAATCCAAAGATTGAGTATCTAACTTTTTTGAATAATAATGAAATTTTTTCAAGCAAACAAGTTGGAGCAGCATTGAGATTTTCACAATCATTGACCTCGATATCTACGATATTTCTTGAAGAGTTTAAATTGTATAAAAGAGGTAATGCTGTATTTTTAAAAATTCCATCACAACATCAAGAAATAATTTCAAAACAAGTTACCAAAAGATTTAAAGCTCTTGCTAGAGAATTATTTTTAGAACCAAGAGTAATTTATTCAAATAATTCAAAATAAACTGAAATTAATTAAACTTTAATAATAAGTAAAAATTTCTGTAACTTAATTTTTTTAAGGTGATTTGCAAAATTTAAATATTTATTATTTTCCCCTGTTTAAATTTTGTTAATTAGCTACTTTCTTCCTTCTCTTAAATGAGAAGGGAGAAAGACGATTTGGAATTAATTATTTATAGATGCAGAGGACTCCTCTGCATTTTTCTTAGCAAGCTTTTTTGCTTTTTTTTCTGCAGCCTTTTTTTCTAAACCAGCAATTTTAATATTAACTTTTGCCAATTTTTTTTCTTTAGCCGTAATTTTATTTTTCAAGATATCAATTGCTTTTAAAATTTTTGTTTTTTTCTTCTCATTTTTTTTTAACTTTTTTCCCATGTTTGCCTCCAAATTATTAGAAGATCAATTTAATCACATAAATCATAAATCTGAAAGTTAATTTGATACAACCTGTAGTTTACTGATTATCTAGATTTTTTATTAAATATAAAAACATTGCAATATGAGAACTATTATTAAATTTTTGATTAAATATTAATTTAAATATGTCGCTTTTATTAAACAGATGAATTCTAATACCTTTTTCTGGCTTTGAAATTTTAATTAAGTCTTTTGTATAATAACCGGTAATTTTAGTAGTTAATCGCCCTGGCTCTGTATAAAAAGTTATTATTTTTCTCAATTTTGATCTTGATCTATATCCTGTTTCTTCTTTTAATTCCTTATGCGCTGATTGCAAAGTTGTTTCCTTTTTTTCTACTATGCCTGAAGGAAACTCATAATTAATTTTATTAATTGGAACTCTTTTTTGAGAAACTACCATATATTTGTTGTTAATCTTTGGTATTACTAATGAAAGATTAGATGTTTTAAGATAATGATAAAACTCTTTTTTCTTAAATTTTTTGTTAATTAAACTTATTTGATTGGTAAGTTTTATATTTTTCAATTTTTCTCTAAAAATAACTTTTTAACAATAAATACAGCAATTAACATTCCCACAAGTTCAGCTAAAATATAATAAGGAGTGTTTAAATAACTAATACCAGTAAAAGACTCTGTAAATGTTCTGGCAATTGCAACAGCTGGATTTGCAAAAGAAGTTGAAGAAGTAAACCAATAACCAGCAGTAATATAAAGACCAACACTAGCTGCAACAGCAATTTTGCCTGACTTCATGGAGCCGAAAATTATTATTATAAGCCCCAATGTTGCTATTACCTCAGATGTAAATATGTAAATTCCATCTCTTGACTTAGTAGATAATTCATAAATTTCATGTTCAAAAAAGAAATTTGCTAAACCAACACCAATCAAGCAACCTAGCAATTGAGCAATGATATAGTAGGGTAATAGTTTCTTTTTTAATTTACCTGTTATTGCCATTGCGATACTTACAAATGGATTAAAGTGAGCTCCTGATACATCAGCAAATACTGTAATAAGCACAAATAAACCTGCTCCTGTTGCTATTGTGTTTGCAATTAACATCACAGCAACGTCATTAGTTAGGTTTTCAGCCATTAAACCTGAGCCAACAATAATCATTACTAAAAAACAACTGCCTAATAGTTCAGCAAGAAAATAACGACTTTTATTTTTCATTTATTAGTTCCTTTATTCTTTTATGAATATTATTATAAACTTTTTCAATTATTTCATCTTTTTGATTTAAATCATTTGCTTCATTAAGTAATTTTACAGGATCTTCTATATCCCAATGAATTATCTGATCTTTATTTGGCCAAATAGGGCAGACTTCGTTATTGGCATTATTACAAACTGTAATCACGTAATCCATTTTAATTTGACTATTAACGAACTCATTAAAATTTTTAGATCTATAATTTGAAAGATCATAATGTTTTGATAATAAATAATTCTTCACATCTTCATTAATTTTTCCTGTTGGGTTACTCCCAGCACTAAAACCTTTATATAAATCCTCATACTCGTTATTTATTATACTTTCAGCAATAATACTTCTCGCCGAATTACCTGTGCATACGAACAATATATTCTTCATCTAAAAAATAACTTTATAAATACCAATTACAAACAATGGAATTTGTAATCCAAAGTTAGTAAGTATCGCTTTATCTTTGCTCATAAATCCTGCAATAGTCCATCCAACAACTCCTAATCCATGAAAATATATATTTAATGGATATATATTTAAATTTGTAAGAAGTATTCCTACTAAAACTAAAAACGTACTGATCCACTTTAGATATTTTTTTATAAACATAAAATTTCCTTTCGTTATTATTATTTCAGTTATGTTAAGAATTTATTAAAATAAAGGATTATCTACACTTTTTACATAATCCAAAAAACTCAAGATTATATTTACTATATTTCATACCATCTTTGTCTTTGAAATTAGCTAAGTATTTAGAAAGACCTGCGCTACTTATTTCTGTTACTTTTTCACAAATCTCGCAGATTGAAAACGCAGTAGCTTTAGCTACCTGACAACTCGAATTATGGCAGGCAATAAAGGCATTTCGACTTTCAATTTTATGAATTTTTCCTATTTCAACTAATTTATCTAAGGCTCTATAAACCTGTAACGGAGCTTTAATACCTTTTTTTTGAACATTAAAAAGAATTGTATAAGCTTTTAATGGTTCAGGAGATTTATCTATTAAATCGAAAATAATCTGCTGATTTTTTGAAAGATTATGTTCTTTATGCATTTTGTTCATATTACCGATTCCTTCTCAATTTTTCAATTTAATCGTTTGTTTTATTTTTAAAAGTGAAAGTATAAATAGAAATAAAGCTGCAGCCACAATTGATGGTCCTGAAGGTGTATTAAATTCTAATGATGAAAATAGACCGATTAAAACTGATAGCAAACCTCCAATAATTGAATATGTTACCATTTTTAATGGACTATCAGATATATTTCTAGCCATTGCTGCTGGTATGATTAACATTCCTGTAATTAATAATAAACCTACCATTTTGATTGATATAGCAATAATAGCTGCCATTAAAATTGTAAATATAGCTTTAGCTCTATCAGGATTTAAACCTTCAGCTTCAGCTAATTCATAATTTACTGTTGATGCAAACAATGGTTTCCATATTAATTTAAGTATCAGTAATATTAAAGCACCACCAAACCATATAATATATATGTCGTTAACGGTTACAGCTAAAATATCTCCAAATAACAATCCCATGATGTCAAATCTTATAAATGTTAAAAAACCAATAACTACAAGACCAACAGCTAATGAAGAATGTGCTAAAAGACCTAGTAAAGCGTCACCAGGAAGATTAGTTTTATTTTGTAGTTGAACTAAAATTAAAGCTATTAAAGATGAAGTTATAAATACAGAAAAAGCAATATTAAATTCTAAAGAATAAGCAATAGTAACACCAAGTAGGGCAGAGTGAGCAAGAGTATCACCAAAATACGACAATCTTCTCCATATTACAAAGCAACCTAGAGGTCCTGTAACAAATGCAACACCAATTCCTGCAAAAAGAGCTCTTATAAAAAAATCATCAAACATATTAATTTTTTTGTTTTATACTTCCATCATTAGAATGAACATGGTCGTGTTTATGTTCATATCTAGATAGTATTTGAGAAGCTTGTTCTCCAAATAAAGCTTTGTATTCATTATTTTTTGCAACATCAATTGGAGATCCAGAGCAACATACGTGACCATTTAAACATACAACATGATCTGTAGCACTCATTACGGTGTGTAGGTCATGAGAAATTAATAAAATTCCACAATTTAATTTATCAGATATTTCTTTAATCAATTTATAGAGAGCTATCTCTCCCGTAAAATCCACACCTTGAACTGGCTCATCAAGAACTAGTAATTCTGGTTTTTTTGAAATAGCTCTAGCAAGCAGTACCCTTTGAAACTCACCTCCAGATAGATTTCCTAAATTTTTATTTTTTAGATTTAAAACACCAGTTAATGTTAAAGCTTTATTTATTTCTTCATCTTTTAGATTTTCAGTTAAAACCATGAAATCATGTACCCTTAATGGCAATGTCCAATCTACAGAAATTTTTTGAGGCACATACCCAATTTTATCAGTAAATTTCTCTACATTACCCTCAATTTTTTTATAAATACCCAATGCAATCTTTGCGGTTGTGCTTTTACCAGATCCATTAGGGCCAATAAGAGTAACAATTTTACCTTTTTCTACTTCTAATGATACGCCTTGTACAAGCCATTTATCATTTTGACGTATACCTGCATTTTTTAATTTTACTAAAATATTATTTTCAGAGCTCATTTTATCACTTGACTTATTAATGTTATATTATTACACAGCGTTATATTATAACAACAACAAAATATTTTAATTATGAAAAACTTAAAAAAATTGCCATTTATCCTTACAATCATATCATTCTTGTCATTATTTTCATCAGTCAATGCTGAAATTAAGGTGGTAGCATCTATTAAACCTATACATTCATTAGCTAGTTATTTAATGGATGGGGTTGCTAAGCCAGACTTAATAGTTGATGGATACTCTTCTCCACACGGTTTTGCACTTAAACCTTCTCACGCTAAAATGTTACAGAACGCAGATATAATTTTTTGGGTAGGTGAAGATTTAGAGAATTTTTTGGTTAAACCTCTTAACTCAATAGCAAAAAAAGCTGAAAAAATAGAATTAATGGAGATTAAAGGACTAGAAAAATTAAAGTTTAGAGAAAGAAATATTTTTGATGGTCATGAAGGTCATGATGAGCACGGACACGATGAAGATGGTCATAAAGAAGATGATCATGATGAGCACGGACACGATGAAGATGGTCACAAAGAAGATGATCATGATGAGCACGGACACGAAGAAGATGGTCATAAAGAAGATGATCATGACGACCACGGGCACGATGAAGATGGTCATAAAGAAGATGATCATGACGAACATGGACATGATGAACACGAAGGCCATGCGCATGGTGAGTATGACCCACACATTTGGTTAGATCCGGAAAATGCTAAAGTTATTTTAAATGAAATGGTTGAACATTTAATAGAAAATGATGAAAAAAATGCTTCAACTTATAAAAAGAATTTAAAAAAAGCTCAAAAAGATTTAGATAAACTTTTAAAAAAAGTAAAATCTGATCTAAATAAAGATTTTAAATCAATTGTTTTTCACGATGCATATCAATACTTTGAAAAAAGATTTGATGTTAATGTGTTAGGTGCATTTACAGTAAATACAGATGTTATGCCAGGTGCTGAACAATTGGCAGAAATCAGAGAAATTATTGAACACGATAAGGTAAGTTGTATATTCTCTGAGCCTCAATTTAACCCAGACATAATTAATGCTGTGGCTAAAGATATGGATATTCAAACTGGAGTACTTGATCCATTAGGTGCAACTTTAGATCCTGGTAAAGATTTATATTTTGATTTAATTAAAAATATGTCTAAATCTTTCAAAGGTTGTTAATTTAAAATTGATCTTTTGTAATAAATAATATCTAATAAAGGGATGAGTACAGTTTCCCTTACGTTAGATGCAATATTTGACCTAGCTAAAAAAACATTATTAGCAAATGAATGTAATGAAGAAACAGCATCAATACTTGCAGATTTAATAATGAAAGCTGAAAGAGATGGTTCATTATCTCATGGTCTATTTAGACTACCAGCTTATGTGACAGGACTTAAAAGTGGTAAAATAAATGGCAAAGGTAAACCAGAAGTTAAAAAAATATCACCAAGTGTAATAAAAGTTTCAGGAAATAATTGTTTAGCTCCTGTAGTTTTAAATAAAGGTATTCCAGAATTAGTAAAAGCTGCAAAAGAAAATGGAGTAGCAGTTTTAGCTATTAATAATTCACATCATATGGCTGCTATGTGGCCTGAAACAGAAATGATAGCAGAGCAAGGGTTAGTAGCTTTTGCTTGCACATCTTACAAACCTGCTGTTGCACCCGCTGGAGCAACAAAAGCATTATTTGGAACAAATCCAATTTCCTTTGCTTGGCCAAGAAAAGGAAAAACACCAGTTGTGTATGATATGGCAACTGCATCAATGGCAATGGGTGAAGTACAAGTTGCTAAAAGGGAAGGTCACAAAGTACCTCTTGGTACAGGATTGACTAAAGATGGTAAAGAAACCACGGACCCTGGTGAAATAGTTGATGGTGGAGTTTTACTACCGTTTGGAGGCTATAAGGGCTCTGGAATTGCTATGATGGTCGAATTAATGGCAGGAGCCTTAGTTGGAGATAATTTTAGTTTTGAAACAGCTGCAAAAGATAATAATGATGGTGGCCCACCAAGTGGTGGTGAATTTATTTTAGCAATATCACCAGATAAACTATCTGGAAATGATTGGAATAAACATGCAGATGAATTTTTTGAAAAAATGAAATCTATGGATGGTGTAAGGTTACCAGGTGAAAGAAGACATAAAAATAGATTAGACAAAGGTCCAAGAAATATAAATGAAGAATTGGTAAATAAAATTAAATCTTTAAGCTAATTCCAATTCAATAGGTGTATGATCTGATGGTTTTTGTTTACCACGTGGATATTTATTTATATTTACATTTTTAACATTTCCAATTAACGAGTTTGACACTAAGAAATGATCAATTCTCATACCATTATTTTTTTGCCAAGCACCACTTGTATAATCCCAAAATGTATAACCTTCTTTATCAGGATGAATATATCTATATGCATCATTAAATCCCAAGTTTATAATTTCTCTTAATTTTTTTCTTATCTCTAATCTAAACAATGCATCATCTTCATAGCCTTTTGGATTATGAACATCCTCTGGTGAGGGTATAATATTAAAATCTCCTCCTATAATTATATTCTCATTTTTTTTTAAAAGAGATTTTAACTTTTTAATTAAACTATCTAACCAATAGAGTTTATAAGTATACTTTTCTGTATCAACGGGATTTCCATTTGGTGTATAAACATTAATTAAAAAAATATTTTTTTTCTTTAATTTTATATCTGCAGAAATCAATCTTGACTGTTTATTTTTATCCTTAAAAATATCATTTTGTATATTATCTAGTTTTTTTTTGGAAACTATTGCTACACCGTTGTAACTTTTTTGACCAAATACGTAGTTTTCATAATTTAAAGATTGAAAATCATCAAATGGATAGGTCTCATTAGGAGTTTTAATCTCCTGCATCATCATTATATCTGGTGAAAATTTTTTTAAATATTCTTTAATATTTTCAATTCTAGCTCTGACAGAATTCACATTCCAGGAGCTAATTATCATTTACACTGAAAATGAAACACCACATCCACATGAAGATTTGCTTTGTGGATTATTAATTTTAAATGAATCTCCTATTAATTCTTTAACATAATCAATTTCTGATCCTTTTAATAAATCTGCTGAAGTTTTATCAATAAGTATATTGTTTTGAACTAAGTCATCTTCTTGAGGTTTTTTATCAAATGAAAAATCGTATTGAAATCCTGAACAACCACCACCTTTTATCGCGATTCTAAAAAAAATACCCTCATCCTTTTTTGATAGGATGTTGTTGATATGTTTTATCGCATTATCAGTAAATTTAATTTCTTTAATCATCATTCAACCCTGATATTACTAATATAATAGTAAATTACCATTTTTAAAGAATGAAAAATTACAAATATCTAGCGATAATTAGTAGCAAAGGTAGAATATTTAAGGAACCTGGCTCAAATTATAGAAGTCCTTTTCAAAGAGATAGAGATAGAATAATACATAGTTCAGCCTTTAGACGACTAAAACATAAAACCCAAGTATTTGTAAATACTGAGGGTGATCACTATAGAACCAGAATAACACACTCAATAGAAGTTGCTCAGATAGCAAGAACAATATCAAAATATTTACATCTAAATGATGATCTAACAGAAACATTAAGTTTAGCACATGACTTAGGTCATACCCCGTTCGGCCACGCTGGTGAAGATGCTTTGAATGAGTGTATGTTAGATTATGGTGGATTTGATCATAACCTACAAACATTAAGAATAGTTATGTTTTTAGAAAAAAAATATATTAAATTTAATGGTCTTAACTTAACAATTGAAACTTTAGATGGACTTCTAAAGCACAATGGGCCATGCAAAGATACTAAATTAATAAATAATTTAATTGGAGTTAAGAACTTTAAAAATAAAATTAATCTTAAAAAAAATTCAACACTTGAAGCTCAGATAGCCTCAATATCAGACGACATCGCATACAACAATCATGATATCCAAGATGGATTTAATGCTAAACTTTTCAGTGTAAGTCATTTAAAGGAAATAAATTTTTTTAAAGACATAATCAATAGTTACCCTAAATCTAAGGATTTAAATATAATAATTTATCAAATGATAAGAGACTCGATTAATCTTATGGTAAAAAATTTAATTAACACAACAATTTTAAATTTAAAAAAAAATAATATTAAAAAGATAAATGATATTTATAATTACCCTGGACAAATAGTTAATTTTTCTGATGATTACATTCAAATTATTAATGAAATAAGATTTTTTTTGAAAGAAAGGATGTATAAAAATAAAAATGTAATATCAAAAAATAATCATGGAAAAAAAGTTATCAAAAGTATTTATGCTCATATAAACAGATATCCTAAAAGATATTTACCCTATAATTCAAAGAAAAATTATAAAGAAAGAGCAATAGCTGATTATATATCTGGCATGACTGATAGATATGCTTTAAATATTTATAAATCTATAAAATGAATATATTTGAAAATTATAAAAACAAAATTATTTCAATTTTAAATGAAGCAGCTAGTGAAGGTCATATTGTGCTACCTAATAATTTAAATGGTATTAATGTTGATAGCACTCCTAAATCAATCGACTTTGATATTTCTACAAATGTATCAATGGTACTAGCTAAATTAAATTCTAAATCTCCAGAAGAATTATCAAAAGTTATAATTGAATTAATTAAAAAAAAAGATACTAAAATTGATTTAATAGAGTTTGCTAAACCTGGTTTTATTAATATTAAATTTACCAAAAAGTTCTGGAGTGAGTTTTCTCAAAGTGTTATTGAAAATGAAATATCATATGGTTCGAGTAAACTTAAAGGCAGAAAAATACTTGTAGAATATGTGTCAGCTAATCCTACTGGCCCACTTCATGTTGGACATTGTAGAGGCGCTATATTAGGTGATGTTATCTCAAATCTTTTAATTTTTAACAATAATGATGTATCAAAAGAATATTACGTAAATGATCATGGTAACCAAATTTATCATTTTACCTATTCTATATATCTAAGAATTCGAGAAAAATTATTTAATGAAAAATTCCCAATTGATAATGAAGATTTATATCCTGGAAATTATTTAATAGATATTGCAAGCAATATAATAACAAAAAAAAAGATCTTAGATTTTTCTAATTATGAAAATATTAAAGAGGAGTTAAAAACAGCATCAGTTAATGAATCTTTAGCTCTTATAAAGAAAAATTTAAATGATCTTGGAATTAAACACGATAATTTTATCAGTGAGACTAAAATTGTTAATGATAATGAAGTAGATAAAGTTGTAAAGAAACTACAAGATAGTAATTATATTTATACAGGAAAAATAAATGCCCCGGTAAAAGAAAATAACGGTGAATGGGTTGAACGTGATCAATTATTATTTAAATCAACAAGCTTTGGAGATGATAAAGACAGAGCTCTTCAAAAAAGTGATCTTAGCTGGACTTATTTTGCTAGTGATGTTGCTTATCACAATACAAAGATAAACAGAAAATTTGATAAATTAATAAATATACTTGGCGCTGATCATGCTGGATACATTAAACGAATTTCATCAGTTGTTGAAGCTTTATCAGGAGAAAAAAATAAACTTATTTGTAAAGTTAGTCAGCTAGTTAAACTTATTAAAGATGGCAAACCTTTTAAAATGTCAAAAAGAAAAGGTGACTATATAACTGTTGATGATCTACTAGATCAGGTTGGAAAAGATGCAACAAGATTTATTATGTTAAGTAGAAGCAGTGATGTAGAACTAGATTTTAATTTTACAAAAGTAAAAGAAAAATCAAAAGATAATCCACTTTATTATGTTCAGTATTGTTACGCTAGAATCTCATCAGTTTTTAGAAATATTAATTTAGATATCAAAGATAAAGTAAATATTAAAAATTATTCATTTGAATATTCAAAGGATGAAATTAATATCTTAAGAAAAGTTTCAGAATGGCCAAGATGCATAGAAACATCATCAAGTAAATTAGAACCTCACAGAATACCTGTTTATTTGTTTGAACTAGCATCTGATTTTCATAGTTATTGGAATATGGGCAGAGAAGATGTAAAAAAAAGATTTATAGATAATGATAGAATATCTGATGACAAAATTGTATTTTTAAAGTTGGTATCAATAGTAATTAAATCTGGAATGAATATATTAGGAGTAAATACTCCAGAAAAAATGTAATGTTTAAAGAAATAAAACTAGCTTTTTATATAATTACAATTTCTTTATTTTTATTTTTAACATCAAAATATTATTTTTCCGATGCAAATATTAAAAATTATTTTAGAAAAATTAATACAATAGATCAGTCAATAAAAATTATTGGTGAAAAACTAATAGTATTAGAAAGTGATACTGAAAATATTATTCAAGATGTTGATAAAAACAATGACACAAATAAAAAAAATAAGAACTTTTCTTTTTGGGAGCTTTTAAATAATAATGATGGATAGAAAAAAAGCATTTATTGTTGGTATAAAGAGTACCAAATTAAGCAAAAAAGAAATTATTTTTTTAAAAAAGCATAAACCATGGGGAATTATTCTTTTTTCAAGAAATATAAACTCAATTAAACAAACAAAAAATCTAACAGATCATATTAGAATAATATTTAAGGATAAAAACTATCCTATAATTATTGACGAAGAAGGTGGTACAGTATCAAGATTAAAAAAAATCATAGATACATCAATATTTAGTCAAAAGTATTTTGGAAATTTGTATAGAAAAGATAAAAAAAAGTTTGGTATATATTTTTCAGTTTATATTAATCAAATATCACATATTCTAAAATTATTAGGTATTAACATTAATACGGTACCCGTTCTTGATGTCATAAGAAGTTTTTCCAGCAGGGTATTAAAAGATAGATGTTACTCGTCAAATCCAAAAACTGTTTCTGATCTAGGTAATTTATGTATTAAGATCTTTGAAAAAAATGGTATTGCAACAGTTATAAAGCATATTCCTGGTCATGGTCTTTCATCTAAGGACACACATTATGATCTACCCAAGATAAAAGAAAAACTATCCAAACTGAAAAAAAATGATTTTTATCCATTTAGAAATAAGTCTTCATATTTAGCCATGACTGCACATATTATTTATGAATCTATTGATAAATTAAATACTGCAACACATTCAAAGAAAGTAATAAAAATTATTAGAAATAATATTGGATATAAAAATATAATTATGACTGATGATATATCAATGAAAGCACTTAAATTCTCATTAAAGGAAAATACAATAAGAGCTTTTACTGCAGGTTGTAATATTGTTTTGCATTGCAATGGTAATATTAAGGAAATGACAACTGTAGCTAATAATTCTCCATTTATTACTAAATTTATTAGAAAAAAAAATACTAATTTAAATCTTATATTTGGATAGAATACATTTTATATGGATGATTCTTTAGATTTTAAAGTGGATATTAATAATTTTAGTGGTTCATTAGAAGTTCTTTTAGATTTAGCAAAATCTCAAAAAGTTGATCTAGAAACTATATCAATAACAAAATTAGCAGATCAGTTTCTTGAATTTATCAAAACCACTGAAAATATAAATCTTGAACTAGCATCTGAATATTTATTAATGGCAACATGGCTAACGTACCTAAAATCTAAATTATTGTTACCAGAAACTGATGAGGAAGAATTTAAAGCATTAGAAGTTGCTGAAAAATTAAAATTACAACTTAAGAAATTAGAATTAATTAGATTGTTATCAGATCAAATGCTCAAAAGAAAAAGATTAGGTAGGGACATTTTCTTTAGAGGTATGAAAGGTAATATTAGATCAATATATAGTTCAAAGTACTCACTTACTTTATTTGAAATTTTAAAGGCGTATTCAACTATTATTATGACTAAAGATTTTCAAACAATGAATATTCCAAGATTACCTGTTTTAACCACTGAAGAAGGAATAAAAACAATAAAAAATTTGTTTGGGAGTCTTAAAGACTGGAAAAATATTCATGATATAATTCCAAAAGATTTTTTTAACTCTAGTAGTTTAAAAAAAACTGGTTTATCTGGAGTTTTTTCTGGTTCACTTGAATTAGCAAAGGAAGGAAATATCTCTATAAAACAAAATAATCTATTTGAAGATATTTATATAAAAGAAAAATAAATGAATAAAATTAAAAAAAAAAATAATATTGTTAGTTTTCCAAATAATCTGACCAATGGAGAAAAAGAGGTTGAAGCAATAATTTTTGCTGCTGCAGAGCCTCTTGATATTGATACAATTGAGTCTAAATTATCTAAAAAAATTGATGTTCAAAATATTTTAGAAAAGTTACAAAAATTGTACTCTAACAGGGGTATTAATTTAGTATGTATATCAAAAAAATGGTCATTCAGAACTTCTGAGTCATTATCCAACTTAATGTCTGAACAAAAAACTATTGAAAAAAAACTTTCAAGAGCTGCCGTTGAAACGTTAGCAATTATTGCTTATCATCAACCAGTTACACGAGCTGAAATTGAGGAAATTAGAGGTGTAGCTTTTGGTACTAATACATTAGAAATTCTAATGGAGCTTAATTGGGTTAGACCTCAAGGAAGAAAAGATGCGCCAGGTAAGCCGATACAATATGGGACTACAGATAATTTTTTAAGCCATTTCAATATTCAAAAACTCTCAGATTTACCAACTATTGATGAATTAGGAACAGCAGGGTTAATTGATACGTCAAATGTAGATTCTAAAATATTTGGAACAGGTAAATTTTATAAAGAAAATCAAGATGAAACAAAGGAAAATATTTACTCTGATATTGATGAAATGTTAAATAGCACTCTTAACAAAGATGATTAATAGAAAATAATTTTCTTTTAAAAATTTGATAATAAAGATATAAAGTACTCATGAGTATAGGATTTTGGCAAATAGCGATAGTAGTAATTTTAGTGGTCCTACTTTTTGGTAGAGGTAAAATCTCTAGCCTTATGGGAGATGTGGCTAAAGGAATAAAAAGCTTCAAAAAAGGCATGGCCTCCGACGCTATAGAAACAGAAACAACTAAAAATGTTTCTGAAAATCAAGATACAAACAATCAAGATACAAATAAAGATTAATTCAAATGCCAACAATTGGCTGGTTTGAAATTTTAATAATTGTAACAGTCGCAATTCTAGTTGTAGGACCTAAAGATTTTCCATTTATGTTGAAAAAAATAGGTTCGTGGATTGGTAGCGTTAAAAAATATGTTGGCAATGTCCAAAATGAAGTTAACAACTTTGAAGATTTTGGAACTGAAGAAAAAAATACAAATAAAGACATCAACAAAAATAAACAAGAAACTGAAATAGATAATGGAAAATAATAAGGAAACAGGTTTCGTATCCCACTTAGTTGAATTAAGACAAAGATTAATTAATTCATTAATATTTTTGGCTGTTTTGTTTGTTATTTGCTATTTTTTTTCTGAGCATATTTATGGTTTTTTAGTTGAGCCATATGCTGAAGCAGTCAAAAAAGATGGATCTGATAGAAGATTAATTTTTACTGCCCTTCAAGAAACATTCTTAACATATCTAAAAGTCTCATTTTTTACAGCCTTTTTTATAACAAGTCCCTATATACTTATACAAATATGGAAATTTATTGCTCCCGGTTTATATGACAATGAAAAATCAGCAATTATGCCATATCTTATTGTTACACCAATTTTATTTCTTCTAGGAGGTATGCTTGTCTACTATCTTATAATGCCTTTAGCATTTAAGTTTTTTTTATCTTTTGAAAGTAGTGGCATGTCTACAGGATTACCAATACAATTGGAGGCTAAAGTTAATGAATATTTATCTCTAGTAATGAAGCTAATATTTGCTTTTGGATTAAGTTTTCAATTGCCTGTCGTTCTAAGTTTATTAGCACGTATAAACGTTATCGATTCTGCTTTTTTAAAACAAAGAAGAAAATATGTAGTTGTAATAATATTTGCTGCAGCAGCAGTGCTTACACCACCCGATCCAGTCACCCAAATAGGTTTGGCTATACCTTTGTTAATATTGTATGAATTATCAATTTTTTCAGTAAAAATTATTGAGAAAAAAATAGAAAAAGAAAATGCATAATATTAAAGATATTCGTAAAAACTTTGATGAATTTGTAAATTCAATTAAAAAAAGAAATCAAGATTTAAAATTAGAAAATATATTAGAATTAGACAAAAAAAATAGAAATTTAATTCAAAATAAAGAAATTTTAGAAAAAGAAAAAAAAGACATTTCAAAATCAAAAGATAAAAGTTTATTTGAAAAATCAAAAAAGATATCAACTGAAATTGATTTATTAAATACTCAACAAAATAAAATTAAAACCGAAATTGAAAATATTCTTTCATCTTTACCTAACTTAGCATTGAATGACGTTCCTGTAGGTAAAGATGAAAAATCTAATGTTGAAGTTGAAACAAAAGGTGAAATTAGAAAATTTGATTTTAAACCCAAGTCTCATTATGAGTTAGGTGACAGTTTGAAGATGTTGGATTTTGATGTAGCAACAAAAACTTCTGGTACTAGGTTTGTTTTTGTTAAGGATAAATTGGCTCAGTTAGAAAGAGCTTTATCTAATTTCATGTTAGACACTCATATAAAAGAGAATGGATATGAGGAAATTTCTCCTCCATTAATAGCCAATGAAGATTCTATGTATGGTACAGGTCAATTGCCTAAATTTGAAAATGATCAGTTCGAATTAAAAATTGACGAAAAAAATGATAGAAAATTCTTAATTCCTACGGCTGAAGTTATTCTTACAAATATCGTAAAAGATAAAATTTTAAATATTAAAAATTTGCCTTTGCGTTATGTTGCATCAACCTCATGCTTCAGAAAAGAAGCTGGAAGTTACGGTAAAGATACAAAAGGAATGATCAGACAACATCAATTTTATAAAGTTGAATTAGTTAGTATTGTTGAAAATAACAAATGTGCAGATGAACTGGAAAGAATGACAAAGTGCGCTTCTGCAATTTTGGATAAATTAAAGTTACCTTATAGAAAAGTATTACTTTCCACTGGTGATATGGGATTTAGCGCTGAAAAAACATACGATCTGGAGGTTTGGCTTCCGTCAGAAAATAAATTTAGAGAAATTTCTAGCTGTTCCTCATGTGGAACGTTTCAAGCTCGAAGAATGAAAACAAGATATAAAAATTCTTCAAATGACACAGAATTTGTTGGAACTTTAAATGGCAGTGGTCTCGCTATTGGAAGATCATTAATTGCAATTTTAGAAAATTATCAAAATGCCGATGGATCAATAAATATTCCAGAAGTACTTATACCCTACATGAATAATTTAAATATTATCAAAAGCAAATAGCAGTTGTTTTAATAATATAGATAGTATAAACAATTCATAAATATTATAATATTATGTCAGGATCAGGAATAGGACAGTTCATACCATTAATTTTAATTTTTGTTATTTTTTATTTTTTTCTAATAAGACCTCAGCAAAAAAAAGTAAAAGATCATAAAATTATGGTTGAAAACTTAAAAAGAGGTGACAAAGTCGTAACAGCAGGCGGTATAATTGGTACTGTTGATAGAGTAATTGACAATGATAAAGTTGAAGTTTCAATATCTGACGATGTAAAAGTAGAAATAATTAAAGCAACAGGAATACAAGCTCTATTAAATAATCCAGAAACAAAAAAATAACATTAAAAAACAATGTTATACTTTTCAAAATTAAAAATTTTATCTGTTATAGTTATTACATTAATTCTATCTTATTTTGCCTTATCTAATTTTTTTTCTTTTGATGATAATTTCTTTAAAAAAAAAATCAATCTTGGATTAGATTTACAAGGTGGTTCATATCTACTATTAGAAATAGATAATGAACCTGTAATTATTCAACAAGTGCAAAATAAATTTTTTGAGATAAAAAAGTATTTAAAGAATAAAAATATCCAATTTAAAAACATTGAGATTATAGATAATCAAAATATAAAATTTGAAATTAACTCAGATGAATCAAACCTTATTGAAGATATTTTTTCTGATAAAGAAAGTGAAATAAATCCATATTTTCCAAAATTTAAAACTCATCAGTTTAATCTAAATATTGCCAATAATGATGTTCTATTAGAACTATCTGATTATGGTTTAGTATTAATAAAGGGCGCATCTCAAGAACAGGCGATTGAAATTGTCAGAAGAAGAGTTGATGAAGTTGGAACCAACGAGCCTAATATATTAAAAAGAGGCAGTGATAGAATATTAGTCGAATTACCAGGCTTGAATAACCCTGATAGAATTAAATCTCTTCTAGGCAAAACCGCTAATCTTACTTTCAAATTTGTTACAAATAATTCAGAAGAATCTTTTGGAACTGAAAAACTATCATTTGAAGATGGTACAGAAGTTATTGTAAGCAAGCGTATAGTTCTTAGTGGTGAAAACCTTATTGATGCTAACCCAAGAATGGATAATCAATCCAATCAAACTGTTGTTTCTTTCAATTTAGATAGGGTGGGTACTAAAAAATTTGCAAAAGCAACTACTAATAATGTCGGAAAGAAATTAGCAATAATTTTGGATAATAAAATTATTAGTGCACCAACAATCCAAGAGCCTATTGTTGGTGGATCTGGACAAATAACTGGAGATTTTACTTTTCAATCAGCAACAGATATGGCTTTACTACTCAGATCAGGTGCACTTCCTGCACCTTTAAATATTATTGAGGAACGTACTGTCGGACCTGACCTAGGTCAAGATTCAATTAATTCAGGTATATTGTCTTTGATAATTGGATTCACATTAGTTATTTTATTTATGCTAATAAAATATAAAATTTTTGGATTAATAGCTAATGTCACACTAATATTTAATTTGTTTTTGCTAATTGGAATACTGACATTATTTGAAGCTACACTAACTTTACCAGGTATAGCAGGAATAATTTTAACTGTGGGTATGGCAGTAGATGCCAATGTTTTAATTTACGAGAGAATTAAAGAAGAAAAAAAAGGGGAGGAAAATCAATTGCTAGCCTTTGATAGTGGATATACAAAATCAAGAACCACTATTTTGGATGCTAATATAACAACTTTAATAGCTGCTGCTATATTGTTTATTTTAGGCTCAGGTCCTGTCAAAGGATTTTCTGTAACTTTAGGAGTTGGGATACTAACAACACTGTTTTCAGTTTATTTTATAGCAAGGTTGATTACTTCTATTTATGTTTCAAAAAACAAACATAAGGAGAAATTAATATAATGGAAAAAATTAATATACCTTTTAACTTATTCTACAAAAAATTTAATTATTTGTCTCTATCTTTAATCTTTGTATCCATATTATTTTTATTATTTAAAGGTTTAAATTATGGTGTAGACTTTAAGGGAGGTACGCTAATAGAATTAAGAGCTAATGATAATACTATAAGTATCTCAGATTTAAGAAAATCATTTACAGATATGAATCTAGGAGATGTTAGTGTTAAAAATTTTGGTAATGATAATGATTTCATTGTTAAATTTGAAAAAAAAGAAAACCTTGAAGAAAATTTTATTGAAAATTTAAAAGTTGAATTGAAAAAAGACTTGGGTAATTCTTTTAATTTTAGGAGAGTTGAAAGTGTTGGACCAAAAGTGAGTTCAGAGTTATTAAAATCAGGTATTTTAGCAATTCTTTTATCATTAGGCGCTATGCTAATTTATATATGGATTAGATTTGAATGGCAATTTAGTCTTGGAGCAATAGCGGCTATTTTCCATGATGTTATTATAACACTTGGTTTTTTTTCAATATTAAATCTCGAAATAAATTTATCAATTGTTGCAGCTGTATTAACTATTGTAGGTTATTCAATGAACGATACAGTTGTAATTTTTGATAGAGTTCGAGAAAATTTGAAAAAATTTTCAGATATAAAAATTTATGACCTAACAAATATTTCTATAAACGAAACATTATCTCGAACAATAATAACATCCGCTACTACACTATTAGCTTTATTATCTATATTTATTTTTGGTGGAGAGATATTGAAAGGTTTTTCATTTGCTATGATACTTGGTGTTATAATTGGAACCTATTCTTCAATTTATATAGCTAACCCAATTTTAGTAATGCTAAAAGTATCTCAAAAAACTATACTTAAAGAAGAGAAAGAATAATTAATATAAATTCTGTGCTGCTACCATTGAAAGTAGCATCGGTAAAGATAATAGAGTATTAGTTCTTGATGCAATTAAAGCTCTTTTTGCCGCTATTGGTTTTTCTTCTGGTGTAGCTTCAACAATACCTAAAACTTTCTTTTGGCTTGGCCAAATCACAAACCAAACATTTATAGCCATTATAATACCCAACCACATACCTATTCCTATTGCAGTATTTCTTCCTCCACCACTTCCAATACCCAAAACCATTGCATCGTGAACATATCCATTTAAATATGCAACAATTAATCCAGTGATCACAGTTACTAATGCTGCCCATCTAAACCAAAACAATGCAGAAGGTGCTATTACTTTTGTGATAGCTGGTTTCTGTTCATCTGTTATTTTCGACATGTTTGGAACTTGTACAAAATTAAAATACCATAACAGTCCTATCCACATTATACCTGCCGCTACATGAAAGTATCTAAACAACCAGCTCCAAAAGTATGTATCTATATCAAAACCACCAACACCAAATGACAAAAAAATGAAAAGCAAAATCGACAACAACAATGATGTATGAATTACTTTTGATAATGATGAAAAGAAATTACTCATGATTCTATTATATACTAAATAAATAAATTTATTAAGCTGTTTTTTTGAACCTATTACTCAGCAAAGGTTTTAAAAATTGGCCTGTAAAACTATTTTTAACATTACAAATTTCCTCAGGTTTACCTTCTGCTATAATTTCCCCACCTTTCACACCACCCTCTGGTCCCATATCTATAATATAATCTGCTGTTTTAATTACATCTAAATTATGTTCAATTACCACAACACTATTTCCAGTTGCGACAAAAGTGTGAAGTATTTCCAAAAGTTTTTTAATGTCGTGTTGATGCAATCCAGTGGTTGGTTCATCTAAAATATACATTGTCCTTCCAGTAGACCTTTTAGATAGTTCTTTTGCTAATTTAATTCTTTGAGCTTCTCCTCCAGATAGTGTTGTAGCTTGCTGACCAATCTTTATGTAGCCCAAACCAACTTTCTTTAAAGTCAATAATTTCGATCTTATATTAGAAATATTTTCGAAGTATTCGCATCCTTCATCTACTGTCATATTTAAGACATCAGCTATGCTTTTTTCCTTATATTTAATCTCCAGAGTTTCTCTATTATACCTTGTTCCTTTGCACTCATCACATTCAATATATACATCTGGTAAAAAGTGCATTTCATAAGTAATAACTCCATCTCCTTCACATGCTTCGCATCTGCCACCTTTAACATTGAATGAAAATCTTCCAGGTTTATATCCTCTGCTTTTCGATTCTGGTAAACCGGTAAACCAATCCCTAATGGGTCCAAATGCTCCTGTATATGTTGCGGGATTAGATCTAGGTGTTCTACCAATAGGTGACTGATCAATATCTATTACTTTATCAATTAATTCTATTCCTTTAAAACTTTTAAATGGCATTGGTATTTTTCTTGATTTATTATTATTTAAAGAAAGATTTAAGGCATTATATAAAGTTTGTAATATTAAAGTAGATTTACCACTTCCAGAAACACCAGTAATACAAGTTAAACTTCCTAAAGGTATTTTTAAATTTACATTTTTAAGGTTATTTCCACTTGCACCACCTATTTCTAAAAATCTTCCATTCTTTGCTAATCTTCTATTTTTTGGTATAGGTATAAAAAACTTATTAGACAAATATTTTCCAGTAATACTCTCATTGCTCTTTATAATTTCATCATAATTTCCTTGAACAATTACTTCACCTCCATTCTTACCAGCCTCTGGACCTAAATCAATTATATGATCAGCGTTTTCCATTGTTTCAGTGTCATGTTCGACTACAATAACGGTGTTACCTAAATCTCTTAATCTTTTAAGAGCATTAATTAATTTTACATTATCTTTTTGATGTAAACCGATTGAAGGTTCATCAAGTACATACAAAACTCCAGTTAAACCTGAGCCTATTTGAGAAGCTAATCTAATTCTTTGTGCTTCACCGCCGGATAAAGTTCCAGACTCTCTAGATAAAGTTAGGTAATCCAAACCCACGTTTAGAAGAAAATCTAATCTTTCATTGATTTCTTTTAAAATATGCTCAGCGATTTTTAACTGTCTAGTATCAAGTTTTGTGCTTAATGATTTAAACCATTCTCTAGAGTCAATTATAGATTTTTCTGAAACTTCACTTATATTTAATTTGTCAATTTTTACGCACAAGGCTTCTTCTTTTAATCTCATACCGTTACATCTCTCACACTTAGTATCTGATTGGTATTGTGATATTTCTTCTCTTTTCCAATCACTATCTGTTTCTAGATATCTTCGTTCTAGATTATTAATTACACCTTCAAAAGTTTTTTTATGTGAATATTTTTCATAACCATCATCATATGAAAACTTTATTTCTTCATCATCTGAACCATATAAAATAATATTTTTAATTTTTTTAGAAAGTTTTTCCCATTTATCGTTTAATGAAAAACCGTAATGTTTAGATAGAGACGATAGGGTTTGAGCATAGTATAAAGAAGTAGATTTTGCCCATGGTAAAATAGCGCCATCAGCTAAAGTTTTTTTTTCGTTTGGAATTACTAAATTTGGATCCACGTTCAATTTTACACCTATTCCCTCACATTCTTCACAGGCACCATATGGACTATTAAATGAAAATAACCTAGGCTCTATTTCTTCAATAGTAAAACCACTTTCAGGACAAGCAAAACTAGTAGAAAAAATTATATTTTCAATTTTTCTAAATTTTTTTGGAAGTGTTTCATTTTCATATTCAACAAAAAGCAAACCATTTGATAAATTAACAGCTGTTTCAACACTTTCGGCTAATCTATTTCCTAAAGATGAATTTAGAATAATTCTATCAACTAAAACAGAAATATTATGTTTGATTTTTTTATTTAATTCTGGTGCTTGATCAATGTCATATAGCTTATCATCGATTTTAATTTTTCTAAATCCTCTTTTTTTATAAGAAAGTATTTCTTTTTTGTATTCACCCTTTCTTCCTCTAACTACCGGTGAAAATAAATATATTGTTGATTTTTTTGGAAGTTCTTTAATTTTATCAACAATTTGAGAAATTGTTTGTGATGTTATAGGCTTACCAGTAAATGGAGAGTAGGGTATCCCAGCTCTTGCATATAATACTCTCATATAATCATATATTTCTGTGACTGTAGCAACTGTTGATCTTGGGTTTTTTGATGTATTTTTTTGTTCAATAGATATAGCTGGGCTCAAACCCTCAATAAGATCAACATTAGGTTTCTTCATTTTATCTAGAAATTGTCTTGCATATGCTGATAAGCTTTCAACATATCTTCTTTGACCTTCAGCATATATTGTATCAAATGCTAGAGAGGATTTTCCTGAACCTGATAGGCCTGTAATTACAATAAATTTATCTTTAGGAATTTCTAAAGAAATATTCTTCAGATTGTGTTCTTTTGCGCCCTTTATAACTATCTTTTTTAGCATAATTTTAGTTGATTTAGTTTAATATAATTAATATTCAATTCAAATTGTGATATATAATAACTTTAAATCAAATCAATATATTTAAAATAATATGGCAGGAAGTTTAAATAAAGTACTTTTAATTGGACGATTAGGCGCAGACCCCGAGATCAAACAAATGGTTAATGGAAAAAGTGTTGCACGTTTGAGTTTAGCTACAAGTCAATCATGGAAAGATAAATCTACTGGTGAAAAAAAAGAAAAAACAGAATGGCACCGAATAGTAGTTTTTAATGAAGGATTAGTTAATGTTGTTCAACAATATTTAAAAAAAGGAGCACAAATATATGTTGAAGGACAATTATCTACGAGAAAATGGAAAGACGAACAAAGTGGACAAGATAAATATTCAACAGAAATTCTTATTCAGGGATATAATTCATCTCTAACAATGCTTGGTGGTGGAAATCAAAACTCAATCCCATCTCAAGATAATAAACAAACTATTGAAGACACATCGCAAGCTGCACCAAATGATTTAGACGACGATATACCATTTTAGCTTTTATGCAAGATAACCAAATCTCTAAAGATAAAAATATAAAATCTATTTCAATGTATGATGAAATGAGTTCGTCATATCTATCTTATGCCATGAGTGTAATTATAAGTAGAGCTTTACCTGATGTAAGAGATGGACTCAAACCTGTACATAGAAGAATTATTTATGCTATGCATAAAGGTGGTTTTGATTGGTCTAAACAATTCAGAAAATCAGCAAGAATAGTAGGAGATGTAATTGGTAAATATCATCCACATGGTGATCAAGCTGTTTATGATGCTTTAGTAAGAATGGTTCAAGAATTTTCTATGAGTCAGCCACTAATTGATGGTCAAGGAAATTTTGGCTCAATTGATGGTGACCCACCAGCAGCAATGAGGTATACCGAAACCAGATTAGCAAAAATTTCACAACATTTAATTGATGAAATTGAAAAAAATACAGTTGAGTTTAAGAGTAACTATGACGAAACAGAAAAAGAGCCAACAGTCCTTCCAGCTCAATATCCAAATTTATTAGTAAATGGAGCAGGAGGAATAGCAGTTGGAATGGCAACAAGTATACCACCTCATAATTTGGGTGAAGTAATTGACGGAACGTTAGCATTAATAAACAACAAAGATATTAAAATTTCTGAGTTGATGAAATTTATTCCAGGACCAGACTTTCCTACAGGAGGAATAATAATTGGAAAAAAAATTATTAAAGAAGGTTATAAATCAGGCAGAGGCTCATTTAAAATTCGTGGTGATATTAGCGTAGAAAATTTGAAAAATGGTAGAGATAGACTAATTATTTCTTCAATACCTTACCAGGTAAATAAATCCAATCTTAATGAGAGAATTGCAGAATTGGTAAGAGATAAGAAAATTGAAGGCATAAGAGATATTAGAGATGAATCTAATAGCCAGGGTATTCGAGTTGCTATCGATTTAAGAACTAATGTGGAGCCTGAAACTATTAAAAGACAACTTTTCAAATATACAACTGTAGAAAGTTCATTTGGATTTAATACACTTGCAATTGTAAACAACAAACCAAAAACTTGTAATTTAAAAGATTTTTTAGAAAATTTTTTACAGTTTAGGGAAGATGTTGTTATCAAAAAAACAAAATTTGATCTTAAAAAAGCTGAGACAAGAGCACATATACTTATTGGTTTGTCAGTTTCTGTCGAAAATTTGGATAAAATAATAAAAATTATTAGATCATCAAAAAATCCTGATGATGCAAAAAATTCTTTACTTAAAAATAAATGGAAAATAACAAAATCACAAAAATTTTTAAAGTTAATTGAAAATAAAAAAAGTACGTCCTTTTATTCCTTATCAGCGGAACAAGTGACAGCTATATTAGAGTTAAGATTACAAAAACTAACTGCCATAGGAATTTCAGAAATAGAAGATGAAATTAATAAACTTTCTAATTTAATCCTCCAACTAAAAAAAATTATTAGTTCAAAAAAAGAATTACTTAAAGTGATAAGCGAAGATCTTAAAAATATTAAAGAGAAATTCTCAGTGCCTAGAAGAACAAAGATAATTGATGCTGTATTAAATTATGATATTGAAGAAACAATTCAAAAAGAAAATGTTATTATTACTGTTACATTGCAAGGCTATATCAAAAGAGGTGCATTAAGCAGTGTTAAACAACAAAAAAGAGGTGGAAAAGGAAAAACTGGTATAGTTACTAGGGAAGAGGATTCAGTTGTTCAAACCTTATCAGTTAGTACTCATACTCAAGTTCTTTTCTTTTCGACTGAAGGTCTAGTATATAGATTGAAAGGTTGGAAAATACCAGAAGGATCAGCTTCATCAAGAGGAAAATCACTTTTTAATATTTTACCATTAAAGAACCATCAATCAATTAGTTCAATTATGCCTTATCCAGAAGAAAGCGAAAACAATAAAAAATTACATATAATATTTGCTACTGCCAAAGGTAAAATAAGAAAAAATAATTTAGATGATTTTTCATCAATTAATACGAGTGGTAAAATTGCAATGAAGTTAGATAATGACGATAAAATTGTAGGTGTAAAAATTTGTATCGATGATCAAGATATAATTTTAAGCACTAAGTTAGGAAAATGTATTAGATTTGAATCAAAAAAACTTAGAGTTTTTAAAGGCAGGTCCTCAAAGGGAATTAGAGGAATAAATTTGCAAGAAAACGATAGTATAGTTTCACTTTCAATACTTGATCATGATGATACTAAAAAAAATGGAAAAATTAGTAAAACTGATAAATCAGAAAAATTAGCAAAAGAAAATTACATCCTCTCAATAACTGAAAATGGATTTGGTAAAAGAACATCTCATTATGAATATAGAGTTACAAATAGAGGAGGAAAAGGAATCATAGGTATCATTAACTCTTCAAGAAATGGAAATATTTCATCGTCATTTCCTGTAAATGAAGGTGATGATGTGCTTATTTCAACAAATAAAGGAAGAGTAATCAGAACAGCAGTTAAAGAAATAAGAATTGCTGGTAGAAATACTCAAGGTGTTAGAATTATTAAGTTATCTGGTGAAGAAAAAGTTGTTTCAGCAATTAAAATTGATGATAATTTGAAATAATGAAAAAAATTGCTATTTATCCAGGTACATTCGATCCTATAACATATGGACATATTGATGTTATACAAAAAGCATTAAAAATATTTGATAATATAGTTGTTGCTATATCTGATAGTAAACAAAAAAATCAACTTTTTTCTGTTGATGAAAGAATTGATATAGTTAATCGTGCATTATTCTTTGATCTAAAATTAAAAAGAAGCAAAATAAAAATAATTTCATTTAATTCTTTAACAACAAGACTGTGTAAAAAATTTAATTCAAAAATAATTTTGCGAGGATTAAGAGCAGTTTCTGACTTTGAGTATGAATTTCAATTAGCAGGAATGAATAGAAAATTAGATAACGATATCGAAACTATTTTTTTAATGTCAGATGTTAAAAACCAGATAATTTCATCTAGGTTAATAAAGGAAGTTGTTGAATTAAAGGGAAATATTAAAAATTTCACAACAAAAAGTACTATAAAATCGCTAAAAAAAAAATATGAGTAAGTTTTTTTTTTATATCTTTATTTTTTTTTATTTTTTAACTAACAATATAAACGCACAGGAGAATATAATGATTTTAAAATTAAAAGACGGAGATGTAGTAATTGAACTTTTTCCAGATGTAGCCCCAAAACATGTTGAGAGAATTAAAAAGTTAGCTAATGATGGATTATACGACAATGTTGTATTTCATAGAGTTATAGATGGATTTATGGCTCAAACAGGAGATGTCAGATTTGGCAATTCATCAAACAATAATTTTGATTTAAATAAAGCTGGTATGGGTGGATCTAACCTGCCAGATTTACCTGCTGAATTTAATGATTTGCCTCATGAAAGAGGAACAGTATCAATGGCAAGATCTTCTGATCCAAATAGTGCTAACAGTCAATTTTTTATTTGTTTTAAGCCAGCTCCTTTTTTAGATAGACAATATACAGTATTTGGAAAAGTCGTTGAGGGAATGGATTACGTTGATAGTATTAAAAGAGGTGATGGACAGAATGGTGCGGTTTCAAATCCTGATAAGATTATCAGTTTTAAATCTAAATAAAAAAAATAATATTTAAATGGAAAATGATAAGTTTTCTTTTAAATTATTAAAATCATCTAACGAATTTAGACGTGGTGTAATTAAAACTCCTAGAGGAGAGATAAACACACCTGTTTTTATGCCGGTTGGAACACAAGCAACTGTTAAAGGTGTCTTTATTGATGATATAATTAAAACAGGTAGTCAAATTATCTTATCTAATACTTATCATTTAATGTTAAGACCAGGTGTTGAAAGAATATCTTCAGTTGGAGGTTTGCATGAATTTATGAATTGTAAACTTCCAATCTTAACAGACTCTGGTGGATACCAAGTTATGTCATTATCTAAACTAAATAAAATAGACAGAAAATTAGGAGCAATATTTAAATCACATATCGATGGAAAAGAATATATTCTTAGTCCTGAAGAGAGTATTAAAATTCAAAAAGGATTAAATTCGGACATTTTAATGGTTATGGATGAATGTCCAAAAAAAACTAAAGATTATGAAAAAATAAAACTATCAATGGATCTATCAACAGAGTGGGCTATGAGATCCAAATATGAATTTGGAAATAATCCAAAAAAAGCTTTATTTGGTATAGTACAAGGTGGTCTATTTAATGATTTGAGAAAAACTTCTTTGGAAGAACTTCAAAAAATAGGTTTTGATGGTTATGCAGTAGGAGGTTTGGCCGTTGGAGAAACACAGACTGAAATGTTTAAAGTTCTCAACAATATTGTTCCAATGATGCCAAAAGACAAACCAAGATACTTAATGGGTGTTGGCACTCCATCTGACATTTTAGGTGCAGTTAAAAGAGGTATAGATATGTTCGATTGTGTTATGCCCACAAGATCTGGTAGAACAGGTTTGGCGTTTACTTGGGAAGGAAGAGTAAATATTAGAAATTCTAAATATAAAAATGATAACACTCCATTAGATAATAAAACTTCAAAATTTAATTTAAACAAATATACAAAGAATTATTTAAATCATTTATTTAATACAAACGAAATGCTTGGTTCAATGTTGTTAACTTTGCACAATATAAATTTCTACCAAGAGTTAATGGGACAAATTAGATATCATATAGAAAATGGCAGTTTTCTTAAATTTCATGATCGATATTTCAATAAAATATAATTTAACAGATTGATTATTGAAAAAAAATGAATATAAGAAAGTTTTAGTGGGCCCTTAGCTCAGTTGGTAGAGCAATTCCCTTTTAAGGAATGGGTCGATGGTTCGAGTCCATCAGGGCTCACCATTATTAGATTATCAAAGATTAATTGGTGGATAATCTAATATAATATTGTTCGTCCACTCATTTATTTTTTTAATCCTGTTATCCGGGGAAGGGTGCGTACTCATAAATTGTGGGGGTTCTTTACCTTTGTTTGCTTCTTTCATTCTTTCCCAAATTTTTGGAGTCTCTCTTATATCATAACCAGAAAGAGACGAAAAAATTAAACCTAGATAATCAGCCTCTGACTCTTGCTTTCTATTAAATGGATTCATTATTCCTATTTGTGATAATAAACCAACAGTATCCATTCCTGTAGCTTGGTTTACTTTAGACAAACTTCCACCTGTAGCTATATCAAAAATAGTTGTACCAGTTCTTAATAGAACGCCTCGACTTGCTCTTTCAACTGAGTGTTTGGCCACAGCATGTGCAATTTCGTGACCCATTACTGCTGCTAATCCATCTCTATTTTTTGTAACATCTAGTATTCCAGTGTAAACTGCAATCTTGCCTCCAGGCATGCACCATGCATTTTTAACTTTTTTATTTTCAATTAATATATATTCCCAATTAAATCCTAATGTTGGATCTTTAATATTTGTTCTATCAAAATACTCAGCAATTGAATTTTCCATTCTTTTACCAATATCTTTTATTTCATTAAGTTGACCAATATCATCACTAAGCTTCTCTTTACTTTTTACTTTTTCGTAAATTTGAGCTGCTTGTGCATTTAGATTGGCTTCTGGAATTATTTTTAATTGTTTTCTTTCAGTTATAGGAACAGATGAACAAGAACTTATTCCAATTGTCAAACATCCACAACCTAAATACTGTAAAAAAAATCTTCTATCCATTATAAATCAATCTATTTTAATAAAAATTCATTAAATTAAGGTATTAATGTATATGATATGCTCGATTTAATCAAAATATTTGCTATATAGTAATAATTAAACATATGGCAAAATCTAAAAAAAAAATTTCTATATTTAATAAATTAAGAAACTATTTCTTTGCTGGAATTGTTGTTTTAGTTCCTATAGGTTTTACATTATATTTAACTATATTTCTAATTTCTGTTTCATCTAATATAATTCCTAAAGAAATAAATCCTAACAACTATCTTCCATTTTCAATACCTGGTCTAGAAATTTTGTTATCAGTAATATTCATTACTATTGTTGGTGGATTATCTGTTTCATTTATCGGGAAAAAATTTCTAACAATTCTTAATGATTTGTTAAAAAAAATTCCTGTCTTAAGGACTATATACTCTGCGATTGGTCAAATGACAGAGTCTTTTACTAGCAATAAAGGAAAAAAGAAAAGCGTTGTTCTAATTGAGTATCCAAGAAAAGGTTCATGGGCTGTTGGATTTGCAACAAAAGAAAACAAAAGCCAAATAAGTAAAAAAACAAATAGAAATTTAATTAATGTATTTGTGCCTACAACACCAAATCCTACAAGTGGATTTTTACTTATGTTTCCAAAAGAAGAGGTTATTTATTTAGATATGACTTTTGAAGAAGCTTCAAAGTTTATAGTGTCAGCTGGAACTTCTAATCCAAAAAATTAAACTATATCATTTAATATGTCTGCTCTATCATAAAGTTTAAGCAGAGGTATATATTGTTTTAAACTCTCATTGTTGTTTTCTATAATTTTAATTTCTTTCTCTGCTAATATGAATAAATCCTCATTAATAACGGGATCTGCTAGTCTAAAATTCTTTATGCCGCTTTGTTTGAAACCAAGCAAATCACCATAGCCTCTTAACTTCATATCCTCTTCAGAAATTTTAAATCCATCGTTAGTACTTTTCAAAATTTTTATTCTTTTTCTTGCATTTTCACTTATACTTTCTTTTAAAATTAATATGCAAAATGACTCTTTATTACCTCTACCAACTCTTCCTCTGAGCTGATGAAGTTGTGAGAGTCCAAACTTATTTGCATTTTCAATTATTATTACTGTTGCATTAGGAAAGTCTATTCCAACTTCAATTACAGTTGTAGAAACCAATATATCAATTTTTTTATTTAAAAAGTTTAATAAAATTTTATTTTTTTCTTCTTTATCTAAAAGCCCATGTAATAAACCAACTCTATTATTAAATTTTTTTTTTAAATTTTCATATCTTTTAACAGAAGACTGGTGATCAACTTTTTTAGACTCTTCAATTAATGGACATACCCAAAATATTTGATTTTTTTTAGTAATTTGCGTACTTACAAATTTTATTACATCATTAATTTTATTTTCGATTTTACTGTAGGTTTTAATATCTTTTCTATTTTTTGGCTTACTTTTTAATATAGTGACATCCATATCTCCAAAAATAGTCATAATCATTGTTCTAGGTATTGGTGTCGCGGACATAACCAAAACATCACAATTCTTTCCTCCTTTATCAGATAATTTCTTTCTTTGTTTAACTCCAAATTTATGTTGTTCATCGATAACTATTAAGCCTAAATTACGATAGATGATTTTTTCTTGAAATAATGAATGAGTTCCTACTAATAGATCAATTTTATTATTTTTTAAATCATTTAAAATTTGTTTTCTTTCAGAATAATCAGTCTTACTTGTTAAAAGTTTTACTGTAATGTTTTTTCCGAAAAGCTGTTTTGCTAATTCATAATGTTGGATAGCGAGAATTTCTGTTGGTGCCATAAAACTTGCTTGAAAATTGCTATTTATAACATTTAGACAGCATACTAAAGCTACAATGGTTTTTCCACTACCTACGTCACCTTGTAAAAGTCGAAACATTTTCCGATCTGAAGATAAATCATTGTTTATGTCATTTATTGCATTTAGTTGATCTTTTGTTAGGTTGAAATTTAATTTTTCTTTGATGTTTTCAAATGGAGTTGAGTTAAATTTCTTTTTTATTTTTTTTGTTTTCTTGATAGATTTTCTAATATTTGAATTTATCAACATAGTTGAAAATATTTCATCAAAAATAAGTCTATTTAGAAAATCTCCTTTTTTTTTTATATTTTTTGGGTCATGTAATTGGATTACTGATTTTTTCCAATCGATATAATTAAATTTTTTCAAAATTCTATCACTTAGCCACTCGTCTAAATCTGGCAAATTACCCAACACTTCACTTATAACTTTGTTATACATTTTTTGATTTATACCTTCAGTCAAACTATAATTTGAAAAAACTTTTTTGATTGAATTTGTATCAGATGATATATGTGTAGGATTAGTTATCTGGTATTTTTTTTTGAAGTAACCAATTTTACCACTTATTACTATTTTTCTATTTAATGGTAATATTTTTCTTATATATCCTTCATAACTATTAAAAAAAACACAATCTAACTTTCCCGTATCATCTTCACAATGAACCCTATTAGGTAAATTTCTAATTCTTGGAAAATTATATTTTTTAGCTACTACCGTAACGGTTTGTACTTTTCCTATTTGAAGTTCGTTAATTTTTTTTTCATCAGTTCTATCTATAAAATCTCTGGGTAAATTCCATATTAAATCAAATACTGTGTTAACATTCTTTTTTTTGAATAATTTTGCTGTTTTGGATCCGACACCTTTTATGGTATTTATATTAGATAATAAATATTCATAATTTAACATTATTTATTTATATATCTATGTCTCCAAATAAAGAAGATCTTAAAAATAAAATAATCTATAGAGCTTCATACAGAGGTACTAAAGAAATGGATATGCTTATTATAGCATTTGTCAAATCAATTATAAATAAAATCAATGATAGTAGTCTTCAAAAATTAGATGAATTTGTAAATATGAATGATGAAACTTTAATGTCAATTAAAAACAAGCAATCTTTAATAAATACAAATGATCCAATAATGGAGGATATTATCGATAGGTTTCAAAGATTTAAATTATAGTGGCGGAGAGACTGGGATTCGAACCCAGGAAAGAGTTGCCCCTTTGCCGGTTTTCAAGACCGGTGCTTTCAACCGCTCAGCCATCTCTCCATTCGCTACTTTTTATAAATAAAAAAATTTTATTCAACAAAATAATGATAGATATAATAATTAATTTAATTAATCATTCATTTTATGGGAGAATTTAATAAAGGTATTATTTTTGCTTCATTAGGATCTTTTTGGTGGGGCGTAATAGGAGTTTTATATTTTAAATTCATATCACATATAGATCCTTCAGAGGTAGTTTCACACAGAGTATTATGGACAGTTGTTATATTATTTTTCACAATTATTATTAGTCGAAGATTTTCATTAGTTTTAAATGTATTTAAAGATAAAAAAAAAACTCTTCTATTATTGTTTTCTGGGTTATTAATTTTTGTTAATTGGTCAGTTTGGATTTACGCAATATCTGTCAATCAGTTGGTAGAAGCTAGTTTTGGATATTATATATTTCCTATTTTAAGTGTATATTTTGGAAACATTTTTCTCAATGAAGTGTTAAATTTTAAAAAAAAAATTTCTATATTTATTATTTTTATTTCAATTGTTTATATGATGTTTTTTTTAGAAAATTTTCCATGGATTGGATTAATCGTTGCGCTGTCATTTTCTGGATATGCAGTTTTAAGAAAAATCGTTTCGGTTGAAACTGATATTGGTTTATTTGTTGAAAGCTTATTTTTAATACCTATTATTTTTTTAATTTTTTATAATTTGAGTATTACAGATAAAGTAATTTTTTCTTTATCAAATATTAATTTGTCATTAATACTGGTACTTGCTGGACCAATGACTGTGATTCCTTTATTTTTATTTGTCAAAGGTTCAGAATTATCAAATCTTGGAGCTGCGAGTATGATTTTTTTTATAGCTCCAACAGGTCAATTTTTATTAGGCTTATTTTTGTATAATGAGCCTTTTTTAATAAATAAGTTGATAGGTTTTGTTTTGATATGGATTGCTGTATTAATCTATTTAAGAGATCTTTATGAAAAGAATTAAATATTGTTTTTTGTATATATTAATTGTTTTAAATTACAGTTTATATTCGTATGCTGAAAATTTTGAAGAGTGGCTTGTTAACTTTAAAAAAGTAGCTTTAAATAATGGAATATCTGAAAATACTTTTAGTTTGGTTATGAAGAATGCTGAATATTTACCTAATGTTATTAAATACGATAGATATCAACCTGAATTTTATGAAAATACAAAAACCTACGTTAACAAAAGATCATCAAATGAAAAAGTTATTATTGGAAAAAAAATATATAATAACAATAATGCTTTAATTGACAAAGTATCTAGAGAATTCAATGTTGATAAAGAATTATTATTATCATTAATGGGTATTGAAACAAATTTTGGAAAATATCTTGGAAAAATGGATATAATATCCTCTTTATCAACATTAAGTTTCGATAAAAGAAGAAGTGAATTTTTTACCAATGAATTAATTAAAATTTTACAATTGATTGATAAAGGTATAGTTGATCATAAAACATTGTATGGATCGTGGGCAGGAGCTTTTGGAAACTTTCAATTTATGCCTTCAACTATTATGAATTATGCAATTGATTATAATACTGATAATGAAATTAATTTAAAATCTTATGAAGATTCTTTTGCTTCTGCCGCTAACTATATAAATAAACTTGGATGGAATCCAGATGAACCCTGTTATTTAAAAGTTGAGCTAAAGGATAATGTTCCCACATCGTTATTAAACTATTCAGCAAAAAATATTACGAATAAAAAAAAACTTAAAGATATAAAAAAATATATAAAAAATTCTGATAGTATTGCATTTAATGATAATCTTTTTGTGGCTATAATAACTCCTGATAAAGAAATTGTAGAGAATCCGGATCCTTTACACCCGGCATTTATAGTTTTTAAAAATTACGAATTAATTTTAAAATGGAATAGATCATTAAGATTTGGTTTAGCGGTTTGTACATTAAAAAATAAATTTAAAAATGCATTATAAAATTTTTATAATATTATTATTTTTTTTAAATTCATGTTCTACGCCTGACATGGGAACAAGAGAAATTTTTAAAAAGCATGATGCAAACAATATTTTTGTTAATAAAGGGTTTGGATTAATGTATGAAAATAACTTATTCAAAAGCAAAGAGGTTACAAAAAAAATAGACGATAGATCATTAATTATTTTTCAAAAAAATCTTAAAAAGGATACTAAAGTAAAAATTACTAACCTTTTAAACAATAAATCAATTTTAGCTAGAGTTGGTGTAAATGCTAAATATCCGTTATTCTACAATGCTGTGTTATCAAAAAGAATTTTCGATGAGTTAGAATTAAGTTTAGATGAACCATATATACAAATTTTAGAAGTTACAGAAGGAAACACATTTGTTGCAAAAAAAGCTAAAATGTTCGATGAAGAAAAGAAGGTTGCTGATAAAGCTCCTGTTGATGGAATTAGTATAAACGATTTAAATACAAACCAAGTTAAAGAAAAAATTGATAAAAAAGTTAAATATGATTATATAGTTAAAGTAGCAGACTTTTATTACTTAAAATCAGCTCAAACAATGAAAAAAAAAATAATTAATGAAACTAGTATTAAAAAAGTTTCAATTAAAGAAATATCAAACAACAATTTTCGTGTTTTTTTAGGCCCTTTCAATAAAGTTGAATTAATTAAGAAAGCTTTTAATGATATGAATATTATTAATTTTGAAAATTTAGAGGTTATAAGAAATGAAAAAAATATTTAAACTTGCATTGATATTCTCTACGATGCTATTTCAAAATTCTATATCAGTAGAATTTGATGTTAAGGCTAAAACTGCAATTCTCCAAGATTATCTGTCAGGTGAAATTCTTTATGAAAAAGATGCAGATTTATCAATATATCCTGCATCAATGACAAAGATAATGACATCGATTATTGCATTTGAGCTAATAAAAAACGGTGATTTAAGTTTAGATGACGAATTTATTATATCGGAAAATGCATGGCGATTATCACAGGCAGGGTATTCATCAATGTTTATAATGGTTGGTGACAGTGTTTCCGTTGAAGATTTGTTAAGAGGTATTATTGTTGCTTCTGGTAATGACTCTTGTGTAGCATTAGCGGAAGGTATAGCAGGAACTGAGTCAGAATTTGCAATTTTGATGACTGCTAAAGCACAAGAAATGGGAATGTATAATACAAATTTTACAAATTCTTCTGGATTAAATGATCCTGATAATTATTCTACAGTAAGAGACATAATGATTATGTCACGTTATTTAATTAAAAATTATCCAGAGGAATACAAATACTTTAAAGAATTAGATTTTACTTGGAATCGTACAGGTGGTGATCCGATCACCCAAGGAAATAGAAATCCATTATTATATAAAAATATCGGAGCCGATGGTATTAAAACTGGATACTTAGCAGTAGAAAAATATTCATTAGCCTCTTCACTAATTAGAAATGAAAGAAGACTAATCGCTGTAGGCAGCGGTTTTCAAACCAAAAATAGCAGGTCAAAAGAGTCAACTAAACTTCTAACTTATGGTTTAACAAATTTTGATACTATAGAAATTGGCAAAAGAAATAATCCTTTTTTAGAACTTGATGTCTGGCTAGGAAATAAAAATAAAATAAAAGTAAAATTAAATGAAGATATTTACAAAACTATACCTAAAGCTAGAAAAAAGTATTTAAAAGTAAAATCAGTATATAATGGTCCAATCGAAGCTCCTATATATGAAAATGATGTTTTAGGAAAACTTATTATTTCATATAAAGATGAAGTTGTCTCTGAACATGAATTAGTTGCAGCCGAAAATGTAAAAAGAATTAATATTATTTCAAGAATAGTTAGATCAATTAATTATTTGATATGGGGTGATGTCTAAAAAACCTTTAATAGTTTTTGAAGGAATTGAGGGTTCTGGAAAATCACTTCATATTAAAAATGTAGAAAAATACCTCAAAAAGAAAAGAATTAAATTTGTCAAATTTAGAGAACCTGGTGGATCAAAGAATTCAGAAAAAATTAGAGATTTAATTCTAAACAAAAAATCAAATTTTAAGTCTTTAACAGATCTTTTTTTATATATAGCATCAAGAAATGAGAATTATCATAATATAATTAAAAAAAATTATAAAAAAAAGATTATACTAATTGATAGATTTGTAGACTCTACAATTGCATATCAGCATCATGGGATGAAAATTAACAGGAAATTAATAGTTACATTAAATAATTTTATTTTAGGATCATTAACTCCTGATTTAACCTTTTTACATACTGTAAATAAAAAAAATCTAATTAAAAGATTGAATTTAAGAAAAACGAAGAATAGATATGATTTATTTAACTATAATTTTTATAGAAGAGTTCAAAAAGGATTTTTAAAAATAGCTAAAAACAAAAAGAAATATTTAATAGTTGATAGCAATAAAAGTATATCCGATAATAAAATAAAAGTTATAAACAAAATTAATAAATTTTTATAATTATGCTATCTAAATCAATCGAGCAATCAAACCTTTTTTCAATGGATAAATATATAAAGGATTTAATTCATTTATATGAAAATAAAAAACTTCCAAATAAAATTATACTTACTGGAGAAAGTGGGATAGGGAAATCAGTTTTAGCATTTCACCTCATTAATTATATTTTTTCGAAAAATGAAGATTATGCGTATGATAAAAATAATTTCAGGATTAATGTATTAAATAAATCATTTAACCTTGTTAAAAATAATTCTCATCCTAATTTTTATTTTTCTTATATAGATGAAGATAAAAAATCGATAAACGTAAACCAAATTAGAGATATTATATCATTCTGCAATAAGTCATCATTTAACAATTGTGAAAAAATTGTCTTAATTGACAAAATTGAATATTTAAATAAAAACGCATCAAATGCATTACTTAAAATTTTGGAAGAACCAAATGAAAAAGTTATTTTTATTTTAATCAAAGACTCAGCAAAATTTCTTCTTAAAACTATCAATTCCAGATGCATAAGCTTTAATATAAATTTAAACCACGCACAAAAAGAATTCATTTTAAATAATATTTTAGAAAATGATTTTTATGAAAACTTAAATGTAGATTTTAAAAATTTTTATTTTTCTCCTGGAGATTTTGTTAATTTATATTATTTATTTGTTAATAATAATATAGAATATCAATTTACTATTGAACAATTTTTAGATTATCTAATTAAGAATAAGTTGTATAAGAAAGATCCTTTTATTAAAAATAATATGAATCTTTTTTTTGAGTTATATTTTTCAAAGAAATTTTTTATGCATAAAAATAATATTTCTGCATTTAATAATTACAAAGTTTTTACAAAGGAATTAAATGATATATATAAATATAATTTAGATTTAGAATCTGTTCTAATACGTTTTGAAAAGATATGTATTAATGAAAAATAAATTTTACATCACAACTCCTATTTATTACCCATCTGCTAAACCTCACATGGGTCATGCTTATTCAAGTATAGTTGCTGACTTTTTTGCGCGTTTCAAAAGAATAGATAATTATGATGTTTTTTTTTTAACAGGAACAGATGAACATGGACAAAAAATTGAGAGAGCTTCTAAAGATAACAATAAAGATACTTTAAAATTTTGTGATGAAATTAGTTCTATTTTCAAAGATTTAACTTTTAAATTAAATTTATCAAATAATGATTTTATTAGAACAACGGAAAAGAGGCACTTTGATGCCGTAGAACATCTTTGGAATATACTTGAAAAAAAAAATTATATTTATTTATCTAAATATTCTGGATGGTACTCAGTCTCAGATGAAGCATTTTATTCTGAGGATGAAATTGAAGAAATCGATAATATTAAGAAATCTAAATCATCAGGATCAAAAGTTGAGTGGGTAGAGGAGGAGTCCTATTTTTTTAAGTTATCTGAATGGCAAAAACCTCTTCTTAATTTTTATGAAAAAAATAGAAATTTTATACTTCCCGAATCTAGAAGAAATGAAGTTATTAGTTTTGTTAAGGGTGGTTTAAAAGATCTATCTGTTAGTAGAAAATCATTTAAATGGGGCATTCAAGTACCGTCTAATAAAGATCATGTTATATACGTATGGTTAGATGCATTAACAAATTATTTAAGTGCTCTTAAATATCCTGATATTAAAAATGATCTTTTCAATAAGTTTTGGCCTGCTTCACTTCATTTAATTGGAAAAGATATATTGAGATTTCATGCTGTATATTGGCCTGCTTTCCTTTTAGCTGCGGATATAGAACCACCTCATAGAGTTTATGGCCATGGGTGGATATTGTCTGGGGACGAAAAAATGTCCAAGTCAAAAGGAAATATTTTAGATCCATTGGAAATTATAAATATTTATGGATTAGATTCACTTAGATATTATTTATTAAAAGAAGTTTCTTTTGGTAATGATGGCAATATTTCAGAAGAAAAATTAGAAAATTGTATAAATAGTGACTTAGCAAATAACTTTGGAAATTTATGTCAAAGAGTATTATCATTTGCTGAAAAAAATTGTTCTTCTGTTGTTCCATCACACAAATTTAATAATGAGGATCTTAAAATTCTAAATTCAATGAACAACTTAGAAAAAATAAGATCATTCATTGATAATCAAGATATAAATCAATATATGAGTTTTATTATAGACAAACTTTTTGCTTCAAATAAATATTTTAATGATCAAGAACCTTGGAAAAAAAAAGATGATAAAATAAGACTTTCAACCATTGTATATACTGCTTTAGAGTTAATTAGAAAAATTACTATTCTTTTGTACCCAGTTATGCCTCAAACAACAATTAATGTTTTAAATTCATTAAATATTAAGGAAAATGATATAGAGTTCTTATCATTAAAAAATAACGAATTTCTTAAAGAAAACCAAAAAATTTACAAATTAAATATATTATTTAAAAAAATTGAAAAATGATTGACTCACACTGCCATTTAGATCATGAACCATTGTTTAAAAATCTTAATCAGGTTTTGGAAAGATCAAAAAAAATTGGACTAAAAAAAATTTTAACAATTTCTACATCACTAGAAAGTTATAAAAATATTCTCAAAATTGTTGATATAGATGATATGATTTATGGAACTATTGGGATACATCCACATGAGGTTAAAGACAACAAAATTGATAGTTCTTTTTTAATAAATAACGCAAAATACAGTAAAAAAATTATTGGCGTAGGCGAAACAGGGCTAGATTTCTATTATGAAAATAGTGAAAAAAATGATCAAATCTTAAGTTTTGAAAAACATATCGATGCAGCTATCAAACTTGATTTTCCAATAATAGTCCACTCTAGAAATGCAGAAGATGAAACATTTGAAGTATTAAATAATTTTAAAAATAATAAACCAAAAATTTTGATGCATTGTTTTACTGGTTCTAAGCAGTTTGCTAAAAAATTATTTGATTTAGATGCTTATTTCTCTGCAAGTGGTATAATTACTTTTAAAAATAGTTTAGATCTTCAAGATACATTTAAATCAATTGAAAGTGACAGGTTACTGATAGAAACCGACAGCCCTTTTCTTGCACCAGTACCTATGCGTGGTAATAAAAATGAACCCTCTTTTATAAAATATACACTTCAAAAACTTTCAGAAATTAAAGGTTTGGAATTTTCTGATATGCAAAATATCACTAATAATAATTTTACTAGATTATTTTTTAATTATGAAAGCTAAATTTACAATACTTGGTTGTGGAAGTTCATTAGGTATACCAAGAATTGATGGATATTTTGGAAATTGTGATCCAAAGATTGAAAAAAATTTTAGGTCCAGATGCTCAGCATTGATATCATTAGATAAATTCAATGTTCTTATAGATACATCTCCTGATATTAAACAACAACTAATAAATACTAAGGTAAAAAATATAAACAAAGTTTTTTATACACATATGCATGCTGATCAAACTCATGGAATAAATGAACTAAGGGTCTTTTATTTAAAAAATCATGATAAAATAGATGTTTATGCAGATAGAAAAACTTCTAAATATTTGAGAGAAAATTTTAAATATTGCTTTAAAAAAACGCTTGATTACCCACCGATATTAAAAATTAATAAATTAAACAAAGTTCATAAATATAAAATAAAAAAAGAAATATTAAAAATAGAATCTATTCCAGTACAACATGGTAAAATTAAAAGTATTTTATATAAAATTAATAATAAATGTGCGTATGCAAGTGATGTTAATCAGATTTATAAAAAAGACTATAACAAACTTAAAAATTTAAAGTACCTGGTAATAGATTGTCTTAGATATAACTATCATCCATCACATTTTAATTTACAAGAGGTATTAAATCTAATTAAAGAAATAAAGCCTAAAAAAACAATTTTAACCAATCTTGGTAATGATATTGACTATAAAAAAGTTCAAAAATTCCTTCCTAAAAATGTAATCCCTGCCTTCGATGGAATGAACTTTTTAATTTAAAAGACCTTCAATTTTATTAATTATCTTATTTGATTTTGGTTTTGTAAATGAAGCAAAAGTATCCTCAACTTTTCCAGATTTATTAATTAAGATTTTATGAAAATTCCATTTAGGTACTGCAGAACTACCATGGTTATCTTTAGCCCATTTAAATATTTCATGTGCATTCTTTCCTTTAACTTCATAGATTGAAGACAATGGAAAATTTATATTAAAATTAACTTCACAAAATTCCTTAACATCGTTATTACTATTTTTTTCTTGATTAAAAGAATTTGAAGGAACTCCAAAAACAATTAATCCTTTTGATTTATATTTATCCCATAATTCTTGTAAATCTCCATATTGTTTTGTAAATCCACAATAACTTGCAGTATTTACGAGTAGAACAACTTTATTTTTATATTCACTTAAGTTTATTATTTCTCCATCAATACTTTCTATTGAGAAATCGTAAAAAACTTTTTCATAATTTGAGTATGCTGGTGTCTTAAAAAAAATCATAACTATAGTTATTCCAATATATAGTAATTTCTTCATGGGGTTTTTAATTATTTATTTGGTGTAAGTAATATTAAAAAGTACCCAGTTAAAGTGGATAATAATGACCCAGTCAAAACTCCAATTTTTACGCCATCCATATATTCCATGTTTTCGACAAAAGCTAAGTTTCCAACAAATAAACTCATTGTAAAGCCTATTCCAGTTAAAATTCCAACCCCGTATAAATTAAACCAATTAGAATTATTAGGCATCTGAGCCACTTTCATTTTTATGGAAATATAAGAGAAAACAAAAACTCCTAGTTGCTTACCTACAAATAAACCTAATACAATACCTAATGGAACTTTATCTAATAAGGATGATAATGATAATCCTTCTAATGACACACCTGCATTAGCAAATGCAAACAAAGGCATTATTCCAAATGCAACATATGGACTTATTGCATGTTCAATTTTAATTAATAATGAAAAATCTTTTTCTTTTTTTCTATGTGGAATTGTCATTGCTAATAAAACACCAGCTATTGTAGCGTGAATGCCTGAATTATGAGTAAAATCCCATAGAAATAATCCTACTAACAAATAAGGAAAAAATTTTTTTATATTAAATTTATTAATTATTAAAAGAATTATAAATGCTAATAACATTAAAGTTAAATATTTTACGCTTAAATCACCAGAATAAAATAATGCAATTATCACAATTGCACCTAGATCATCAATAATTGCTAAAGCTGTTAAAAAAACTTTTAAAGATAATGGTACTCTTTTTCCCAAAAGGGAAAGGACACCCAATGAAAAAGCTATATCGGTTGCCGAGGGAATAGCCCAACCATTTAAAGTTGCTGTATCTCCTAAATTTATAAAAACATAGATTAATGCAGGCACAACCATACCACCGACAGCAGCAATTATGGGTAACAATGCTTGTTTGATATTTGATAATTCACCTTGTAAAAACTCTCTTTTAATTTCTAAGGTTACAAAGAAAAAAAATATGGCCATCAACGCGTCATTAATCCAATGAATAACTGACAGTTTTAAACCAAAATTATTAATACCTAAAAATAGATATTTGTTTAAAGTGGAAAAATATAAATCAGATAAATATGAATTACTAATAATCAATGCTGCTATCGCAGCAAATAACAGAACCAATCCACTTGCTGCTTCAAGTTTAAAAAACCATCTAAATGGTGAAGAAATATATCTAATCATAATTTATTTTATCAAATCCTTAAGAAATAAAAATATATCAAATAAAGATTCATATAAACTATTTAGTACATTGTTTATTTGTGGATATATATTTGAAATATAAATTTTAAATGTATCTAAAACTAATATTAAAGCTGTAAAAGATATAAATGCTACAATTAAAATTTTAAAATAATTTACATCATTTTTTTTATTAATTTTTTTATTAGTTTCTTCTTTTGTATTAATTAATGAGTTAGTGCTATAATCTTCTACATCAGAAATATTTTTTTTGATATTTTCTGATAAATTTTTATTGTCTTTAATTGCTGGTTCAGGAATTGCTGGTTCAGGTATTTTTTTTTCTAATACCTTAATTTCTTCTTCAGTATTTTCTGTTTTGAAAAACCACTGTCTCTCACAAAAGCCACATTGCAATGTTCTTCCTTCTTGAGGAATTAATGATGCGTCAACAGTGAATTTTTTATCCCCACAAGGACATGTAATTATCATTTGATCTTTTATACCAGATTCTTCTTAAATTTCTTTCATTTTTGGCCTATTTATACTTTGAAAATAACATTATGTACTGTATTAGTATCTCATTCGGGGCGTAGCGCAGCCTGGTAGCGCATCTGGTTTGGGACCAGAGGGTCGCAGGTTCAAATCCTGCCGCCCCGACCATATTTAACAAAATCATTAATTTATAATAATAATACTTAGTGATATATATTAACAAAATGAAAAAAGCTAAAATTTACAAACCTTCAAAGACAGCTATGCAATCTGGTTTAAAAAAATTTGATAAATGGATATTGGAATATTTTTCAGAAAAGCCTGGAATAAATCCATTAATGGGGTGGGAAAGTAGCAAAGATACTTATTCAGAATTAAAATTAGAGTTTTCATCAAAAGAATTAGCTATTGAATATGCAAAAAAAAATAATATTAATTTTGAACTTATAGAACCACAAAATCGGAAAATTATTAAGAAATCATATGCAGATAACTTTACAAAATAAATAAATGTTTAAATTTTTTATCCAAAAACAATGGTTTCCATGGAGTATTTTAGGTTCTTTGTTTATTTTAGTTTCAACTTGGTATCAGGTTCAGTTGGATGTTAAAATTAATGAATGGTTTGGAGATTTTTATGATACTCTACAAAAAGCATTGACTACACCAAATTCAGTTTCAGAAGCTGAGTTTATTGGTTATCTTTTTACATTTGCAAAAATTGCTGGCCTTTGGATTGTAATTGCTGTCTTTACAGGTTTTTTTACTAGTCATTGGGTTTTTAGATGGAGAACGTCAATGGCAAATTATTATCACGAACAATGGCTTAAAGCTAGATTGACTGAAGGAGCATCACAAAGAGTTCAGGAAGATACATTAAAGTTTGCAAGAATTATGGAGGGACTTGGAACTGGATTGTTAGATAGTATAATGACATTAATTGCATTTACTCCAATATTATGGGGATTATCAAAACAAATAGATGTTTTGCCTTGGATTGGTCAAGTAGATCATGCGCTTGTTTGGGTTGCTATAATATCTGCATTAGGTGGAACATTAATATTAGCTGCAGTGGGGATTAAATTACCAGGAATAGAATATGATATTCAAAAAGAAGAAGCCGGATATAGAAAAGAATTAGTACATGGTGAAGACGATCCTATTAGAGCTGCGCCACCTACAATTGGTCAATTATACAATAGGGTAAGAGGTATTCACTACAAGTCATATTTTCATTATTTATATTTTAATACAGTAAAGTGGAGTTATTTCCAAGGAATGGTAATTGTACCTTATTTAGCATTAGCTCCCACAATAGTTACTGGTGCAATCACTTTAGGTTTTGTTCAACAAATAACAAGAGCTTTTGGAAGAGTAGAGGGATCGCTACAATATCTTGTAAAAAGTTGGTCAACTATAGTTGAGCTAATTTCTGTATGGAAAAGATTAAGAGAATTTGAAGAAAAACTTAAATCTGCAGAAAATGATTTAGAAACGACGTCAATTTAATGTCTATTAGTAAAGTTTTGGTAAACAGTTTTGTAAATATTACTTCTAAGGCTGCTATAGCAGCTCATAAATTTGTAGGAAAAAAAAATAAGATATTAGCTGATAAAGCAGCGGTAGACATAATGAGATCAGAAATTAATAAACTTGATATTGATGGAAAAATTGTGATTGGGGAGGGAGAATTAGATGAAGCTCCAATGTTGTATATTGGTGAAAAGTTAGGTTCTGGAAAAGGTAAATCTATTGATATCGCTGTTGATCCAGTTGAGGGAACCAACTTTGTTGCAAATAATTTACCTGGTGGAATATCTGTTATTGCATTTGCAGACAGAAACCATTTATTTAATGCACCTGAAACCTATATGAATAAAATTGCGATTAATAAGAGTATACCAGATGATGCAGTTGATTTAGATAATTCAATAAAAAAAAATATTTTAAATATAGCAGATGCTAGAAATAAAGATGTTTCTAATGTTAGAGTATGCATATTAGATAGACCAAGACATCAAAAAATTATTAATGAGTTATTAAATCTTAATGTTAAATTAAAACTTATAAAAGATGGTGATGTAGCAGGAGCAATATTAGTTACAGATGATAAGTATGACGTTGATATTTTTTTAGGTATAGGTGGTGGTCCTGAAGGGGTGCTAGCTGCAGCGGCCCTTGACGCATTTGGCTGTAAATTTCAGGGTAGATTTTTATTTGAGACTGAAAACGATATAAAAAGAGCTAGAGATATGGGTATCAAAGATTTAGATAAGAAATATGAATTAAATGAAATTATTAAGGGAGAGACTGTTTTTTGTGCCACAGGTATAACTGATGGTGATTTAGTAAAAGGTGTAAGTATTGTTAAGAATGAATTTTACACAGAAACATTCGTAACACACACAAATTCATTCAAAAATGTTATTAAAAACAGATATCCTAAACTTGATTAATTATTTTTTTTGCAATAAAAGGACATGCTTTGGTCCCTTCGTCTATCGGTTAGGACACATGGTTTTCATCCATGAAAGAGGGGTTCGATTCCCCTAGGGACCGCCATAATGAGCTATTTTGTTTATTTAATTACATCTAAAGACAAAAAAAAAACAATTTCTTATGTAGGTTATACTAATAATCTGGATAAAAGAATTAAATTACATAATTCAAATAGAGGAGCAAAATTTACAAAAGGAAAAAAATGGAAATTAATTTATTATGAGAAATATAAAACTAAGGTTCAAGCTATGAAAAATGAATATACACTAAAAAAAAATTACTATTTAAGAAATAAAATAAAGAGGATTTATAATTGAAAATCTCTGTCCTATTACCATTTAAAGAAAATTTCTCACCTAGTTATGCGGGAGCTGTTTCATTGTTCGTTAATGATACTACAAAAATAAGTAAGTATAAAAAAAAGACTTATATCTATGGAAATACAAATTACAAAGAAACATTTAAACTAAATTATATTAATATTTTACCTAAAACAAATTTTTTTCAAAGCCAAAACAAAGAATACGTCAATGAGTTTATTAAAAAAGAAGAAAATATAAAATCAGATTTAATTGAACTTCACAATAGACCTATTTATTTAACCTACCTGGTGAATTCATTATTTAACAGAACTTACATATTATATTTTCATAATGACCCACTATCAATGAGTGGATCAAAAACAATTTCGGAAAGAATTTTTTTAATGAAAAATTGTTTTAAAATTATTTTCAATAGTAACTGGTCTAAAAGAAGGTTTTTAAAAGGAATGAAAAATGACTTTGTAAATAGTGAAAAATTAGTAGTAATCAATCAATCTGCAATGAAAAATAATTTTAAAATTAAAAATAAAAAAAAAATAATCACTTTTGTCGGAAAATTAAATAGGTCTAAAGGGTATGATTTATTTGGCACAGCAGTAATTCGAATATTAAATAAATACAAAGATTGGAAAGCAATTGTTATTGGTGATGAACCAAGAGATAAAATTGATTTCAATCATAATAATTTAGAAAAACTTGGATTTAAAAAACATTCAGAGGTTATTAATATTTATAAAAAGACAAGTATAGCAGTAGTTTGTTCTAGATGGGAGGAACCATTTGGTAGATCTAGTCTTGAGGCAGCAGCAAATGGATGCGCTGTAATAATAAGTAATAAAGGAGGTCTTCCAGAAACTATAACTAATGGAATTATACTTAAGAAACTTTCATCAAATGAAATTTTTAAAGAGATTGAATTATTAATTAACAATAAAAATATTAGAAAAAATTTACAAAAACTCTCATATAAAAATTTCTATTTAACACATAAATATATAACTAATCTCATAGATAAAATTAGAGATCTTAAATTTTCTTTACCAAATAAATTCAATATTAATAATATTAATAGATCCTTAAGAATTCTTCATATTACAAATTTTAATGAAAGACATAATGGAAGATTGTTTTTTAATACTGGTAGAAGAATTAATAATGGATTTATAAGATTAGGACATAGCGTGCTAGAATTTAGTGACAGAGATATTCAAAAACACTACAAATCATATACAGATATAAAAGGATCAAAATCATTAAACGATAAATTGATCAAGACCTGTTATAATTATAAACCAGATATGTTAGTTTTGGGTCATGCAGACCTAATATCACCAATAATACTTGGAAATTTAAAGGATGAATATCCAAACTTGAAGGTAGCCCAGTGGTTTTTAGATCCTCTTAATAAAAATGGACCTGATTTTAAAAAAAATAAAAAACGTATATTAGATAAATCTGAGTTTATTGATGCTAATTTTCTAACCACTAGTCCTGATGTATTAAATTTTCTATCAAAGAAAACTAAAAATTTTTTTATTCCAAATCCAGCAGATTTCTCATTTGAAACATTGAATAATTTTAATCATGAATGCTCAAATGATGTATTTTTTGCTCTTAGCCACGGAGTACATAGAGGAAATTTAAAAATTAGAACAACTGATGATAGAGAAAAATTTCTTAGAAAATTAATTGATATTACCAAAAATGTTAAATTTGACATCTTTGGTATAAACAATATTCAACCTATATGGGCTGATCAATATTTTAAAACGATTTCTAATTCTAAAATGGGTCTTAATTTAAGTAGAGGCTCACCTATAAAATATTATAGTAGTGACAGAATTACACAAATCACTGGAAATGGATTGGTTACGCTTATAGATGAACGAACTGGATACAGAGATTTTTTTAATAATAATGAAATGGTTTTTTACAAGAATATTTCTGATTTATCTGAAAAAATACTTAAAATAAGCAAAGATGATAAGTTGAGAAAAAAAATTGCTCAAAATGGTAAGAAAAAATACCTAAGATTCTTTAATTCAAATAAAGTTGCCGATTTTATAATAAATAAAACTTTCGATTTTAAAAATAAACAAAAATATTTGTGGCATGATTAATGAACAAATATTTAATATTTAGAACAGATAGAATAGGTGATTTCCTTATTTCTTTAATACTAATAAAATCAATTAAAATGGTTGATAGCAAAAGTTTAATAACAGTTGTAGCATCGGAGAAAAATTATCAATATATTAAATCATTCAATATTATAGACGAGGTAATACTTTTAAAAGGAGGTTTTTTTAACAAGTTAAAACTATTTTTCCTTTTAAGAAAACAATCTTTTGATACTACGATAGTTCATGATGGAAAAACAAGATCTAAATTTATTTCTTTCTTTTTATCATCTAAAAATAAGTACTTTTCGAACATAAATAAATTTTCTTCATATATTGATGAGATTAAGTATATTTTAAAAAATTTAAAAATTACCTTTAATGATAATCTTCTCGATATTCTTAATGATAGAGATTATCCAAAAATTTATACCCCAAAAAAACCTTATATTTTAATTCATTTTGATGAAAAATGGATTTTTGATCAATATATTAAAACGTATTCAAATATTGAACCGTCATTAAAAGAGTTAGAAACTTTTTTAACCTCTTTGACTGAAAGGGTAAATAAAAAAATTATAATTACAACAGGTGTTAATACACCAAAGATTTTAAAAAATTTTTTTGAAAATAATTCAGATGAAAATATAATTTTATTAGAAAATTTAAATTTTTTTCATCTAGAGTCAATTATCGTTAATGCTTCGTTATTAATATCATGTCATGGAGCTGTTTCCCATGTAGCAGCTGCTAAATCTATTGAACAAATAGATATTATAGATAAAAATTACAATTATATTAAATGGTCCAAGCATTTTAGAAATTATAAATCTATTGAAAGAAAAAACTTTGATTCTTTGTATAAAGATATCCTAAATTCTTTATTATAAACTTTATTTTTACAATATTGATTTGAATCACAGTTTTACTTTATTAAGTGCATTATTTTTAAATATATTAGCTTCTTTGATATATCTTCTAACCATCTGTGTTGTTTTATGACCCGTCATAGTCATTATACTTCTCTCATCTGCCCCTGACTCAGCAGCCACTGTGGCAAAACCCGATCTTAAACTATGACCAGCAAAGTTTGTGTTTTCAATGCCTGCTAATTTTAGATATTTCTTCATTAATAAAACTACAGATTGGTCAGTTAATCTTTTATTTGTTAGTGACAAACCTTTAGAAAACCGTCTAAAAATAGCTCCAGACTTAATTTGAGAAACTTCTAACCATTTTTTTAGATTTGTTACAGGACAGTAAATTTCATTAGTAAAGTAGGGCAGTCCTTTAGTCATTCCCTCTCCAAATTGATCAGTTTTTGATCTTTTAATAATGATTTTAAGACCTTCAGGTACAAATTCTAAATCTTCATAATCAATAGAAATGAGTTCAGTTCTTCTAAATCCACCACTGAAACCAATTAGGATTATTGATTTGTCTCTAAGTTTCTTAATTTCATCAATTTTTTGTTCATTAATTACATTAATAATTGATTTTAAATGATTGATTAATAATGGTTTTTTACCTTTCTGAATGCTTCCTTTTACCCTTTTTATTCCCATTAAATTTTCTACAATAATTGGATGTTTAGTATCTAAATAATGGCCTTTCAATTTATGAACCATGCTTATTGATACTAATCTTCGTCTTAACGTGCTTATTTTAGAATTTTTTGAAAGATGAGTGAGGTATAGGGAAATTATTTTTGGGTCTGTTGGCAATGAATTTAAACTATGCTTAACGCAAAATGCTCCGAAATCTTTAAAATCTGATTTATAAGCTCTTAAAGTATTATTTGCTTTAGATTTTTTGAGATTATTTAAAGTTGCCTCATGAAGCAATTTTAGATCTGTTGTTAGTTCATTCATACTATTATTATTGATAACAATTAATTATCATTAGTAATAATATATCACATTTCATTAGTCAAGAAAAAAAATATAAGAATATGATGAAAGTTATATCCTTACTATTACTCTCGATATTATTATTAGGTTGTAATATGGATCAAAATAATTTGAATAATGAGATAGATAGCAAAGATAAAAAAGGTAAACTAAAAATAAATAAACAAAAATTAATTATAAAAACAGACTAAATATGCCTAAATATGTCATTATTGGATTAGCCATACCAATAATTCTTTTTATTTTAATGAATTATTGGGGAAAAATTAGCGATTTAACAAAAAATAGAATTTTAATGGTTATATTTGGTATATTTTTTATTAGCATATTTGTCTTGCTATTTCTATTAATGAATTAATTAAGTTATCCCCACTATTCTACCCTGTTAAGAACAAGTGATTTTCAACAATAAAGTGATACACAAAAAAAACCAATTTGATAAAGTAAAAAATGAATTAAGAGGCAACTCTTAACTGACCGACTAGGGAAAAATCGAGAGATTCAAGCCTAGGGGGCAGAAAACCTAACGGAGTAGCGCTAAAATCGTTAGGTGGAAGGCATGGCGGTAGCGCATACAACGACGTGCCAAAACTACTGTTCTTTGTGCCTGAAAAGGTACAAGGATACAGGGTTTTTTTATGAAAAGCTTACAATTTACCTAAAATTAATGCCTTCAATAGATGGAATAATTGAACCGATTTATTTTTTAATCACATCAATCGCATTCGCAATTCTTACTTTTTTACACTATAGAAAAGTCGGTAAAAGTTTAGAGACTGTATATCTTTCAATTTTGGGGGTTTTTTTTCTAATTTGTTATATTATTTTAAATTATTATTAATGAAAGGTACTATATTTCAATTAAAAGTCTGGAAATACCTCAAAACTATACCAAAGGGTAAAGTAAAAACCTATAAACAGGTAGCAATAGGTATAAAAAGCCCAAAATCAGCACGCGCTGTAGCTAATGCTTGTGCTAAAAACCCATATGCTCCAAAAATACCCTGTCATAGAGTGATTAGATCTGATGGAGGTCTTGGAGGCTACTCTGGGAGAGGTGGAATTAGGCAAAAGCTCAAATTACTTAGATCTGAAAAGGTAACGATTTAGCCCTATTTTAGGGGTTTTTTACATTAAAAAAATCAGTAAAATCAACGTTTTTTGATCTTTTTAATTGATTTTTTGTAAATTAGCAAAGTTCACCCTTCAGTTGTACCATATATGAGGCTACACTTAAAATAGACCCCTCTATGGCCGTTTAAATGGTATATTCAATTAGTGCATCGCTCCACTATTCAACTATATCAACAGTTTTAGACCACCCTATTTTTCAACCAATTTAATATTTTGTATTGTTAAAAAAACTTAATTTTGTTGGTTTTTTTAACTTTTTTCGTTATTTAGCAAAAATTAAGAACCTATTAAATTAATTATTTTTGTTTATATAAAAAATAAGTCTTAATCTCATAGTATTTTATATTATATAAAATATAATAAAAACAATAGTTTATATTAAATACTTAATGTAATACTTTAGATATTAGTAAATATAAGATACCTATTATTTTGCTTTTTTAACTAAGTTCTCCCTTTTGGAAATGTAGATACCACTTAATACAATAATAAATAATCCTAAGAAAGTCCAATTATCAGGGAAATCACTAAAGAAATAATAGCCTATAATGATGTTTGTAATGATCTCAAAATAACTAAATGGAGCTAATTTAGAAGCGTCAGCGTATTTAAGTGACAATATTAAGAATAAATGACCTATACAAGCAAATATACCTATGGCAGCCATCATAGACCACTGATTTAAGGTTGGTTTAACCCATACAAATGGCATTACAGTGGATATAATTATGGCCCCCACTACACCAGTTAACAGTAACGTTAATAAAGGATTATCTGAGGTACTTAGTTTACGAGTAATGATCAAATAAAACCCATACATTACACCTGTTCCAAGAGCGGCTATACTTGCTAAATTAATTTCTACAAATCCTGGTCTTATAACTACTAAAGAACCTATCAAACCTAAAATTACCGCAGACCATCTTCTAAATCCTACCTTCTCACTTAAAAAAACTGGAGAAAAAGCTGTAACAATTAAAGGGGCAACAAAAGCTAAAGTTAAGGCTTTGGCTAATGAAATTACTGAAATTGCATAAAAAAAACAAATATTTGCACATAGCAATATTAAACCTCTCAAAAATTGTAATTTGGGTTTATCTGTCCAAACCAAATATTTTTTAAAAAAGAAAAACATAACTGGAAGTGTAAAAGCGACAGTAAAAAAATATCTTGCCCAAGTAATTTGTAAAACAGGCATATCGGTACTTAGATATTTAGCAAATCCGTCCATTATAGGGAGCATTACCCAAGCTAATAAATTGAAAGCGATAGCTTTCATTAATTAAAATAACTTAAAGCTATATAAACTATTATAGGAATAGTAATAAAGGACATTAACGTAGATACAACAATTGTACTTGCAATACTATCGACAATATTTTTTGGAGAATACATGCTACCTACTAAATAATTTAAAATTGCACTAGGCATAGCACTTTGTATTAATAATACACCCGCTGCAAACCCTGAAAGCTCAAAATAATAAATAATAATAAATGCAATAATAGGACCAATAACAACTCTACATAAAGATAAAATGATTGAGTTTTTTAGAGAAAATTTAAACCTAGTTAATGCAATACCAAGAGACATCAGAACTAAAAAAATTGTTGCATAAGTTAAAAGAAAGGTAGTATTTTCAAGAAATAGCGGAGTGTCAATTTTAAAATATAAAAATAATACAGATACAATAATAGCATAAACTGGTGGGCTTTTTAAAACAACATCAAAAGAAAATTTTTTTTTTGCAAGAAATACACCCAATGTAAAATGAAAAAGGATTATTACTGAAGCTATAGCTGAAGCTACACCCAATCCTTGAGTACCATAAGCAAAAAGACAGATAGGAACACCCATATTACCTGTATTAGGTAGAATTAATGGAGGCAACTCCATGCTTAAGTCTTTATTTAAAAAAAAGAGTAAAATGAGCCCTATTAACGCGAAACCACCAATCATTATTAAAGCATAGGTAAAATAGTGAATAAAAACAGTTAATGTTATTCCAGTGGTTGTAACTGTGTAAAAAATCATTGCAGGCGTACCGATATTTCCTGCAAAGTTAGTTATAAAATTAGTGTCAATATTTGGATTGTTTTTGCCCAGATAATATCCAATGCCTATTACAAAAAAAACTGGAAAAATAACCTCAAACAGTTTTATATAAATTTCCATTACTAAAAAAGTCTTATTAGAGTAGGAATTTTAAGAATATTTTTATTTTTTAAAAATGATTTCAAACATTTTTGAGCATCAATTTCTCTAGATTTATGAGTTACTATAACTATAGAAGCTGTTTTCATTTTAGGATCTGGAATTTGTATTAATCTTTCAACAGAAATGTTTTTTTTTGCCAATAGGCGTGTTAAACTAGATAAAACACCAGGTTTATCTTTTACCTCAAATCTTAAATATAGTGAATTTGAGTAATTTTTAATATTATAAATATTTACACTCTTTCTTTTGCTATCTGGTATACCAAAAGGAAATTTAATATTACCTCTTAAAATTGATAAAATATCGGACATTAATGCAGAAGAAGTTGGGCCAGGACCAGCACCTTCACCTTGCAAGACGCTTTCACCAACTGGTTTTCCATCTAATATAATAGCGTTCATTACGCCATTAACATTAGCAATATAATTATCTTTCTTGATCAAACATGGATGTACGCGTTCAAATACTTGATTATTTATTAATTCAGTTATTCCAAGTAATTTTATTTTTAAATTAAGCTGATCTGCAATTTCAATATCTTTTATTTCGATGTTTTCAATTCCCTCCATTAAACATTTTTTTTTTGAGATCTTTTTATTAAATGCTAAAGAAGATAAAATTCTTACTTTCGCTAAGGCATCATAGCCATTTAAATCGAGTTTTGGATTGCCTGGTTCCGCATATCCAAGATTTTGAGCTTTTTTAAGAACTGTTTTAAAATTTTCTTTAGTATGTTCCATCTCAGATAGGATATAATTGCAAGTGCCATTTAAAATACCAAAAACTTTATTAATTTTATTAGTTGCCAAGCCCTCTTTAATAGTTCTTATAATGGGTATACCACCACCTACCGAAGCTTCAAATTCCAGGTTAACCTTATTCTTTTCTGCAAGTTTAGCTAAATAATCACCATGCTTAGCAATTAAAGCTTTATTTGGTGTAACTACATGAATTTTGTTTTTTAATGCAGTTTCTACAACTTTTTTGGAAACGCCATCAGACATCCCAATACATTCTATTAGTAAATCCAATTTTTTTTTTTTGAAAATTTCTAAAGGATTTTTGTAAAAAATTTTTTTATTAAT
>CACJZM010000003.1 GCA_902597895.1 uncultured Pelagibacteraceae bacterium
CTATAGCCATGTCTTGAGACCAAATTTTTGTTATTTTACTAAACATTCCCATTTAAATTCCTCTCACTTTCTGATCATAATTTTGCTCTGGCGCTTGACCAGGTGCAGTTTTATCTCTTTTGATTATCATTTTATTTAATGCATTAATATATGCATTAGCTGATGCTACAAGTGTATCAGTATCTGCAGCTTGTCCAACTGTAGTTTTTCCATTTTCCTCAATTCGAACACTTACAGTTGCCTGAGCATCAGTTCCTTCAGTTACGGCATGAACTTGATATAGCTGTAAATTTACATTGTGTGGATATAGTTTTTTAATACATTTAAATATAGCATCTACTGGGCCATCTCCTGTTTCTGAAGCATTTTTTACCTCTCCGAAAACATCTAGAGTCATTTCAGCTCTTTGGGGCTCTCCTGTTCCAGCAAATACCTTTAAAGACTTTAAATTGATTGCATTTACTTTGTTATCAATAATTAAACTATCATCAACTAATGCAATAATGTCTTCATCATACACGTGTTTTTTTTTATCTGCCAAAACCTTAAATTTTCCAAATGCATTTTCTATAACATCATCAGTTAAGTCAGCATATCCAAGACTAGTAAGTTTATCTTTAAAAGCATGTCTTCCTGAATGCTTTCCCATTACTAGAGAAGTTTGTTTAACTCCTACACTTTCAGGTGTCATTATTTCATATGTTTGTCTATTTTTTAACATACCATCTTGGTGAATTCCTGACTCATGAGCAAATGCATTCTTTCCAACAATCGCTTTATTATACTGAACTGGAAACCCAGTGGCATTTGAAACTATTTTTGACGCTTTACTCAATAATTTTGTATTAATTCCTGTTTCATAAGGCATTAAATCTGGTCTGGTTTTCATCGCCATTACAACTTCTTCTAGTGCTGCGTTACCTGCTCTTTCTCCTATTCCATTAATAGTGCATTCAATTTGTCTTGCACCTGCTTGAACACCTGCTAAAGAATTTGCAACTGCTAAACCTAAATCATTATGACAATGTGTAGATAAAATTGCTTTGTCAATATTTGGAACTTTATTTAATAATGTTTGAATTATTTTTGTAAATTCTGATGGTACAGTATAACCTACCGTATCTGGAATATTAATTGTTTTAGCGCCACATTTAATTGCTAGCTCAACTGTTTTACACATATAATCCATATCAGTTCGAGTTCCATCTTCACATGACCATTCTACATCATCAGTAAATTTTCTTGCGTATGTTACGTGTTCTTTTATCGACTCATATACTTCTTCTGGACTTTTGTTTAACTTATGCTTCATATGAAGCGGACTAGTGGATATAAAAGTATGTATTCTAAATCTTGGCGCATGCTTTAATGCTTCATAACATCTATCTATATCTTTCTTTGAATGCCTTGAAAGTCCTGCGGGAATTGATTTTTTTAGTATTTTACTTATCTCGCTGACAGCTTCAAAATCACCCGGTGATGCAATTGGAAATCCAGCTTCGATAATGTCAACTCCTAATTCATCGAATACTCTAGAAATCTGAATTTTTTCCTCTAAACTCATTGATGCGCCAGGAGACTGTTCTCCATCTCTCATCGTAGTGTCGAATATATAAACTCTATTTTGATCGGTCATTTTAATATTTTATGTTAAGTATAATACAACCTATAGTTCAGATTGCAAAATAAAATGGATTAAATTTAATTTTTATCGCTATCAATAAGCTTCTTCTTAGCAATCCACGGCATTAAAGCTCTCAATCCTGCTCCAACTTTTTCTACTGGGTGCTCTGCAAGTTTTGCTCGAGTTTGTAAAAAATTCTTTTGTCCAGTTTCGTGCTCTTTCATCCATTCTTTAGTAAATTTACCCGATTGTATATCTGCCAAGACTTCTTTCATTCTTTTTTTTGTTTCCTCTTTATTTATAATTCTAGGTCCAGAAACATATTCTCCATACTCTGCAGTATTAGAAATAGAGTAATTCATATTTGCAATTCCACCTTCATAAATTAAATCTACAATCAATTTAACTTCGTGAACAGTTTCAAAATAAGCCATCTCTGGTTCATATCCAGCTTCAACTAATGTTTCGTAACCATTTTTTATTAATTCGACTAAACCTCCGCACAAAACTGTTTGTTCACCAAATAAATCAGTTTCAACCTCATCTTTAAAAGTTGTTTCAATTATTCCAGATCTACCTCCTCCAACAGCAGAAGCATAAGACATTGCTAAATCTCTTGCTTTTCCAGATCCATTTTGATGAACTGCAAATAAGCAGGGAACACCTCCACCTTTTTCAAATTCACTTCTAACTAAATGACCTGGTCCTTTTGGCGCAACCATAAATACATCTAGATCTTTTCTTGCTTTGATTAGATCATAATGAATATTTAATCCATGTGCAAAAGCAATTGAGGTTCCCTCTCTAACTCTTTGTTCAATATGATTTTTATATATCGAAGCTTGTAATTCATCTGGTGTTAAAATCATTACTACATCAGCCCATTCAGCAGCATCAGACAAATTCATTACTGTTAATCCTTTTGACTCAGCTTTAGCTTTACTAGATGAACCTTCCCTCAGAGCGACAACTACTTCTTTTACACCACTATCTTTTAAATTTAGAGCATGAGCATGGCCCTGGCTTCCATATCCAAAGATGGCAATTTTTTTATCTTTAATTAAATTTGTATCAGTATCCTTTTCATAAAACATTTTCATATTTATCTCCTTAATTTTTATTTAAATATTTCTGCTCCTCTAGTCATTGCTACCGCCCCAGTTCTTGATGTGCTCACTAGCCCGTACTTTAGCAAATTTTTTGACATAGAATCTATTTCTCTTCTTAGTGCTGTAACCTGTAAAACATATGATGTTTTTGTTTCATCCAATATTACAACATTAAACTTTTTACAAGCTTTTAAAGCTTTTTCTTTTTTTTTTTTATTACTTCTTAATTTAAATAAAGCCATTTCTTTAAAAATTACATTTTTGTCCTCTCTTTTAAAATCTGCAACTTTATGAACCGGTACTAATTTTTTTAATTGTAACTTTATTTGTTCTATTACTTGAGGTGTACCAGTAGTTACAATTGTGATTCTTGAAATATTTAATTTAGAGTCAATTTCAGCTACAGCCAAAGATTCAATATTGTATCCTCTACCAGAAAAAAGGCCAACTACTCTTGCCAAAACACCTGCTTCGTTATCTACCCAAACTACTATTATATGGGTATCTAATTTTTGTTTTTTTCCAGGAATACTATATGCGGATTTAGATTTTGCCATTAAACTAAAGTTTTACCCTTGCCTGAAATTTTGTTATTTTTTTGGTCTTTTGGACCTAAAAGCATTTGATTATGTGGCTTACCTGAAGGTATCATTGGAAAACAATTTTCCTCTTTATCAACCAAACAATCAAAAATTACTGGTCTATCTGTATTAAGCATTTCAATAATTTTATCATCTAACTCTTCAGGCGTTTTAGCTCTAATACCAACACAACCGTACGCCTCTGCCAATTTTACAAAATCAGGAAGGGCAGCTGTATAACTTTCGGAGTAATTTTTATCATGTAAAAGTTCCTGCCATTGTCTAACCATTCCCATATATTCATTATTTAATATAAAAATTTTTATCGGTAAACTGTACTGAACTGCAGTGGACATTTCCTGCATAGTCATCAATACTGATGCCTCACCCGCAATATCAATAACTAATTTATTTGGATGTGCAACCTGAACCCCGACAGCAGCAGGTAAACCATACCCCATTGTTCCTAAACCTCCAGAGGTCATCCATCTATTAGGTTTATTAAATTTATAATGTTGAGCTGCCCACATTTGATGTTGTCCAACTTCAGTCGTAATAAATGTTTCCTTGTTTTTTGTTAGCTCATACAACCTCTCTATAGCATACTGAGGTTTAATGCTTTCTTCACTATTAATGTAATCCAATGACTTAATGGATCTCCATTTTTGAATCTTTTCCCACCACTTTGAAATCTTTTGTCTGTTAGATTTTGAAAAATTAAGTTTTCTCTTTGAAATTGTTTTAATTGTTGCTTTAATAACATCAGTTACATCACCAATAATTGGTAGATCAACCTTCACATTTTTATTTATTGATGATGGGTCAATATCAATATGAACCTTCTTTGACTTAGGTGAAAACTCATCTAATTTTCCAGTAATTCTATCGTCAAATCTTGCTCCAATGTTAATCATTAAATCACACTCATACATTGCATTATTAGCTTCATAAGTTCCATGCATTCCTAACATACCCAAAAATTGGTTATCATCTCCTGGGTAAGAACCTAATCCTTGTAATGTTGTAGTGATTGGAAAACCAGTAATACTTACTAGCTCTCTCAATAAGGTACTGGCTTGTGGACCTGAGTTTATTACTCCTCCACCAGTATAAAAAACTGGTTTAGATGAATTTGACATTAATTTAATTAGTTCATCAATTTCTTTTTGTGAAAAAAGGTTTTTACCTTTTCCATTTAATTTTTTAAGTTTGCTATATTTTTGGTATTTAGTTTTTTGAAACTGAATATCTTTTGGAATATCAACTAATACTGGACCTGGTCTTCCACTAGTAGCGACCTCAAAAGCTTTGTGAATAGTTTTAGCTAAATCTTTAACATCTTTTACTAACCAATTATGTTTAGTGCATGGTCTTGTTATACCTGTGGTATCACATTCTTGAAAAGCATCAGTTCCTATTAGATGGGTTGGAACTTGTCCAGATATACAGACTAACGGGACCGAGTCCATGTAAGCATCGGTTAAAGCTGTAACTACATTTGTTGCGCCAGGACCTGAAGTAACTAAAACTACACCTGGTTTTCCTGTAGATCTTGCATACCCCTCAGCAGCGTGACCAGCACCCTGTTCGTGTCTTACTAAAATATGTTTTACAGATTGATGATTTTTCAATTCATCATATATAGGAAGAACTGCACCTCCAGGATATCCAAATACATTTTCAACACCTTGATCTTCAAGACATTTAAATACTATTTCTGCACCTGAATATATTTTAGACATTTCTCAATCTAGCTGAAGTTGTGCTGATTGGTCAAGTTTAACTATGACTATCTAAGAATTTTTTTTAAAGTTAAGCTTGTTATTTTTGGATCAATATAGGTCCAATTTGCCATTTGACCTCTAGCCCAAGTGAATTGTCGCTTTATATATTGCCTTGTTTTAATTGATATTAAGTCTTTTGCTGCTCTTAAATCACATTTATTATTTAAGTAATCGGTTATTTCTTCAATTCCTATTACTTTTTTTGCACTATTTTGTTTTTTTAACTTCAATCTATTAAATTTTCTAACTTCAGCTATAGCTCCATTCTTGAACATTTTGCTTACTCTAAGATTTGCCTTTTTAATAAGATCCTCTTTAGGATGATCAATATATATTTTGATAAATTCTGTGTCTATAAAACTTTTTTTTGTGTTTTGAAACCATTTAAATAATGATTTTTTGGTATAATATTTTATTTCATATGCTCTGATAGATCTCTGTGAGTCATTCTTTTCAATTTTATTTTTTACTAGTGAGTCTATTTTTTGTAGTTTAGAATAAAACTTATCTTGACCTATTTTGTTTTGTAATTTTCTTATTTTACTTCTTATTCTCATGGGCACATTAGGAATTTGAACAAAACCTTCTGTTAAAGCTTTAAAGTATAAACCTGTACCACCAACAATTATAGGTATTTTTTTTCTTTTCCGAATTTCTTCTATTTTTTTTTTTGATAATTTGAGCCACTCACCAGTAGAAAAATTTTTAGTTACATTTACAAATCCATACAAATGATGCTTGATTTCTTTTGTGTCTTTTATTGTTGGTCTGGCTGTTAAAATTTTCAGTTGTTTATAAACTTGCATACTGTCAGCATTAACAATTTCCCCATTAATTTTTTTTGCTAACTTTAATGCAAATTTAGACTTCCCACTCGCTGTAGGACCAGAAATTAGTACGATCTTGGACTTAATGTCCATAACCTAATTTAAATTTACACCAATATATCTTCTTTGGTTTTGATTGTTATAAATTGCAATCATTATAGTTTTTTTAGAACTTCTAATTGCTGAATTTATAATATTTTTTAAATCCCCGATCGTCTTAATTTTTTTCTTGTCTGCTTCAACAATTATATTGTTAATGCTTAAGTAGTTAATTGGACTGTCTTGGTCTATTTTAGTTATTACTACTCCTGTTAGATCTTTTGGAAGTTTTCTATTGTTTATATCATCAGTATTTAAAGATCTAACTTCAATCTTCAATTTTTCAATAATTTTTACTTTTGGAAGCTCAGCTTTTTTAAGATTAAAATCTTCTGAAGTTTCTAATCTTCCTAAAGTAATTTTTTTAATTACCTCTCTTTTATTTCGCCAAACCTTTACATTGACTGTTTTTCCTACTTCGGTCTGCGCAACTATTAGAGGTAGCTCTTTCATTTCATTTATTAATTTACCATCAAATTCTAAAATTATATCACCCGCTATAATTCCTCCCTTATCAGAAGGGCTTCCATCTGCAACACTAACAATTAATGCTCCTCTAGGTTTGTCAAGTTCTTCTGCTTCAGCAATTTCTTTAGTTACTATTTGAATCCTTACTCCTAGCCATCCTCTTTTTGTTTCTCCAAATTCGATTAATTGATTAATTACTTTAACTGCACTATTCGATGGTATTGCAAAACCAATTCCGATTGAGCCTGATTGACCTAATATTGCGGTATTAATTCCAATTACATCACCATTCATGTTAAATAAAGGGCCTCCAGAATTTCCTTGGTTAATAGATGCATCAGTTTGAATAAAATCTTCATACCTCGCCAAACCTATGCTTCTGTTTCTTGCAGAAATAATACCTGAGGTAACAGTCCCACCTAAACCAAAAGGATTACCAATTGCAATTACCCAATCTCCTATTCTTGATTTATCTGAGTCACCAAATTTTACAGGTATAAATTTTTCGTCTGCTTCTATTTGCAAAACTGCAATGTCAGACAATGGATCTTTTCCAATAATTTTTGCTTTATATTCTTCATCCCCGTTTACTCTAACTAAAATGTCCTCTGCATTCTGTATTACATGGTTATTTGTAATAACTATTCCTTTTTCATCAATTATAAAACCAGAACCTAAAGCATAAGCTTGCCTTTCTTGTGGAGTACCAAAATCTTTGAACATGTCTTCAAATGGTGAACCTGGAGGAAATTGAAAAGGAAACGAGTTTGAATTGGTGGTAACAGTTTGAGTTGTAGATATGTTTACAACAGATGGCATTAATCGTTCAGCTAAATCAGCAAAAGAATTTGGAGCAGATCTTGCAGTATTTAACAATATAAAATTAGTAAATACGAAAAATATTAGAAGTTTTTGAAATTTTTTAAAAGTCATTTTTCATATACCAAATTATTATAAATCCAATCAAAGCAAATATAAATCCACCGCTTCGCATCTGTTTTTCATTAATATCTTTTAATTTCGATAAAATACTTTTCATTTTTGATGGAAATAAGGCGTAAAAAATACCTTCAATAAACAAGAATAGACCAAATGCTATGATCAGTTCTTTCATATAAAGATTTATTCTGTCTTAGGTTTTATATTTCCAAAAAATTTGAAGAATTCACTATCAGGTGAAAGTATTAATGAAGTTTCACCTCCAATCAATGCTTTTTCGTAAGCTTGCATTGCTCTATAAAAAGCAAAGAATTCTGGATCTTTTCCAAATGCTTCAGCAAAGATTTTATTTCTCATCCCATCGCCTTCACCTTTCATGATCTGAGATTCTTTCTCTGCTTCAGCCAATATAACTGTTACCTCTTTATCAGCTGTTGAAGTAATAGTAATCGCCATCTCTGCTCCTTTGGCTCTAAATTCTTTTGCTTCTCTCTCCCTTTCAGTTTGCATTCTTCTATAAATTGCTTCGCTGTTTGCAGGTGGAAGGTCAGCTCTTTTAATTCTAACATCTACAATTTTTATACCAAATTTTTCTGCCTCATTGTTAACTCCATCTTGTATAAGAGCCATTTGTTTAGTTCTATCCTCTGATAGTAAGGTCTGTAATCTTTGGGTACCTAAAACACTTCTTATTCTGGAATTAATAATTGTTGATAATCTAGATCTAGCTACTCTTTCATTACCAACAGAAATATAAAATTTTAGTGGATCAATAATTTGAAATCTTGCAAATGCATCAACAATTAACCTCTTCTGGTCTGATGCAATAACCTCTTCAGGTGGAGCATCTAAATTCAATATTCTCTTATCCAAAAAAACTACGTTTTGAATAAAAGGAATTTTAAAATTAATTCCAGGTTTTGATATAATTCTTTTTGGATCTCCAAACTGAAGTACAATCGCTTGATTTATTTCTTTAACTATAAAAATAGAAAAGAAAGCTGTTGCAGCTAAAACAATAATTATTGGAAGTACAAATTTTCCTGCTTTCATCTAATTAACTTTCTTTTTAAGTTCTGGTAATGGAAGGTAAGGAACAACTCCAGACCCCGCATTTTTCTCAATTATAACTTTATCTATATCTGCTAAGACTTTTTCCATTGTCTCAAGATACATTCTTTCTTGTGTTACTTCCTTAGCTTTAGAATATTCTGTAAAAATAGATACAAATCTACTTGCTTCACCCTCAGCTTTTGCAACAACTTCTTTTTTATAAGCCTCAGCAGCTTGTAAAATTTTTGCAGCTTCACCTCTTGCTCTTGGTATTACATCGTTTGCGTAAGCCTCTGCTTCATTTTTAGATCTTTCCATATCAGCTCTTGCTGCTTGAACATCTCTAAAAGCATCTATCACTTGGTCAGGTGGGTCAGCCTTTTGAGTTTGAACTTGTGTAACCTGAATACCAGAAGTGTATTCATCTAAAATATTTTGAATAATATCTTGTGTATCAATCTCTATTTTTGATCTCCCTTCAGTTAAGATCGGCTGAATATCTGACCTTGCAATAACTTCTCTCATTGCAGTTTCTGCTGCTGCTTTTACTGTCCCCTCAGGATCTTGAATTTTAAATAAAAAATTTCCAGCATCTTTTATTACCCAAAATACAGAAAAGTCTATATTTACAATATTTTCATCACCTGTTAACATTAAACTTTCTTCTGGAACATCTGCTACACCACTTGATCCAAATCCACTATCCCTCTCGGATCTAAAGCCAATATCCATTCTATTAACTTTTGTAACTTTTGGTGTCAGAACACTTTCTACTGGAAAAGGTATATGGTAATTCAAACCTGGTTGAGTTGTTTTAACAAATTTACCAAATCTTAATACTACTCCTTGTTCATCAGGTAATACTCTATATAATCCACTAAGTGTCCAAATAACTAATAAAATTATTAAACCCAAAACTATAGGTTTGCCCCCAGATGCAGAGCCTCCAGGGAAAAATCTTTTAATTTTGTCTTGAAGTTTCCTGACTACTTCATCAATATTTGGAGGTGTTGGTCCACGTCTAAAACCATCTCCATTTCCTCCTCCACCGGGAGGTGTTCCCCAAGGACTTTGATTTTTAAAATCACTCATATGACATTCTATATAGTGTCTTTATAAGGAAAAACAAGGTAAGTTGTTTTTTATGGATGACAAAAAAGTAGGACTAAATGAAGCGCAAAAACCAAAAAGGTTTCAAAAAAACCCCATTAAAGGAACAAAATTTACTATAGCTATATCAAGCGCAAAAGGTGGGGTTGGAAAATCGACTTTTGCTACAAACTTTGCATTAGCGTTAAGTAAATTAGGATGCAAAGTTGGATTATTAGATGCGGATATTTATGGGCCATCCTTACCAAAGCTTTTCTCTATTAATAAAAAACCAGAGAGTGATGGTAAAAGTTTAATTCCAATTTTAAAATATGGAATTCAATGTATGTCTATAGGATTTTTAACAGATGAACAAACTCCTATGATATGGAGGGGTCCGATGGTTACAAGTGCTATAAAAACTTTTACTCAAAAAGTTTTGTGGAAAGATTTAGATTTTATTATAGTTGATATGCCTCCAGGCACAGGAGATACTCAACTAACATTTTCTCAGGAAATTAGTTTAGATGGGGTTATAATTATATCAACACCTCAAGAAATAGCTCTTCAAGATGTAATTAGAGGTATACAAATGTTTGATAAACTTAAAGTTAAAATTATTGGTTTAATTGATAACATGAGTTATTTCAAAGGCGATGATGGAAAAAAATACCCAATTTTTGGAGAAGGAGGTGTGAAAAGAACAGCTAATGAATTTAATAAAGAATTTTTAGGAGAAATACCAATCAACCCGGATGTTGGAAGGTTAGGTGATATTGGAACACCTATTGTAGAAAAAGATCCTGATAATGAAATTTCAAAAATATATATTGAATTAGCAAAAAAAATTAAAGAGTCTTATCTTTAATTTCAAAAGCCTCCATTAATTCATTCCATTCTCTTTTTGAAAGTCCAGAACTTTCTAAATCAATAACATCTCCACTTATTAATTTTTTCAAAACTTTCTTACCTTTGCTGGAAACTTCAGTTCCACCTACTCTATAGTCTAAAAACGCTTCATAAGTAATTGGGACCCATCTTTTTAATGTATCTAGCATAATATCAGCGTAGGCTCGTATTTCATATTGCGCGTGATGATCAGCTCTTAATCTTAGGAAATTCATTAAATTAAGTAAATCTGTTTTCCAATACCACTGTGTATATGTTCCTAAAGTAAGATTCATTCTGGCTAGTTCTCTAGCTAAACCAATCTGTGATTCATCTATTACAGAACCATCATATCTCTCATTTAACATGTTTTCATAATTGTCATATGTTCTTTCAGCATCACCTTTAAGCAAATCTAAAACTTTTTTTGCTTGTTCACCCTGCAAAATATCTCCTCTGCCCTGTCTATTATTTTTTGATTGTGCTGCTAAATGATTAGGTTCTGGTAAGTAAAACTCCTTGTCTAATATCGAATATCTTGCAGAATATTCATTTACATTTGCTGTTCTATGTCTAATCCATTGTCTAGCAATAAAAATAGGAAGTTTAACGTGATATTTAATCTCACACATTTCAAAAGGTGTACTATGCCAATGCCTCATCAGGTATTTTATTAAACCTGAGTCAGTGGAAACTTTTTTTGTTCCCTTTCCGTAAGAAACTCTCGCAGCTTGAACTATTGAAGAATCATCGCCCATATAATCAATTACTCTTATGAAACCATGATCTAATACTGGGATTGCTTCATAAAGTATATTTTCTAATTCTGCAGCAACAACTCTTTTTGTCTTATTTTCTTGAGATTGTTGGTTTTTAATATCTTTTATTTGTTGATCAGTTAGTTTCATTAGAATCTTTATTGATTATTAATATATTATTACTTGTAGAAACTAAATAAATTTTTTTTAATTATAAATAATTTGTAAAACATTTTAAAAGAATCAACATAAAGATTTAATTTACTTTCATTCCTATGTATCCATGTAACTGGGAGTTCTTTTATTCCATAATTGAATTTTCTAGAGAGCAATACAACCTCGACGTCATGGACAAAACCTGTGTCTTTAATGTTATTAAACAAATGTTTTGCTACTTTTTTCTTATATAATTTAAAACCACATTGAGTATCTTTTATGTCTATTTGGAATAGAATTCTTAGTAAAATTGAAAAAAAAATACCTAAAATTTTTCTATGAAATTTAAATTCAATTACAGAATTTTTTACATTCCTGGAACCAAAATAAACACTATTATTATCAATAGATTTTTTTTTTATCCACTTTTGAAGTTGTAGAAGAGAAACTGAAATATCAGTATCTAAAGTTAAAATCCAATCTTTTTTTGCAGCTAAAATTCCCTTTTTTAAAGCATTACCCTTGCCTGAGTTAATTTGTATTTTAACAATTTTATATTTAATGTTTTTTTTATTTTTAAAAAAATTTAATACTTTTTTTATTGAGTCATCTGAACTTCCATCGTCAACAAATATATATTCCAAATTTTTAATTAGATTTCTCTTTTGAAATTTCTCTATATCATCAAATGTTCTAAACAATCTTTTTGTTTCGTTATACATTGGAAAAATAATTGAAAGAGATTTGATCATTTTTTTTCAAATACCCCTAAAATAGAAATTCCAAATGGAAAATTTAAAAAATTTATAATTTTACTCTCAATATTAAATATTAAAAAAAGTAATAAATTTAAAAAAGAATTTGGTTTTTTTTCAACAGAATCTATGAAATCTGAATTTAGGATTTTATAAATTAATAAAGAGGTTGAGATTGGTAAAAAAAGAAAAAAATTAAAGTAACTTAATTTTTTAATTCTAAAATCATAAAAAATACTTTTAATTTCACTAAGTCTATATCTTCTATAATGACCAAGGATAACATCTTTTTTGGTAAACAAAAATTTATAGGCAGGAACAGTTATCAAAAGTTTCCCATTTTTTTTTAATTTTCTTGATAATTCCTTAATTTTTTTTTTATCTTTTTTAATATGTTCAAGTACATCTGCTAATATTATAAGATCATATTTCTTGGATGAAATTTTTTTTATAATTTTAAATTTCTTAGCTGAATATTTTTTATATAAATATTTTGCTGTTTCTTTGTGAGGCTCATAAATATCTACTTTGCCAAATTTTGATAGCATTCCGACATTCACCCCGCTACCTGCTCCATAATCTAAAATATTTATTTTTTTATTAATGTATTTTTGTAAGGTTTTTTCAATTATGTTTTTTCTACTTTCAAACCACCAGTGGTTATCAAAATTTTCAATATGCCTTTTGTAAACATCTTTCCTCATAATTTTGTTTTACAGAAAAAATCAGAAAAATTGTAGTAATTTTAATTAATATAATTATAATTACATTGTTGGTTTTCCAACTATGACGATAAACGAATTTCGTAATAAGCATTGCGGACGTGGGGGCAGTACCCACCACCTCCACCAAAAATATATGGGGGTGAATTAGGATCGACGGATGTCTAAAAGTTTTTTTTTCGTTCGGTATTGTTCCGCCGTAAAGGGCTATTTATAATTGCAAATGATAAATTTGCTCTTGCTGCTTAATTTTTATTAAGCAACGGGGTTCGGGGCACCTGGCAACAGAACGCCCCTTTAAAATGACTTTTAAAAAAATTTATTTATATTTTCTAATAACAATATCTATTATTTCTTATTTTTTAGGATTTTATTTTAGAGAGATATCTAATGGCGCTGGACATACTGATCTACAATTCCATATTTGGCCATTGATAAATGATTTTAAAGAAAATTATTTAGATACCTTGGAAAATTACTTATTTTATAAGGAAGCTACATTTCCTTTTTTTCATTCATTACAGTCAATACTAAATCCTTTTACAAGCGAAGTAATAAATTATTGTTTTACAAATACAATATTTAATATGTTTATTCTGATAATTTTTTATTATCTGATTAAGAAAAAAAAAATTTTTTTAAAAAATTATGAATTGAGTATATTATTATCTATAATTTTTTTATTGAGCCCATGGTTTAGATCTTCTTCATATTGGGGAATGACAGAAAATTTATCTATTTTTTTTTTATTACCAGCGTGTTTTTATTTTTCTAAATTAATAAATAAACAGGATAATATTCAAAGTAATATTCTATTAACTTTATTTATTTCATTAGCTTTATATTCAAGACAACAATTTATTTTTCTGGCTATTGCTCATCTTGTTATATTGATAGTAAACAAAGATATAAATAAATTCTTTTATTCAGTTTTCATTTATATCTTATTATCTATACCTGGACTTTATGTTTATAGTTTATGGGGTGTATTTGAAAATTTAAACAATGCTACATCTGCATCACATTACATATCGTTAAAAAATATTTATACAAACGTTCCAAAAATTTCAATAATGATTTTGTTTTATTTAATACCAATTTTAGTATTAAATTTTAAAAAAATTTATGATTCTCTAAAATCAAAAAAGTTTCTGTTTTTGTTTGGCATAATTTTTGTTGTAGAATTCCTCCTTTTTAAAGGAATTGAGTATCCAAAAAAAGGTGGCGGTTATTTGATTAAATTTAACCAAATTTTTTTAAATAATAATTTTTATTTTCTCATTTTTTTATCAAGTTTTTTCTTCTCTTTATTGATTTGGAATATTAAAAAAATTGATAAAAGTTTTATAGTTTTATTATTATCAATATTTATAATAATAGGTTTGCCAGAGTATATTTATCAAGAGTGGTTTGATCCTATATATTTAATATTTATTTATATTTTATTACCAACTTCAATCTTAAAAAATCTAAATCTTACTAGCAGTTTTGCTATATACTTCTTATTTTTTTGGGAGACTTTAATTTTATTCATTGCAATTTCTTACTATCATTTTTTCCTCAAAATTCCGTTTTTTTACAATTTTTAAAAAAAATAATAAAATATTTTTAATATACCCATTCTTATTGGTGAGGTTATTTCAGTTTCGTATTTAGAAAATTTTTTTTTATTTTTATAGGCTTTTAGAGCAGAGATCATCATATCAGAAGTTTTTATTTTTGCTTTTAAATTGTATTTTTTTGTAATTTTTTTGGTATCCATTACAAGTGAATATTTTAACATTTTAAGGTGATAAATATTAAGTGGTGATATATTAATCTTATTTAAAATTGACAACATATACAATAACCCAAAATCTTTAAAAAATATTAATTTTGATTTTGAATTAATTGAATTAATTAATTTTAAATAAAGTTCTTTAAGTGATAAAATCTCTTCACTTGCTAAATTATATATTTCCTTCTCATTAATATTTAGACTTTTTAATATAAATTTAATTAAATCATCAATATGAATAAATTGAGTTAAATTATTTCCATTATTAATTAAAGGAATTTTTTTATTATTTATAATAAAATCAAAAAGTAAGCTTAAGACACCTAACCTTCTTTCTGATACTATCATAGGAATTCTAAAGATGGTCCAATTAGCTAGTTTTGATTTTATAATATCATTCTCAGCATTTATCTTAGATTTACCATAAGTTTCAACTGAAAAGGTTTTAGTTTTTTCATTTACTGGATGTCTATAATCTTTAACCCAAACTGCAGATGTAGAAAAAAAAATAAATTTTTTTACTTTATATCTTACTGCTAATTGTATTAAATTCTTATTTCCACCTACATTAGTTTTAAAAATTTTATTTTTTAATTTTGAAGTTGCTGGTTCGCAAGAACAGTTAATTATAACTTTAAATTTATTATTAAAAAAAATTTTTTCTAGTTGAAATTTGTCATTGATATCTATCTTTTGTCTACCTTTTAAAGTTTTATCTATTTTAATGAATTTTTTTTTCTTTCTTTTAAAAGTTTCAGATAATTTCTGACCTAAGTATCCATTTGCTCCTACTAATAAAATCATTTTTTTTGAAAACGAAGTTTCAATAAACCTATCCCATTAGTATAGGCAATTCTTGGTAAATTTTTTAGTGTATAAATTTTTGTATCTCCTGCAGATCTCTTTCTGTGGTTGATTTTAATTTCATTAAATGAAAAATTTAATGATTTAGCTCTTGCGTTAAATTCCCAAAAAAAACCATCTGGCATCAAAGGATTAAAATCATTCAATTGAGAATATACTTTTTTGTTCATAAATACATATGCAAAACTAGGGTCTCTTAAAGGAACATTAAAAAGTATTTTATATAAAATATAAAAAGTTTTTGAAATAAACCTTCTGTAAGCAAAATCATATCTAGGATATCTATATCCATTTACCAAATCTGAGTTTTCCTTATTTTGCCAAAAGTTAAAAATATCTTTAGGATCACTTTGACCATCAGAGTCCATTATTAATAAATAATCAGCTTTTGCTTTTTTAATTCCGTCTATTACAGCTTTTGAGTAGTATTTTCTTCCCTCCTCACTTATCAAATCAATAGGATAAATTTGCTTGAGTTTTTTTAATATATCCTTTGTTCCATCAGTACTACCATCCTCGGATAAAATGAATTCAAAGTCTATTTTACCATTTAAAGTTTCAAATATTTCTTTAACTGTATTTTCAATTGAGGATGCTTCATTGTAAATTGGCATCAAAATTTGTAATTTTTTCATAGAGGAAAAGAAACTAATCAACTTTGCATTTAAAGCAATAATTCTTTATTTGCTTTTTATTTAATTTTCTAATGTTTTTTTATTTAAAGATGAATTTTATAGCATATTTGGTGCGGCCAGAGAGACTCGAACTCTCATGGAGATTTCTCCACTTGGCCCTCAACCAAGCCTGTCTACCAGTTTCAGCATGGCCGCATATGTCTCAGATTAATTGAATGACAAACATGTTTCAAGTTGGTAAATTTAATGTATGCAAATGACCCCTGAAATTAAAAAAGCAACCGATCCAATATATAAAAAAATATCTAAAGCTATTCCAGAAATAGAGTGGTCCATACACGCACCATACATTTACAAAATAAACAAATTAAAAAAAGATAAAAATGCAGTTATACTTGCTCATAATTATCAAACACCTGAAATATATCATGGTGTTTCAGATTTTTCAGCAGACTCACTTGCTCTAGCTATTGAAGCTGCAAAAACTGAAGCAGATATAATAATTATGTGTGGTGTTCATTTCATGGCTGAAACAGCAAAGTTAATGAGTCCAGAAAAAAAAGTTTTATTACCAGATATGATGGCTGGATGTTCTTTGTCTTCATCTATTACTGGTGAAGATGTTAGAGAACTTAAAAAAAAAAATCCAGGCGTTCCAGTAGTTTCATATGTTAATACGTCGGCGGATGTTAAAGCAGAAACTGATGTTTGTTGTACTTCTGCAAATGCAGTTAAAATTGTTAACTCTCTGAATGTGAAAAAAGTAATATTCTTACCTGATGATTACTTGGCAAAATATGTTGCTTCTCAAACGGATGTGGAAATAATTTCTTGGAAAGGAACTTGTGAAGTTCATGAAAAATTTAATGATATAGAAATAAATGAAATTAGAAAAAATAATCCAGGTATTAAAGTTATAGCTCATCCAGAATGTCCGCCTGAGGTTATTAATGCAAGCGATTTCACTGGATCTACTAGTGGAATGATAAAATATGTTAAAGACAATCAACCTGAAAAGGTCATGATGGTTACTGAGTGCTCAATGAGTGATAATGTGCAGGTAGACAATCCAAATGTAAAATTTATTAGACCTTGCAATTTATGTCCTCACATGAAGAGAATTACATTGCCTAAAATTTTAGATTGTTTAGAGAATGAAACAAATGAAATAAAGATGAACGCTGAAACTATTGAAAAAGCAAGAAAATCAGTTGAAAGAATGACAGAAATAGGCAGATAAAAACTCTGTGTCTAAAATTAAATTAAGTAAAAACTTTATAAAGTCTGCTTGTAAACTTGCCCTCAACGAAGATCTATACCCTTCTGGAGATATAACCTCAAACTTATTAAATAACCATGAAATAGCAAAAGTTAAAATGATATGTAATCAGAAAGGAATAGTTGGTGGTTTAGAATTTGCAAAACAAACTTTTGATTTAATAGACAAAAAAATTAAATTTAAAATAAAAAAAAAAGAAGGTTCAAAAATAAATAAGAAAGTAGTTGTCGCAACTATTGAGGGAGATCTTAAAAATATTCTTACTGGTGAAAGAGTAGCTCTAAACTTTGTGTCTCATATTTCGGGTATTGCAACAAAAACAAATGAATTTTTAAAAAAGGTAGGAAAAAAAACTAAAATTTGTTGTACCAGAAAAACAATACCAAATTTGAGAGTAATACAAAAATATGCTGTCAAATTAGGTGGTGGAATAAATCATAGATTCAATTTAAGTGATGAATTTCTAATAAAAGACAATCACATCGCTTCATCTAAAAACTTTGAAAAGATAATTAAAAAAGCAATCAAAAATAAAAAAGGAAGAAAAATTACAGTAGAAGTTGACACATTAAAACAATTTAGAAAAATTAAAGGACTGAAATTTGATACAGTCTTGTTTGATAATATGAGTGTTAAGAATTTAAAAGCTGGTGTGAAATTAGCAAGAAATATATATGAAACTGAGGCATCAGGTGGTGTAAGCTTAAAAAATATTAAAAAAATAGCAGATACAGGTATTGATAGAGTTTCTATTGGTGAAATTACCCATAGCGTAAGAGCTTTAGACTTTAAGTTAGAGATTTAACAATTGAAAGTTTAATTTATTTTTTTAATTGTGCCTGTGCTGCTGCGAGTTTTGCTATCGGGACTCTATAAGGAGAACAGGACACATAATCCAACCCAGTTTTAGCACAAAAATGGATGCTCTTTGGATCTCCTCCATGCTCGCCACAAATCCCTAATTTGATTCTTTTATTTTGTTTTCTTCCTTTTTCTGTAGCAATTTTTATTAAATCACCAACTCCCTCATCAATTGATACGAAGGGATCAATATCAAAAATTTTATTTTCAATATAATCATTTAAAAACTTTCCACTATCATCTCTACTTATGCCAAAAGTAGTTTGTGTTAAATCATTTGTACCAAAACTAAAAAATTCTGCATGTTTTGCAATTTCTTTTGATTTTATTACAGCTCTCGGTAATTCTATCATAGTGCCAACTAAAAAACGAATACTGGTTTTATTTTCATTCTGAACTTTTTTTGCTACTCTGATAACTAGATCTTTCATTATTTTTATTTCCACCTCGGTTGACACTAATGGTATCATTATTTCTGGCATTGTTGATTTAATATTATTTTTCTTACAATGAATTAATGCCTCAAAAATAGCTCTACATTGCATTTCATAAATTTCTGGGAATGATATACCGAGTCTACATCCTCGATGACCTAACATTGGATTTTGTTCATGAAGTTCAGAAGTTCTTGCTTTAAGTTCTTTAATTGGAATATTAAGAGATTTAGCAACTTCATTCAATTCTTCATTGTTTTTTGGTAAAAACTCATGCAAAGGTGGATCTAGTAGTCTAACCGTGACGGGTAAACCATTCATAATTTTAAATATCTCAATAAAATCTTTTTTCTGGTGAGGTAATAATTTTGCAAGCGCAACATCCCTATCCTCCCTTGATTTTGATAATATCATTTCTCTTACAGATAAAATTCTTTCCTCATCAAAAAACATGTGTTCTGTTCTGCATAAACCAATTCCTTCTGCGCCAAATTCTCTAGCAGTTTTGCTATCTGCTGGAGTTTCTGAGTTGGTCCTAATTTTTAATTTTCTAAAATTATCTGCCCATTTCATTAATTTTGAAAAATCTCCTGAAATTTCAGGTTTTACTGTTTTTATTTTACCAAAAATTATTCTACCTGTAGAACCATCAATTGTAATTGTGTCACCTTCTTTTATTTCTTTTTCTTTAGTTTTAAAAAGTTTGTTCTCATAATCAATTTCAATTTCGCTTGAACCAGATACACAAGGTCTGCCCATGCCTCTTGCAACTACAGCAGCATGGCTTGTCATACCTCCTCTAGCAGTTAAAATTCCTTTGGCAGCATGCATTCCATGAATATCTTCGGGTGAGGTTTCAATCCTAACTAAAATAGTATTTTGCATCATACCATTTAGTCTTTCTGCCTCTTCAGAGGTAAAAACAACTTTACCACTAGCTGCACCTGGAGATGCAGGCAAACCTTTTGCGATTACCTCTAATGTTTCTTTTTCATCTAAGGTTGGATGAAGTAATGTGTCTAGGGAATTTGGCTCAATTCTTAACACTGCTTCTTTTTTAGAAATTATTTTTTCTCTAACCATATCAACTGCAATTTTAACTGCTGATTTAGCAGTTCTTTTTCCTGATCTAGTTTGCAACATCCAAAGTTTATTTTTTTCTATTGTAAATTCAACATCTTGCATATCTTTGTAATGATTTTCTAATTTTTTTAATATTTTTTTTAATTTTTTAAAAGCAGTTGGCATTGTTTGTTCCATTGATGGGAGATTCGCTTTTGCAGTATTTTTTGCTTTAGTTGTTATATATTGAGGCGTTCTAGTTCCTGCTACTACATCTTCTCCTTGAGCATTTATTAAATATTCACCATATATATCTTTAGATCCATCAGATGGATTGCGTGTGAACACTACACCAGTAGCACAATCACTACCCATGTTTCCAAATACCATTGATTGGACATTAACCGCGGTTCCCCAACTAGAAGGGATTTGATTTAGTTTTCTATAAATTTTTGCTCTATTACTTTGCCATGATAAAAATACTGCACTTATTGCACCAACTAATTGATCATTTACATTTTGGGGAAATTCTTTTTTTGTCTTTTCTTTTATTATATTTTTAAAATCTTTTATCAGACCATCCCAATCACTCACATCTAAATCGGTATCAAGCAAAACTCCTTTTGTTAATTTGTAATTTTCAATAAGTTCCTCAAAATTATGACTCTCAATTCCTAAAACTACATTTGAATACATTTGAATAAATCTTCTATAACTATCTTTTGCGAATCTCATATTTGAGGTACTTTTTGCTAAAGAAAGGACTGTCCTATCATTTAAACCCAGATTTAGAATAGTATCCATCATTCCAGGCATTGATACTCTTGCTCCAGATCTAACTGACACAAGTAAAGGATTTTTTAAATCTCCAAATTTTTTTCCAGAGTCTTTTTCAATATTTTTTAACTCTTTATTTATTTCTTTTAAAATTCTTGAATTTAATTTTTTATTATTTTTAAAAAATAAATCACAAACCTCAGTTGAGATCGTAAAACCTGGAGGTACTGGCAGACCCATTCTTTCCATTTCAGAAAGGTTTAAACCCTTTCCGCCCAATATATTTTTTGGAAATTTTATTTTTTTTACATTTTTTGACTTAAAATTAAATATAAATTTTTTCATACTAAACTTCTATCTTTGAAAAGTTAAAATAATTATCGAAGCTTTTACACAACATTTTTAAAAGTTCTAGCCTATTTTTTTTAATCATTTTCTCCTCAGCATTTACTTTAACATTGTTAAAAAAATTATTTACCTCAGTTTTTGCACTAGAAAGTATTTTAAGCCCTTGTTCGTAGTTTTCATCTCCTCCTACACTAGAAAAATATTTCCTTATCTCATGTATTTTTTTATATAAATTCTTTTCGTATTCATTTTTAAACAATCCTGGGTCAGCAGTTCCTACCAAATCTAATTCTTCTTGTTTTTCATTAGTAAGAATATTGGATGATCTCTTATAAATAGCTAGTGCATCTAAACCAAAATCTTTTTTTATATTTTTATTTAAAAAAATAGATTTTTTATAAATTTTCATTAAATCATCAACTCCAAAAGAAGATATGGAGCTGTCAATAATATCCGATCTTATTTGCTTATCTTTAAGATAGTTTTTCAATCTATCTAAAATAAATTCGCTTAATTCATTTTGAATTTTTTTAGTTTCAAATTCATAGCCCTGATCTTTGTAAAGTGTACAGGAGTAATTTAATAAATCCCTGATTTTTATTTTTTTTTCATTCTCAACAATTAATCTAACTAAACTAATGGCCATCCTTCTTAAAGCATAAGGATCTTTTGAACTCGATGGTCTTAAATCAATGCCAAAAAACCCGACTAAAGAATCTATTTTATCACTTAAAGACAATGCGATACTGTAGGGCTTTTTTGGAATTTTACTATCCATTCCTAATGGGAGATAATGCTCTGATATAGCTAGACTAACTTCTTTTTCAAAACCTTGAGCTTCAGCAAAATATCCACCCATAACACCTTGTAGCTCAGGAAACTCAGCAACCAAGTCTGACATTAAATCTACCTTGCAAATTGACGAGGCAATTTCTATTTTTTCTTTACTAATTAAAAATTCGTCTGAGATAATTGCGCTTAACTTTCTCATTCTTTGAATTTTATCAAAGTAAGAGCCCAATCCCTTAAAGTAATTAATATTTTTTAATTTTGATATTTGTTTAACTAAGTTTTGGGACTTATTTCTATCCCAAAAAAACTCTGCATCACTTAATCTAGCATCTATTACTCTTTCGTTTCCTATTTTTACCAATCCTTTTGGATCATTGATATCCGCAACTACTATAAAATTATTCGTTAAATTAGATTTGTTATCTATAGTAGAAAAATATTTTTGATGTGTTTGCATAGTAGTAACTAAAATTTCACTAGGAATATTTAAAAATCTCTTATCAAATTCACACACCAAAATTTTTGGTTTCTCAACTAAATCTGTAACCTCATTTAGCAATTTTTCATTTAAATTTACTTTAAATTTTTTTTTTTTTTAAGCTTTTATAATTTCTTTTATAATGAAATCTTTTCTTAATTCTTGATCAATAATAATATTATTTAATTTAAAAAATTTTTCATAGTTTTTAAATTCAGTAAATTTTTTCAAATTTTCCTCTAAATTTTTGTCAACAAATGTTTTGTTAGAGCTCTGGAGATGATTCAAATTAAAATCTAGAATTGATTTATCAAATACTGCTAAAATTGATTTAAGTGGCCTGCCCCAATAAAGATTATGCTCTCCCCATCTCATTGATTTTTTCCAAGAGATTTTTGCTAATAATTTTTTAATGTTGTCTCTAAAAAGCTGATGAGTACTTATTTTTACTGAAGGTTTTTTAAAAAAAAAGAATTCACCTTTGTCGGTAGTTTTTTTATAAACTTGACTCTTGTTTATTTGATTTGATTTTAAAAAACCCTGTAATGCCATATCTTGTGAATTTACACTCGGGCCTCTAATTTCTAAGGATTTTTTTTCAATTTCTTTTGGAATTTTATCTATATAAAGCACTAATCTATTTGGTGTAGAAAAAGACTTAACCTTGCTGTTAATAGTTATATCGTTTTCATCAAGAAATTTTTGAAAAATTTCCTTCAATTCATTTCTAGCATTTGATTGTAAGTTAGCAGGTATTTCCTCACTAAATAATTCTAAAAAAAATTCAGACATTTCAATTTTGACTTTCAATCCAAATTTTACCAATCTCCTTTGTAAGATCTCTAATCCTTGCTATATATTCTGCTCTTTGGGCAACACTTATTACTCCTCTCGCATCTAATAAATTAAATACGTGGCTTGATTTTAAGCACTGATCATATGCGGGGAGTGAAATTTTTTTTTCAATTAAAGATTTTGCTTCGCTCTCTAACATATCAAAGATTTTGAATAGATTTTCTGTATTAGCATAATCAAAGTTATATGCAGAAAACTCTTTTTCTGATTGATGAAAAACATCCCTATATAGAATTCCTTCATTATTCCATGCTAAATCAAAGATGTTCTTTTTATTTTGTATAAACATGCACAATCTTTCTAATCCATAAGTAATTTCAACTGAAATTGGATTACATTCTAATCCAGCCATTTGCTGAAAATATGTAAACTGAGTAACTTCCATGCCATCACACCAAACTTCCCACCCAAGACCTGCCGCTCCCAATGTTGGACTTTCCCAATCGTCTTCAACAAATCTAACATCGTGATCTTTATGATCTATTCCAATAGCTGTTAAGCTATTTAAATAAAGTTTTTTAATTTCTTTTGGAGATGGTTTGATTAAAACTTGAAATTGATAGTAATGTTGTAGTCTATTTGGATTATCACCATATCTTCCATCTGTTGGTCTTCTTGATGGTTGAACATAAGCAGTTTTCCATGGTTTAGGTCCTAATGACCTGAGGGTGGTAGCTGGATGAAAAGTTCCTGCACCAACTTCTAAATCATATGGTTGTAGAATTACACAACCTTTTTTAGACCAATATTTCTGTAAATTTAATATTGTATCTTGAAAAGAAATAAAACTCGTTATCTTTTTACTTTTTTTCTTAATTTTAGAAACCATATCTTTGCCAGATAGATCTTTCTTCTAAAGCGTTAATTATTTGGTTAGTATTAATTTCATTAGATAATTTTTTTGCTAACCAACCTTTAGTTTTTTCAAATTTCTTAATAATTATTTTTTCTCCGAATTTTTCTTTTAAAACTTTTTCTGGATTGCCAATATCATCTATTAATCCAAGTTCTTTTGCTTTCCTTCCTGACCAAAACTCTCCAGAAAATAATTCAATGCCACTATCTTTTTTTAATTTTGATGACCTGCTTTTTTCTACTACATCAATAAAATCTTTGTGTAAATCAATTTGAATATTTTTTAATCGTTCAATATCTTCATTTTTCTCCTCTAGAAAAGGATCAAGAGTGCTTTTATTTTTTCCTGCCGTATATACTCTTCTTTGAACCCCAATTTTTTTAATTAAATCTTTAAATCCAAAAGATGAATAAATCACACCTATGGAACCAACAATTGAACTTTGATTTGCATAAATTTCATCTCCTGCGCATGCTATTAAATACCCGCCTGAAGCAGCAACATCCTCAGCAAAAACTATTACTTTTTTTTTATTTTTAATCGCTTGAGATTTTATAAGGTCATGAATTAAATGTGACTGAACAGGGGATCCTCCTGGAGAATTGATTGAAATTGCTACTGCAGGTGATTTTTTTAAAGAAAATGCTTTTTTAATTATTTCTTCCTGACTTGAAAAATCTATTCCTTGTCTAAATTTACCAACGTTTCCTATAACTCCATTAAGAATTATATGTGGTATAATTTTTTTTTTTTTAAAAAAAGAAAGCATAATAATGTTTATAAGATTTTTTTGTTTAATATAAAATCTCCTTATAGTTGAAGATTGAGGTGCGTCAATTGATAAGTACAATAATGTGATAATTATACTACTTTAATTTTATGGGAACAGTTGTTCAATTAAAAAACAAGATAAATAATTCATATTTAGAGCTAAAAAATTCAGTTGAAGATAAACTGGTTTTGGTTGAAGAGAGAATAAAATCAAAACTATCTAGTAAAGTTGAGCTAGTAGAAAAAATGACAGATTATCATTTAAACACTGGAGGTAAAAGATTACGAGCACTTTTAACATTGGGATCTGCAAAACTCTGTGGTTATCAAAAAGGAACTAGAGATGTCAACCTCTCAGCATGCGTTGAACTGATTCATGCAGCAACACTGATGCATGATGATGTAATTGATAATAGTGATTTAAGAAGAGGAAAAAAAACTTTAAATAATATCTGGGGTAACCAATCATCAATTCTTGTAGGAGATTATTTGTTAAGCAGATGTTTTGAAATGATGGTTGATGACGGTGATAAAGAAGTTCTAAAACTGTTATCGTCAACTTCAGCTGAAATTTCTCAAGGTGAGGTTCTACAATTACAAAATAAAGGTGAAATTGATATGCTTGAAGAAACCTATCTAAAAATAATATCATCAAAAACTGCTTCATTATTTGCCGCAGCAACAAAAGTTGGCGCAATATTAACAAATAAAGAAAGTAAAATAAAAGACGCATTAGAATTTTATGGAAAAAATCTTGGCCTTACTTTTCAAATAGCTGACGATACTCTAGACTATAATTCTGAATTAAAATTATTTGGAAAAGAAATTGGTAATGATTTTTATGAAGGGAAAATTACTTTGCCTATAATATTACTTTATCAAAAAGCGTCTAAAGAAGAAAAGGAAGATATTAAAGTTTATTTTGCAAATCTTAATAGATCTAAAGAAGATTTTAAAAATATTCTTAAATTAATAAAAAAATATAATATTATTGAAGATTGTTATGCTAAAGCAGAATATTTTATAAATCTTTCCTCAAATTCCTTGAGTATATTTTCAGATTCCAAAGAAAAGGAAATCTTTAAAAAATTAACATCTTTTAGTTTGGAAAGAAATTTTTAAGGACTAAGCAAAACCTTTTTCCAATTATTTCCATCTAATCTAATGTATTTCAATCTTTGATGAATTCTATTTTCTCCATCTAACCAAAATTCAATTTCAGTTGGTGATAAATTCCAACCTGACCAATAATTGGGTCTAGGCACATTATTCACATCAGGAAATTTTTTTTTAAATTTATTTATTGATTGGGTCAATTCATCTCTTTGATTTAAAATTGCACTTTGTTTGGATGCCCAAGCTCCAATTCTGCTCCCATAAGCCCTGCTGTTATAGTATTCATCTGCATCTTTGCTGGAAACACTATTTATTTTTCCAATCACTCTTACTTGTCTTAATAAACTTTTCCAATGAAAACACATTGATGCTTTAGGGTTAACTTTTATATCTTCACTTTTTTTACTATTAAGATTTGTGTAAAAAATAAATCCTTTTTCATTGAAACCTTTTAGTAGCACCATTCTTACTGATGAATTTCCCTCTTTGTCTGATGTGCCTAGAGCTAAAGCATTTGGATCGTTTATTTCTGTTTTTTTTGCCGTATTAAACCATTCTTCGAATAGCTTAAAAGGGTTATCTAATTCCCCAAAACAGTGATCTATTCCTAATGAGTTTTTTTGATTCATAATTTAAACAAAATAATCTATATATTATATTTTATGTCATTTAATACATTTGGAAAGATATTTCGGTTCACCACTTGGGGTGAGTCACATGGTCCTGCTATAGGTTGTGTGGTAGATGGCTGCCCTCCCAATATAAATATAAATGAGCAAGATATTCAAAAAGAATTAAATAAAAGAAAACCTGGGCAATCTAAATTTACAACGCAAAGAAAAGAGGATGACAAAGTAAATATACTTTCAGGTATTTTTAATGGTAAAACAACAGGTACACCAATTTCAATGATAATTTACAACAAAGATATGAGGTCTAGGGACTATGAAACTATAAAAAATAAATTTAGACCTGGTCATGCTGATTATACTTATTTTAAAAAGTATGGAATCAGAGATTACAGAGGAGGTGGAAGACAGTCTGCAAGAGAAACTGCCTCAAGAGTTGCTGCAGGAGCAATAGCTAAAAAAGTTTTAGAAAAAAAAATTGGATCAAAATATAATTTAATAGGTGCTGTCACTCAATTAGGTATACTTGGTTGTAATGAAAAAAAATGGAATGATAAATTTATATCAAAGAACCCTTTTTTTTGTCCTGACAAATCAATTGTAAAATTATGGGAAAAATATTTATTGAGTATAAGAAAAGCTGGATCTTCTTGTGGGGCAATTATTGAACTAAGAGCAAGAGGTGTTCCTGTAGGCTTGGGCGCCCCAATTTATTCAAAATTAGATATGGATCTAGCCTCAGCAATGATGAGTATAAATGCAGTTAAGGGTGTTAACATTGGATCTGGTATGAACTCCGCACAATTAACTGGAGAGCAAAATTCAGATGAGATTTCTCAAAAAGGTACCAAAGCTAAATTTGCGTCAAACAACGCTGGCGGCATTCTAGGCGGAATATCTTCAGGTCAAGAAATAATTGTTTCATTTGCAGTTAAACCTACTTCATCTATTTTAACTAGAAGAAAAACAATCAATAGATTTGGTAAAAACACATCAATATCTGTTAAAGGAAGACACGATCCATGTGTTGGTATAAGAGCTGTACCAATTGGTGAAGCTATGATGCACTGTGTTTTATTAGACCACTATCTAATGAATCAGGCTCAGTGTAGTTATTAATTACTTTTTTTAATTACAACTTTAGAATTGAGAGTATCTAAAATTTTAGACTCTATATTGAAGGAGTCCAGACCAGCATATTTATACATTATTTCAGGTTTGTCATGATCAATAAATCTATCAGGTAAAAACATTGATCTAAATTTCAAGTTATTATCAAGTAAATTTTTTTCATTTAAAAATTGTCCTACATGAGACCCAAAACCACCAATAGAACCCTCTTCAATTGTAATTACCACTTCATGATCAGTAGCTATTTGCCAGATAAGATTTTCATCTAAAGGTTTAGCAAATCTAGCATCCACTAATGTTATATTTACTCCTTTTTTTAATAAATTTTCTCTAGCAATTAAACACTCATTCAGTCTTGCGCCAAAATTTATTATGGCCACTTTTTTTCCTTCTTTAATTAATCTTCCTTTTCCGATTTCAATTTTTTCACTTATATTAGGAAGCTCAATTCCTACTCCATTACCCCTTGGATACCTAAATGCAGATGGTCTATCATTAATATCAATTGAGGTATTAATCATTTTTACAAGTTCAGACTCATCGCTTGCTGCCATTACAACAAAATTGGGAAGAGTTGAAAGATATGTGATATCAAATGATCCCGCGTGAGTAGGTCCATCAGCACCAACGAGCCCTGCTCTATCAATTGCAAATCTAACTGGTAAACTTTGAATCGCAACATCATGAACTACTTGATCATATGCTCTTTGAAGGAATGTAGAATAAATTGCAGCATAAGGTTTAAATCCCTCTGTGGCTAGCCCTGCAGCAAATGTAACTGCATGCTGCTCTGCGATCCCAACATCAAAAGTCCTCGATGGAAATTTACTTCCGAAAATATCCATACCAGTTCCAGATGGCATAGCAGCCGTTATTCCAACTATTTTGCTATCTTTTTCTGCGTGTTTTACCAAAGTGTTTGCAAAAACCTTGGTATATGAGGGTATATTTGATTTAGATTTTTCTTGAACCCCTGTATTAACATTAAATTTTGATACACCGTGATATTTATCTTCAGATTTTTCTGCAAAACTATAACCCTTTCCTTTCTCAGTTTTAATATGAATCATTATAGGACCTTCATAATTTATTTCTTTTGCATTTTTTAATACTGAAATCAGTGCATCAATATCGTGTCCATCAATTGGACCCACATAATAAAATCCCATTGAACTAAATAATGTTCCACCAGTTACTGCTGAACGCAAAAAGTCCTCAGCTTTTCCAGCTTTTTTACTAAATCTTTTTGAAAAAGCTGAAATAATTAGTTTAATTGTTTCTCTTAAACTAAAGTAAATTTTACCTGATAAAATTTTTGCCAAATAAGCTCTCATTGCTCCTACTGGTTTGGCGATTGACATATCGTTATCATTCAAAATCACAATAAGCTTTGTTTTGCTAGATCCAGCATTATTCATCGCCTCATATGCCATTCCTGCGCTTATTGCTCCATCACCTATTACGGCAACAACATCATCTGATTTGTTTGATAATTTATTTGCAACAGCTATACCTATTGCTGAAGATATAGAAGTTGAACTATGCGCAGCTCCAAAAGGATCATATTCACTTTCCAACCTTTTAGTAAAACCAGAAAGTCCGCTCCCTTTTCTCAATGTTCTTATTTTATCTTTTCTACCTGTTAAGATTTTATGTGGATATGATTGATGGCCTACATCCCATATTAATTTATCATTGGGTGTATTAAAAATATAATGAAGAACCACTGTTAGCTCTACTACACCTAGGCCCGCTCCTAAGTGGCCACCAGTTTCGGAGACTGCATCTATCATTTCTTCACGCACTTCATTTGCGAGTACTTTTAATTCGCTGTGAGATAATTTTTTAATATCACTGGGAAAATTGATACTATTTAAAATTTTATAATTTTTATTCATTTAGACCTTATTAAAATATAATTAATTGTATCTTTTAAATCTTTAGTTTTATTTCCAAATTTATTTAGTTTAGAAAATATTTCAAGTTTAAGCTTATCACCATATTTAACAGTATTTTTGTAACCTAGTAAACTAATTAAAGTTGCTTTACCTTTCTTTGAATCTTTTCTTGTTTTTTTTCCAGCTCTCTTTGAGCTCCCACTATAATCAATCAAATCATCTGCTATTTGAAATAACAGGCCTATTTTTGATCCAATTGAATCAAATAAATTTATATATTTACTCTTTTTTGAAATAATTATTGGTGCAACACAGCAAAAACTGAAAAGCTTTCCAGTTTTCTTTATTTGCATATTCACAATTTTATTTAATGATTGTTTTTTACCTTCAAATTTAAGATCAGAGTACTGTCCTCCTGCAATTCCTGAATGTCCTGAGCATTTTGTTAAAAGATTTATTAAGCTTATTTTAGTTTTATGTTCTACCTTTAAAGAAGATTGACTTAAAATTTCAAAAGCAATGGTTAATAATGAGTTGCCAGCTAAAATTGCAGTCGCCTCACCGTATTTAACATGTGTTGATATTTTGCCTCTTCTCAATTTATCATTATCCATGCATGGAAGATCATCATGAATTAATGAGTAAGCATGAATACATTCAACTGCAGCACCAATTAGAATTAATTTATTATAATCAATGTTAAAAATTTTTCCTACATCTACTATTAATTTTGATCTAATTTTTTTACCTCCAGGAAGAAGACCATACTTCATTGGATTTAATAATTCTGAACTTTTTTGCATTAATATAAATTTCTTTAAATATAAATTTGTATCTTTAGCAACTTTATTTAATTTTTTTTTCATTTTTGTTTTTTATATTTTCAATTTTATCCTTAGTAGATTGGGATAACTCTTTAGATAATTTCTGGAACTGATTTTCAATTATGATATTTAATTTTATTAATTTTTGATATTCTTCAAGCGAGTCTTCTAGATTTTTTTTATTTTCTAAATTCTTAATTATGTTATTTGCCAATTCCGTTAACTCATCAAGAGATTTATTTTTAATATCATCTAGCAAATTTTTATCTTTCATATAAAACTTGTTAATATTACATGAAAAAAGATCTTTCAAATATTAAAAAAGCAAAATACTTACTAGATAAAAATCATTGTGTAGCAATACCTACAGAAACTGTGTATGGACTTGCGGCAAATGCATATTCTGACACAGCAATATTAAAAATTTTTAAATTAAAGAAAAGACCTAAATCTAATCCATTAATAGTACATTATTGTAAGGCTGAGGATATAAAAAATGACTGTGAATTAAATAGCAGCTTTATAAAGCTATACAATAAATTTTGTCCTGGGCCTTTAACTTTTATTTTAAAATTAAAAAAAAATAGCAAAATTTCAAAATATGTTACAAATGGGAAAAAAACTTTAGCTGTTAGATTCCCAAAAAATTTAAAAACTGAAAAGTTGCTTAAATCTTTAAATTATCCTTTAGCAGCACCTAGTGCGAACATTTATACTCAGATAAGTCCGGTATCTAAAAAAGATGTAAAGGATGAGTTTGGAAAAAAAATAAAATTTATTTTAGATGGTGGTTCATCTAGAGTTGGATTGGAATCCACTATAATCAACTTGGTCAACAAAGCTGAAATTCTTAGATTAGGAGGTATAGAAATTAATAAAATTAGTAAAGTTTTAAAAAAAAAATTAAAATACAATCGCTCAAAAAATAAAATTCAGGTACCTGGTCAATCAAATTTTCATTATTCTCCAGGTATTCCAATTAGACTGAATGCAAAGAAACAATTTTCAGATGAGGCATTTATATTAATCCAAAAAAGAAAGAGATTTGATAAGAACTATTTTTACTTAACAAAAAATAAAAATTTGAAAGAGGCAGGTAAAAATTTGTATAATACATTAAGAAAAATAAAAAACTTAAAGTTTAAAAAAATTGCAATCGAAAAAATTCCTAATATTGGAATGGGACTGGCAATAAATGATAGATTAAAAAGAGCATCTAAAAGATAAATTATGCAAAATTTAATTATTGTTGAAAATTTATCTAAAAATTATCAAAAAAAAGAGGCCGTTAAAAATATAAATTTTACAATAAATGAAAATGAGATTTTAGGTTTATTGGGTCCAAATGGCTGTGGTAAAACCACTACTATTGCAATGATGTTGGGATTGTTAAAACCTTCAAGTGGAAATGTTAAGATTCACGGGTTAGATATTGAAAAAAATCGAATTTCTTTGTTACATAAAATGAATTTTATCTCACCTTACATTGAACTCCCAAAAAAATTAACAGTAATGGAAAATTTAATTGTTTACGGAAATCTTTATAATGTAAAAAAATTAAATGAACGAATAGAATATTTGTCTCATAAATTAAGATTAAATGAATTTATCAATAATCAAACTGGAGAACTTTCGTCTGGACAAAAAAATAGAGTAAGTTTAGCAAAAGCGTTAATTAATGAACCTTCTGTTTTATTATTAGATGAACCTACCGCATCTTTAGATCCTGAGACCGGAGATTTTGTAAGAAAATTTATTGAAAATATTTCAAAAGAGAAAAAAATGTCAATTTTATTAGCCTCTCATAATATGGATGAGGTTAAACGTTTGTGTAAAAATGTTTTAATGATGAACAATGGAGTAATAATTGATAAAGGCACACCAGATGATCTAATTGCAAAACACGGTAAAAAAAATCTAGAAGAGGTATTTTTAAAACTAAATAGGAAAGAAAATGAGTTACAATAGAATATTTGGATTATTTTTAAGGCATTATTTTTTAATAAAAGGATCTTTGCCTAGAATACTTGATTTAATTTATTGGCCCACAATACAAATTATATTATGGGGTTTTATTTCAAAATTTTTTACAACATATAGTGATTATTATAATAATACAGTTGGCGTAATCCTAACTTGTGCGATACTTTATGATTTTTTATTTAGATCTAGTATTAGCTTTAATATGCTGTTTCTGGAGGAAATTTGGAGTAGAAATTTTACCAATCTATTTATTGCACCGATGCGAATTAGTGAAATTATTACTGCTTTAGTGGGTACAGCATTACTTCGAACTTTAATCGGTTTAGTGCCAGCGATTTTAATTACAACTCCTTTATTTGGTATATCTATTTTAAATTTGGGTATTCCATTATTTTTTTTGTTCCTAAGTTTATATATTTTTGGTATCACACTTGGACTATTTGTTTCATCTGGATTGTTAAGGTATGGACCATCGTTTGAAAATATTGCTTGGTCCTCATTATTTCTACTTGCACCTCTAGGCTGTATTTACTATCCAATTGAGATATTACCAGAATTTTTTCAAAATGTTGCAAGAGGATTACCATTGGTTTATATTTTTGAAGAAGCCAGATCAATTCTAGTAAATAAAGTTGTAAATTATTCAAATATTAAAGACGCATTTGTTTTGAATGCAATTTATTTATTTATTGGAATATCATTATTTTATTACTCTTTCAGTCAAGCAAGAAAAAAAGGTTCATTAATTAACATAGGAGAATAATTTGGTGCGCCCGCAAGGAGTCGAACCCTGAACCTCCAGAGCCGAAATCTGGCGCTCTATCCAGTTGAGCTACGAACGCATATAGTATTAATATTATAAATTATGAAAAATACCATAAAATTAATTGTTAATATAAATGATAAAAATCAAAGAATAGATGTTTTTTTAAATAAAAAAAATCAGCAGATTAGTCGTTCAAGAATTAAAAACCTTATTTTAAAAAAAAAATTAAAAGTTAATAATAAAGTAATTTTAAATCCTTCAAAAAAAATTTTGTTTGGGGATAAAATAGAATTAAATATTCCAGAACCAGTAAAGGCTTCATTAAAACCATATAATTTTAAATTAAAAATTATATATCAAGACAACAGCTTATTAGTAATAGATAAACCAGCTGGAATTTCAGTTCATCCAGGGCCAGGAAACTATGATAATACAATTGTCAATGCATTAATGAATTACAAAGTTGGTAAACTATCGAATATTGGAGATGAATTAAGACCTGGAATAGTACATAGAATTGATAAAGATACCTCAGGGTTAATTGTAGTTGCTAAAGATAATCAGACACATGAACATTTATCAAAACAATTTAGTAACCATACTATTCAAAGAATTTATAAAACATTGATCTGGGGTAAGTTAAGGCCTCAAACGGGTAAGATTAAAACACTTATAACAAGAAGTAAAAAAAATAGACAACTTATGGAAGTTGGTTTTTCTAAGGGTAAATTAGCAATTACAAACTATAAGTCATTGGAGATATTTGAAAATAAAAATGTACCAACGTTAAGTTATGTTGAATGTAAATTAGAGACTGGAAGAACTCATCAAATAAGAGTTCATATGAGTCATAAAGGTAACAATATCGTAGGTGATAAAAAATATAGAAAAAAATTTAAAAAGTTAAAAAATATTAATGCCGAAATTGAAAAGGATTTATTGGGATTGAACAGACAGTTTTTACATGCTGAAATTTTAGGTTTTATTCATCCTAAAACTGAAAAAGTTCTAAAATTTTCCTCAGATTTGCCCAATGAACTCAAAAAATTGTTAAAAAAGTTAAGAAATACATAATAAGAAAAAGATTGTAAAAAAAATAATATTTATTAAATAACCCATTATGAATTCTAAAAAAAGCTATAACTTGCCATCAATTTCAAGCGAAGGTGGTTTAGGCGCTTATTTAGCGCAAATTAAAAAATTTCCAATGTTGGATGCCGAGGAAGAATATATGTTAGCTAAAAATTGGAAAGAAACAGGAAATTTAAAATCTGCGGAAAAATTAGTTACTAGTCACTTAAGATTAGTAGCAAAAATTGCTATGGGTTATAAAGGTTATGGTTTGCCTGTTAATGAAATGATTTCAGAGGGAAATATAGGTCTTATGCAAGCAGTAAAGAAATTTGAACCTGAAAAAGGTTTTAGGTTAGCTACATATGCAATGTGGTGGATAAAAGCTTCAATTCAAGAATATATACTTAGGTCATGGAGTTTAGTAAAAATAGGAACAACTACAGCACAAAAAAAATTATTTTTTAATCTAAAAAAAATTAAAAACCAAATTGCTCCTAGATCTGAAGGTGAATTAAGAAATGAGCACGTAAGTGAAATTGCGAGAAAGCTTGATGTCACTGAAAATGAAGTTGTTTCAATGAATAGGAGACTTGCGGGAAAAGAGCAATCATTAAATGCACCGATTGGGGAAGATGGAGATCAATGGCAAGACTGGGTAGTAGATCAAGATATGGATCAGGAATTGAAATTTGCACAACAAGAGGAAATGGATCAAAGAAAAGATCTACTGAAAGATTCTATTAAAGTTTTAAACGAAAGAGAAAAAGAAATTCTTTACTCAAGAAGATTAACTGATGAACCTTTGACACTAGAAGATTTAAGTAAAAAATATAAAATCAGTAGAGAAAGAATAAGACAGATAGAAAACAAAGCTTTTGAAAAATTACAAAAGCATATGCTTAATTTAGCAAAATCTAAAAATTTATTGCCAGCAACTTAGATTTTAAAAGGATCTTCAATTAAGATTGTATCATTTCTTTCAGGACTAGTAGATATACTTGATATTTTTGTTTCAATAAATTTTTCTAAATCGAGAATATAATTTTTAGCTTTTTGAGGAAGATCATTAATATCTTTGATTCCTTTTGTAGATGATTTCCAGCCTTCAAAAGATTTATAAACTGGTTTAACTTTTAATTGATCATCAACAGCTGCTGGCAAATAGTCAATTTTTTTGCCATTCAATTCATAAGCAATACATATCTTAATTTCATCAAGCTCATCTAAAACATCTAACTTAGTTAAAGCAATACCATTTATTCCAGAAATTTTAATTGTTTGTCTAACCAGCACACCATCAAACCATCCACATCTTCTTTTTCTACTGGTAACAGTTCCAAACTCTTTTCCTCTTAATCCTAATTTTTCTCCAATTTTATCTGTAAGTTCTGTTGGAAAGGGACCCTCTCCAACTCTAGTTGTGTAAGCTTTTGTAATACCCAAAACATAGTTTATAGAATTGGGTCCACATCCAGATCCAGTCGCAGCTGATGACGCTACTGTATTTGATGATGTAACAAAAGGATAAGTTCCATGATCTACATCTAACAAAATACCCTGCGCACCTTCAAATAATATTTTTTTTCTTTTTTGACTAAACTCATTAATTCTTTTCCAAACTGGTTGGGAATACCTTAAAATTTTTGGAGCTATTTTGAGTAAATCTTTTTTTAATTTATCTTTTTGAAAAAGATCTTTGCCAAGACCTTTTCTAATTGCATTATGATGCATCAATACAGTTTCTAATCTTTGGTCTAAATTTTTTTCTGATATTAAATCCATTACTCTTATTGATCGCCTACCCACTTTATCTTCATAAGCTGGGCCGATTCCTCTTCTTGTAGTTCCAATTTTTGATTTTCCAGCAGTGTCTTCTCTTATTTCATCCATCTCTCTATGAAATGGTAAAATTAAATTTGCTGCTTCAGAAATTATTAAATTTTTTTCTGATATCTCCACACCTTTAGATTTAATTTCTTCAATTTCCTCCAGTAAAGCCCAAGGATCTATAACTACTCCGTTTCCAATGATTGATATTTTATTTTTTCTTACAATTCCTGATGGTAGTAATCTCAACTTATAAGTAATACCATCTATAACTAAAGTGTGACCCGCGTTGTGACCGCCCTGAAATCTAACAACTACATCTGCTTCACTTGATAACCAATCGACAATCTTCCCTTTACCTTCGTCTCCCCATTGCGATCCGACAACAACTACATTTTTCATCTAAATTTTTTATTTACATTCAATAAACTAATATGGTTTATTGGGCCATGACCCTCCCCATATTTAGGCCCTGCTCCTATTGAATGGTTAACATAATTAATTGCCATACTACAAGATTTCTTTAATGTTTTTCCACACGAAAAATAGGTTGCTATTGCACTTGATAGTGTACAGCCAGTACCATGAGTATTTTTAGTTCTAATTTTTTTACTTTTAAATATTTTGATTTCTTCTTTATTTAGATAAATGTCAAATACCTGTTTTGAATTTAAATGACCTCCTTTAATCAAAACATTTTTAGCACCTTTTTTGAGTAATTTATTCCCCGCAGTTATCATATCATCGATTGATTTAATTTTTACTTTACTTAAAATTTCAGCTTCAGGGATATTTGGTGTAATTAAAGAAACTTTTTTCATTAATTTTGATCTTATTAATCCAATAGATTTATTATCTATTAATTTTTTACCACCTTTTGCGACCATAACTGGATCAAGTATAATTTTTTTAATTTTAATTTTAATTAATGAATTTAAAACTACATTAATAACCTTTGATGAATGTAACATTCCAATTTTAATAGCATCTGGTTTAATATCTTTTGAGGTGAATTCTATTTGGTTTTTTATTTCATTTAATGGCACCTTAGATATTGACAGAACCCCAGTGGTATTTTGCGATGTAATTGCTGTTATTGCTGTCATAGCATATGAACCTAAACTTGTGACTGTTTTTATATCTGCTTGGATACCCGCTCCACCAGAAGAGTCTGAACCAGCTATGATTAATATTTTAGATTTAAGTTTCAAATTAATTAATTGATTTTTTAACAATATTTATACATTTTTTTAATAATGAAATATTACTCGATTCTCCCATGATTCTAATTTTTGGTTCTGTCCCAGATTTTCTTACAAGCATTCTCCCATGATTTTTAATCAGTTTTTCTGATTTACTTATTGCTATTTTGCACTTTTGTGAATTAATTATTGATTTATCTTTTACTTTAACGTTTTCTAAAATTTGAGGAGTTGCTTTAAAAGTATTAAATAAATCACTTGCTTTTTTACCTTTCCTCATTGAAAATAATATTTCTAATGCAACTAAAAGGCCATCTCCAGTTGTTGCAAATTTACCGAGTATAATATGTCCCGATTGCTCGCCTCCTAAGTTAAAATTATTATTTTGCATTTTTTCTTTAACATATCTATCGCCTACCTTTGCTCTAATAAATTTTATTTTTTGGCTTTTCAAATAATTTTGCAATCCATAATTTGACATGAGAGTTCCAATTACCCCACCTTTCAAAATTTTTTTTCTTTTCCACCTTGTTGCTAACATTGCGATGATTTGATCTCCATCGATTATATTTCCATTTTCGTCTGAAACAATTATTCTGTCAGCATCTCCATCAAGTGATATACCTATGTGTGCATTGTGCTTTTTAACTAAATATTTTATCTTGTTTGGAAAAGTTGAGCCACATTTATCATTAATATTAAAACCATTTGGAGAAGTACCAAATTGATAAACTTTTGCTCCTAGAGATCTTAATAAAAGTGGTCCTGATTTATAACCAGCTCCATTTGCGCAGTCTATTGCGATTCTCATTCTTTTTAGTTGAAAATTTTTTGGAAAATTATTTTTTAGAATTTTAATATATCTATCATTTGCATCTTCTAATCTTTTAACTCTACCTAAGGTATTTGGTTCTGAAAGATTTTTTACAATCTTGGAATCTATCAATTTCTCTATCTTCTTTTCAATTTTATCTGATAACTTCAAGCCATTAGGTCCAAACAATTTTAAACCATTATCATAATAAGGATTATGAGATGCAGTTATCATTATACCCATATTTGCGCTCATTTTTTTTGTTAACATTGCGAGCCCATTTGTAGGCAAGGGTCCAAGTGTATAAACATGCATTCCAGCTGATGTTAATCCAGACACTAAAGCTGGTTCTAAAGTATATCCAGATAGTCTAGTATCTTTTGCAATAATAGCTGTTTGTTTTTTTTTTCTTAGATTTTTAAAATATGTTCCTACTGCTAAACCAAATTTAAAGAACATTTCGCCATTAATTTTAGATAGGTTTACTCTACCTCTTATTCCATCAGTACCAAAATATTTTTTTGCCATTTTAAAATTTTAAAGAATTAAAAATTTTAATGCTCTGATTAACTTCGTTAACATCATGAACTCTTAATATTTGGACTCCTTGCATCATTGCATATAAACTAGATGATATAGTTCCTCCCAATCTTTCCTTGCTATCATTTACTCCAGATAGATCTCTTATAAATCTTTTTCTTGAAGCACCTAACATTACAGGAAATCCAAGAGAGTGGAAAATGGAAATATTTCTCATCAAGGTAATATTATGTTTCAAGTTTTTACCAAAACCTATCCCAGGATCTAATATTATATTATTATGTTTAATTCCTTTAGATCTTATATATTTAATCTTTTCATCAAAAAAATCATAAATATCTAAAACAACATTTTTGTATTTTGGATTTTTTTGCATTGTAGTTGGATTATCCTGGGTATGGTTAATTACAAATGGAATATTAGTTTTTTTTAAAACTATAATTGTATTTGGATCATATTGTAGGCCTGAAACATCATTAATTAAATTTACATTATTGTTTATTCCTTTTCTCATTACTGAACTTTTTCTAGTATCTAATGAGATTATTTTTTTCATTTTTTTTATTTTTTTTATTTGAGATAATGTTGAAAATATCCTTTTCCACTCCTTGTTTGGCTCAACAGTTTTTGATCCAGGTCTTGTTGACTCTCCTCCTATGTCCAAAATTTGACAACCATCAGCAATTAATTTTTTTCCATGGGTCAGCCCATTTTTATTTTTATTATATTTTCCACCATCTGAAAAACTATCTGGAGTTAAATTTAAAATCCCCATTAAAACTGGAATATTTGAAAAGTTTAAATACTTAAATCTTTTCTTTTTTTTAATTTGGTTTATGTCAAACAGTAATTTTTTTTTAATTTTACCTTTGAGTCCTTTAATTTTTTTTATACTAATTTTTTTTTTTGTTTTTCTTGTTAAAATTTCAATTGTATCAAAAGATATTAATTTATTTCCATGTAATGGGATTGATTGTTTTTTTTTAATTTTTTCTATTGAGGTTTGGCCGAAATAAAAATTACACGCTCTTGTGTAATATTTAATCATCAATTTTAATGAACAATTTTTGGTTTTAGTCCAATTGATCCTAATGCGGAACTTTCTTTTTCTTCTTCTACCTTTAAATCTTCTTTATTCGAAGGATAAATATTTTTATTAATCAAATCTTCAATTTCAGACCCTGTTAAGGTTTCATACGTAAGAAGAGCTTTTGCAAGTTTGTGGAGATCTTCAATTTTTTCAGTTAAAATTTTTCTTGCTCTATCATAACCTTTTTCAACAAAATTTCTTATCTCTGCATCTACTTTTTTTGCTGTTTCCTCAGACATATTTTGTTGTCTTGCAACTGATCTGCCTAGGAATACCTCCTCTTCATTTTCTCCATATAATATTGGTCCTAGTTCCTTACTTAAACCTGCCCTCATAACCATAGCTCTTGCTCTCTTTGTAGCTTGTTCAATATCACTTGCTGCACCAGTTGTTACTTTGTCATCTCCAAAAATTATTTCCTCTGCAACCCTACCGCCCATTGCTATTGCCATTTGGGCGTGAAGCTGTTCTCTTGTTTGAGATACTTCATCTTTTTCAGGTAATTGCATAACCATACCCAATGCTCTACCTCTAGGAATTATAGTCGCTTTATGAATAGGGTAAGCTGCTTTCTCATTAATTGTAACTATAGCATGTCCAGCTTCATGATATGCAGTAAGTTTTTTTTCTTCCTCAGTCATTACCATGGATCTTCTTTCAGCACCCATCATAACTTTATCTTTTGCTTCCTCAAATTCAGAAGTGGTCACTATTCTTTTATTCTTTCTTGCAGCTAACAATGCCGCTTCATTTACTAGGTTTGCGAGGTCTGCCCCTGAAAAACCAGGCGTGCCTCTTGCTATGGTTCTTAAATTTACATCAGGTGCCATAGAAATTTTCTTTGCATGAACTTTAAGAATTTTTTCTCTACCAATTATATCAGGTAATGACACTACTACTTGTCTATCAAATCTACCTGGTCTTAGTAATGCTGGATCTAAAACGTCTGGTCTATTTGTAGCTGCAATTATTATAACGCCTTCATTGGTATCAAACCCGTCCATCTCTACTAACAATTGATTTAAAGTTTGCTCTCTTTCATCGTTGCCTCCACCTAAGCCAGCTCCTCTGCTTCTTCCTACTGCATCTATTTCATCAATAAATATTATACATGGTGAGTGTTTTTTTCCTTGTTCAAACATATCTCTGACTCTTGAAGCACCAACTCCAACAAACATTTCAACAAAATCTGATCCTGAAATAGTAAAAAAAGGCACTCCAGCCTCTCCTGCTATTGCTCTAGCTAATAAAGTTTTACCTGTTCCAGGAGGACCTACTAATAAACAACCTCTAGGAATCTTACCTCCTAGTCTGCTAAATTTTCTTGGATCTCTTAAAAATTCTACAACTTCTTCAACTTCTTCCTTTGCTTCCTCTACCCCAGCTACATCGTTAAAAGTTACCTTTCCTTTAACTTGATTCATCATTTTTGCTTTAGATCTTCCAAATCCCATTGCCCCACCTTTTCCACCTTGCATTTGTCTCATAAAGAATATCCAAACTGCAATTAGTAGAAGCATAGGAAACCATGATAATAAAACTCCAAATAATGAAGGCATTTTATCTTCAAGAGGTGCAGCTGATATGCTAACGCCTTTATCTGATAACTTCTCAATTAAATTTGGATCATTAGGAGAATATGTTGTAAATTTTTCACCGTTAGACATAACTCCACTTATATTATTACCTTGAATATCAACTTGAACAACCCGTCCGTTTTCAACTTCATTTAAAAATTCTGAAAAAATTATAGTATTACTTTGATTTGCAGCTCTTTGGGGATTTTTGAACATATTATATAACCCAATAGTTAAAATAACTATTACTGCCCACATCGCTAAATTTTTAATGTTCATATATGTTAAAGTAAGAATTATTATAAATTAAACAAGTGTTAAGTTGATGCATTTAAGCTAAATTTTCATTTTTCTTTATAAATTTTGATTGAATTATTGACTTTTTCTACAATACAGCCTGATAAAGTTGTTTTTTTAAACTTTTTTGTATTTAGGGAGTGAATTAAATTTTGAAGATTTTTACCTCTTGGTGGATAATATGTATTGCCAACTTTTTGTAAAATTATTGATAATGATCTAAAAATAATTTCAAAGGGCTCCTTAAGGAAACCACTTTTAACTATATATGAATTATTATTAAAATGGACATTATGCACAAGATTTTTTTCTACATAATAGTTTATAGTTTTCTCACTGCTTGATAAATTTGTTAAAGTGAGCTTTAGTTTTTCTTCATCAAGTCCTTCCTTTTTTAAATTAAATAAAAGATTTCTTATTCTAATTCTTTTAAAATTTAAGTTTGTATTAGAAGAATCGTTAATGAAAAAATTAAAAACATTTGATGATATGTAAGATAAATCTTTTTTTTTAAGTTCATATAAAGGTTTTATAACTTTTAATGATTTATCATCATTATTCATAACTGAATAAAATGAGATTAAACCCTTAAGACCAGATCCTCTTAAGAGCCTAATTAAAAAATTCTCATAAACATCTTCTATATGATGACCTGTCAGTAAGAGTTTAATTTTATTTTTAATACATTCTTTTTTAATTAAGCTATATCTTTTATTTCTAGCAATAGATTGAATGTTTGATTTTGGTTTAGGACCTCTCCACTTTAAAATTTTACAATTTAGATCATAACGTTTCATTTGATGCTTAAGCTCATTAGCCTCTAATTTAGAATCTTTTCTTAATCCATGATCAACATGATAAAAATAAACTTTAAGATTATTTTTGATTGAATAGCATTTAGCTAAATATGCTAGAGCTAAACTGTCTTTTCCTCCCGATAATGCTATTGCTATTTTAGAACTATTCTTAAAATTAGTTAGATTACTATTAAAATTATTATAAATTTTTTTTATTTTTGGATTTTTTAGTTTTTTTAATAATTTCTTAAGAATTATCTTTTTTGCATTCAAACTTTTTTTCTTCATATTTAGATTTCTGAAGAACAGATTGATTTGCATCAGGATACTGTTTTTGAACCCCTGTTATCATCAAACAACCTTGATCTTTTTCTCCTATCTGAACTAATGATACTCCAAGTTTTAATAAATTTATAGGAGCCTTTTCACTTTTTGGATATTTTTGATAACCTTCTAAATAGGCTGATGCTGCATCAGTATACAGTTGTCTAATTCTAAAAGTTTCAGCATACCAATATTGAGCATTGCCGGCTAAATCATGTTCTGGGTTTGATGCTACAAATTCTTTTAGTGCACGCTCTGCAGTGTTGTAATCTCCTACTTTTAATAGGTTAGTTGCAAACTCGTATTGATCTTTTGCACCTACATCGGGTAAAATTTTTTCTTCTATTACAAAATTTTCAGTTACTACACTCGCAGTAGTTTCAACAGACTGTGTTTGTTGGTTATCTAGTTTCGGTTCAGAGTCCTTATATGAGATTGAACCTAAGTCTTGTGGCTCTGAAGATCCTGGTAAAATTTTTTCTTTATCTTCTTGCATACTAGTACCTTCACTTTGTAAATTTACTAAATCACTACTTATTTTTTTATCTTCTAGTTGTTGAAATCTTAACTGATTATCCGCTTGCACTTTAGAAAGTCTTGAGGAGAGTTTGTCTATTTTAAAATTTATTTCCTCAAATTTATTTGTCAGTTCTTGAAATTGTTTCTCTACTTCTGTTAATTTTAACAAATGTCTAGTTAAAACTTCCTCAGAGTTTTGATCAAGCTCTGTAAAATTCTTATCCTTATTGCTTTCATCACTTAGTCCGTCTGAATAAACTGCTTTTTCTAAAGTTTTTATATCTTTTTTTATTATCTCTAGAACCTCATATATATTATGATTATCTGCATTGACTGCCTGAGCTGAGATTAGGATTATAAAAATAATTATAATTTTATTTTTAAAATTTAATAGAATTTCCATTATTTTTTTATTTGTAATTATAATGATGGCAAAAAAAAGACCCTTAATTTTTGAAAATTAAGGGTCTTTTAATACTAAAATTTTAATTAATTTGCTTTTACTGTTACTGACCTTCTATTTTTTGACCAAGCTAATGGGTTAGAACCTGAGTCCACTGGTCTTTCTTTACCATAACTTATTACTGAAATTCTATTTGATGAAATTCCATAAGTCATTAAGTAATCTTTTGCTGCATTAGCTCTTCTTTCTCCTAAAGCTAAGTTATATTCTCTAGTTCCTCTTTCGTCAGCATGACCTTCTAAAACGACAGTTACATCAGAATTTTTTCTTAACCATGCTGCTTGTTTTCTTAAAGTTTCTCTAGAAGCAGTTGTAAGAACTGATTCATTAGTTGCAAAAAATACTCTATCTGGAACTCCATCAGCTAAATATTCAACTGTGTCTGTTCCTGTGTAAACGTCGCCTTGCATTTGTCCATCGACTTTTTTAGTCTGCGTTGCACACGCTGAAAGCACTAAACTCATTAAAATTACTAAAAAAATATTTTTATAATTTCTCCCTAAAATCATTGCTGCTCCTTAAATCTTTTTATTTTTGTTAACTTTTTCACACATGAATAGATCTTACAAGCTTAAAAATCAATAAATATTTAGTAAAAATCAACTAATTACTTAATAATGACGACCAAGATGGGTCTGAAGCGTCTGTTTCAGTCTCAACTAACCTCTCATTGTAACCTGTTAAATCAATTGACCATAGTTTCGCTGAGAATCCTTCTCCTTTGCTATCTGTCTTCGTTTCTCTATAAAAAATTAGAACTCTCCCATTTGGCGACCATGATGGTGCCTCCTGGTAATAATTTTCAGTTAATAATCTTTCTCCTTTGCCATCAGTTCTCATAACACCAATATAAAACTTTCCCTTATGTAGTTTTGTGAAAGCAATTAAATCCCCTCTTGGAGACCAGACTGGAGTTCCGTATAATCCTTTTCCAAATGATATTCTTTTGACATCAGATCCGTCACTTTTCATGATATAAATTTGTTGGTAACCACTTCTGTCTGAATTAAAAGTAATGAATTTTCCATCTGGAGAGTACGATGGAGATGTGTCAATTGATGGATGGTTTGTTATTCTCTCTACAATCCTATTCTCTAAGTCCATTGTGTAAATATCTGAGTTACCATCCATGGCAAAACTCATAATAATTTTTTTTCCATTAGGTGAAAATCTTGGAGCAAAAGTCATTCCAGGAAAATCACCAACTACTTCTTGAATTCCTGTTTCAATATCTAATAAATAGACCCTAGGTAAATTTCTGAAGTAAGATAAATATGTAACCATCTGATTAGTAGGATTAAATCTTGGTGTCAAAACTAATTCATTTCCTAGAGTTAAATATTTTGTGTTGAAACCATCTTGATCCATAATAGCTAATTTTTTTATTCTTTGCGTTTTGGGTCCCTTTTCAGATACAAATATAATTCTAGTATCAAAGTATCCTTTTTCTCCAGTAAGTCTTTCGTATACTTTATCAGAAATTATATGACCAACTCTTCTCCAATTTTTTGGAACGGTTGTAAATGCAAGGGCCATCATCTCTTTCGCTGCAAGAACATCCCAAAGTCTAAATTCTACTCTTAATTTATCTTCAGAATAAGTTACTTTTCCTGTAATTAAAGCCTGTGCTTTAATTAATGACCAATCTTCAAATCTTGGTTTTAGATGAGCAATATCTGGTTTTTGAAGAAAAGAGTCTTTATTTAGAGGATTAAACAATCCAGATTGACGAAAATTATTTTCTATTACTTTTGAAATCTCTAAACCTACATCTTGAACTTTAAGTAATTTTAAAAGTTCGTTTTTAGTTGAAATATCTGAAGATAAAGAAGAAATTGCAATAGGTAATGGATTTAAATTCCCTCTGGTTATATCAACTTCTATTAACCCAAAAGATTTATTTGGAAAAATAAAAAAAATCAAAATTATTAATATATTTTTATAGTTCATTAACCCTCTAACATTTCTCTTGCATCAAAATTTAGTTGTAAATCTTTCCACCTTTCATAACCTGTTGTGGGCACTCTTAATGGCTGACATAATTGTATAGCTCTTAGAGCGCTTTCAGCCAAAACTTTGTAGAAACCTTGACCAGGTTTATTCATTCTAGCATGATCTAAAATTTCCGTTTTTACAACTGAGCCATCAGGCTTAAGTTTAAGTTTTATTCTCACAAGTAAGTTTTCATTATATGGTAAACCAAGTGGAATGCTCCAACAACCAAATATTTGGGCTTTTAATGCATCTTCCTCACTTAAAGTAAGTCCCGAAATATCCATATTTTGATCTTGAGATTGGGTTATTTTATCAGTTTGTACATTTGTTTCAGCTAATTGTTCTTTAGACTTATCAATTAAAGCAGCAATATTATTTGGATCAAAGATTTCTTTTTTTTCAAATTCTGAAACTTGTTTAACCTCATCATCAATTTTTTCAGGATTTTGCTTTTTCTCTTCTAGTTTTTTGACTTTCTCGTTATTTTCATTGGGTAAAGGAATTGCTTCTGGTTTTTCTTTTTTTACTTTTTTTGGTGGTGCTTGTTCTGAAACCAACTTCTCTTCTTCTTTCTTAACTTTTTCAATTATTTTATTTGCCTTTGGTGCAAAAGGAATATTTGTTTTGTCAGTAATTTGTATTAATTCAACAGAAACTAAAGGAGGAAGATCAATTGGCTTTTTTGCTAAAAATGGCAAACTTAAAGTTGCAATCATGATCAATAAAAAGTGGAAACCAGAGGAAATTATCACATTTTTATACAAACTTACCTCTCTTTGTATGGTTCAGAAATTAATGCGACTTTAGTAAAACCTGATCCAGATAACATCCCCATTATTTCAAGGACTCTTCCATAATTAATTGTTTTATCTCCCCTTACGTAAATTCTGGTATCTGTTCTGTTCTTTGATACAGCTAAAATTTTTGCTATGATCTTATCATATTCAATTTTTGACTCTTGTATAAAAATCTCTCCTTTTGAATTTATAGTTAAGGTTAAAGGCTCGACTTCTTCTGGCAAAGAGTCTGCTGAACTTTCAGGTAAATCAACTTGGACACCTACTGTAAGCAATGGGGCTGTTACCATAAAAATAATTAACAACACTAACATTACATCTACAAATGGAGTAACATTTATCTCACTCATTGGATCACGATTGGACCTACTAAATTTAAATGCCATTTAAATAATTGATAGAAATTTTTTTGAAAAACTCTCAAGTCTTTGAGAATATTTTTTAGAGTCACTATTAAATTTGTTGTAAGCTACTACGGCAGGTATAGCAGCCAATAAACCAAGTGCAGTTGCAAACAGTGCTTCGGCTATTCCAGGCGCAACAATGGCTAAACTTGTGTTTCTGGAAATTGCAATAGATTGAAATGAATTCATAATACCCCAAACAGTTCCAAACAATCCAATAAATGGTGCAGTCGAACCAACAGTTGCTAAGAAGGTATTACTTTTATCAATTATATTCATTTGTTTTTCTATGTTGACTTCAAGGATGTTATTAAGTCTTTCACTTAAATTAGATCTTGATCTAGATTTAATTACGACTTGCATTGTATCTTTAAAAAGATTTGCCATAGGATCATCTAGATTTGCAGGCAAACTATTATAAAAAGTCTCTGCTGATTTTGACTTCCAAAACTTGCTCTCAAATTCTTCAGAGCTTAGATTAATTTTTCTAAATAATTTAATTTTTTCAATTATTATTGCCCATGAATATATCGATGCTGCAATTAGAATTACTATTACTGACTTAACAATAATATCAGCTCTTAAGAATAAGCTTAAAATTGAAAAATCAGTAGCACCAGCTAATCCTGCTGCTTGAGATGTTATATCTGCTTCCATTAAACGTGTTTCACACTAAAATGTGTCATCAATTTGACTTAAAAAAACTACAATTATTCAGCTTTTTGGTACGTATTATTAAAAAAATTAGCTATTAAAATAGCGTCTGCTTTATTTGAATCTTTTTTTTTGGAAAGTTTGTTTGATATGTATGGAAAAATTTCTATAACTTTCGTTCTGCTTGCATCCTTTTCTGTTTTTATTAAACCATAATACTTTTTCCATTTTGCTGGTCTTACAAAATACATTGAAAGCTGCATAGCTGAACAAATGCCTTTTAAAACTCCAAAAGATTGTCCAAAATTAAACATACTGGTTACACCTTGACCTGGCATAGCTGAAACTTGTTCAATTACAACTATTATTTCTTTTTTGGGGATATTAATAATTCTTTCTGAAACTTCATTGAAAACTTGTTGACTGTTAATTTGTCTTTTATTTTTTTTACCGTCAGCCATAGACGGCATATCAATTACATCTGTAATTTCTCCGTTTTGAAAAAAACATATTGCACCAGAAATTCCAGGATCAATACCAATTATAAGCATATTTTTTTACAAGATAACATTTGTGAATACATTTTGTACATCATCATCTTCATTTAAAATATCAAGAAAATTGATTAAATCCTCTTTAGAAATTGATGAAAGTTTTATATTGTTAATGGATATCCACTCTATATCTGTTGATATAAAATTAGAAATATTTTTTTCTAAGGTTTTTTTTACCGTATAAATACTATTTTTTCACATTGTATTTCATGAAAATTTTCCCTAGAGATACATTCTTTTGCTCCACTTTCTGCTGCTATTTCAAAAATTTTTTCATCTGATATCTCTGATTTAGGAATTTTTATTACACCTACTTGATTGAAATTATGTGATGCAGAACCAGATGTTCCTAGGTTACCACCATTTTTTTGAAATATTGCTCTTAGATTTGATGCTGTTCTATTTTTGTTATCAGTAAGAGTTTCGACTATTACTGCAGTATTGTGGGGACCAAATCCTTCATATCTAATATTTTCATAATTACTACCAGAGTTTAATTCAGATTTATCAATCGCTCTTTGAATGTTATCTTTAGGCATATTTGCTGATTTTGCAGATTGTATAGCTGATCTTAATCTAGAATTCATACCTGGGTCTTTATCTCCAAGTTTAGCTGCAACTGTTATTTCTCTTGAAAGTTTAGAAAATAAATTAGATCTTAATTTATCAGCTCTACCTTTCTTGTGCTTAATTCCTGCCCAATGTGAGTGACCTGCCATATTAAATTACTATTTTGATAGTTCGCCCCCCTGTATGAAGCTTTCTATCTTTTCCGCCAATCCATTTTTAGGATTACAAGTAACAATTACACCACATAAACTTGCTTCTCCCTCAGAAGGAAAATGTTTGACAGAATTTTTTTTCATAAAACGATTTAATGAGTTACTTTTATCCATGCCAATTACAGAATTATAATCACCGCACATTCCAGCATCTGTTTGATATGCTGTACCTTTAGATAAAATTCTCGCATCATTTGTTGGAACATGAGTGTGGGTTCCTACAACTAGAGTTGCTTTACCATCAAATAGATGTCCTATAGCCATTTTTTCACTTGTTATTTCTCCATGAAAATCTACAACTAGAAAATCAAAATCTTCTTTTAGCTTATACTTATTAATAAAATTCGTTGAGTTTTCAAATACATCATCACATTTTTTCATAAAAACATTGCCCATTAAATTTAGTACTCCTATTCTTACTCCATCAGTTTTAAAAATTTCAAATCCACTGCCTGGATAAGCGGAAGATAAATTATTAGGACGTAATAACCTTTTCTCATTTTCGATTAATTCGGCTGTTTCTTTATGATCCCAAACATGATTACCAGTTGTAATTACTTGAACACCACTATCAAATAATTGATTTGTTATCTTTTCTGTTATTCCCAATCCATTATCTGCAGCATTTTCTCCATTAACTATAACAAAGTTA